>CAMCZF010000009.1 GCA_945885775.1 Rhodoferax sp. OV413 | reverse complement strand
TGGCTGCTGATCGTGACGCATGCCGGCCTGCTCGCAACCTCCTTGCTGCTGCTGATCGTGTCTGCCTTTGGTGCCATCGAGGTCTGGCACCTGGCGGCGGCCAGCTTCATCAACGGCCTGGTCTGGGCCGGCGACATGCCCTTGCGGCGTGCGCTGATGGGTGATTTGGCCGGTCAAGGTCGCATGGTGCAGGCCATGTCACTGGATGCTGTTGCCTCCAATGCCTGCCGCCTGATCGGGCCCATGCTGGGCGGCTTGTTGCTGGCGCTGGGTGGCTTGCCAGTGGTGTTGCTGTGTACAACGCTGCTCTACCTACCCGTGCTCGCGGCTCTGGGCGGCCTGGTCGACCCGCCGCCAACTGATGCAGGTGCCTCCAAAGCGACGATCCGCGATGTGTTGATGCGCGGCCTGCGCGCAGCGCGCGAATCCCGCCCCCTCAAGGCCACGCTGTGGATCACAGTGCTTTTCAACCTGTTCGGCTGGCCGGTGCTGAGCATGATCCCGGTGATCGGCAGGGACCAACTCCACCTTGACGCGCAGGGTGTGGGCCTGCTGGCCAGCCTGGACGGGATCGGCTCGCTGCTGGGCGCCTTGACGCTGACATCGATTGCCCGGCGTCTGCCCTACGGGCCGGTGTATCTTGGGGCTGTTGTGCTGTTCCTGGTACTGCAGGTCGGCTTCGCCTGGAGCCATCACGTGCTGCTGACGGGTGTTATTCTTTTTGTCATCGGTATCGCACAGGCCGGTTTCGCAGTGATGCAGCCGACCTTGGTGTACAACAACGCGCCGGCAGACCGGCGTCTTGAGGTCATGGGCCTGATGACCATGTGCATTGGCGTCGGGCCACTGGGGTTTTTTGCGATCGGCTGGCTGGCCCAGCACCTAGGCGCCCCGATGGCCGCGCTGATCTGTGCGCTGAGCGGTCTCGTCGCCGTGGCTTTGACTTGGCCACTGTGTCGTGCCTGCTTTGAAGCCCCGCGCGCGGCGGTAGCGCGCTAGTGGGGTGTTGCGTTCTGATTAGAACTTGAGCGGGACTGATGTGACGGGCCACTACCCAAGGCTAAAGTCGGCCAGCCAGACAAGTTGTCCGAGGTGTTGGGCCTTCACAAAATAACGGTGGTCCGCTGTGATCAGCACAGCACCCGGTGTAGACAGTGCCACTGCGTGGTATAGCGTGTCGAACAAATGGTGGTCAAGTTGGCGAGCCAGGTTGATAGCAAGAGCGTAAGCCACGGTGGGTGCTGCCCAAGTGATGTTGAGTTGGGCCAAATCATTCATATATTGCTGTGCTCGGTCCGGCCTGAGGCGGGACACCACTGTCGCCACTTCCGCCAAGAAATGTGGTGGTTGGTAAAAGTCCAACGCTCCGCGTGTACTTGCTTTCAGTATCTCAAGTGCCGGTTCAATATCGTCTTCACGCAGTGCCCAGTCACCCTCAGCAAACCATTTGACGGCAACACTGGCATCGACCACACAAATCATGGACGGCCTTCCTCGCGGGCCGACCTGAACTCTGTCTCAGAAAAACGAGGCGCATTGATGCGATTGGCCAGAATGCGGTCTACGGCGCTGCAATGCAGCTTACGGCGCTGTTCGCGATCTACAGCATCGCGCATCAAATCTGCAATGACGGCGCTTTTGTTCTGGCCTTCAAATACCGTGTTGAACGCATTTTTGATATCTTCAGGGACGCTGAAATTGACGGTAGACATACCAAGCCTTTTTGTTGAAAATTTCAACAAGAGTATGAGGTGTGGCGCTGGATCCGTCAAATTGGCCCTCGGCGACCGACGATCTGCTGAATGCGAACTACGACAGAAGGGCGGCCTATGCTGTTAGCGGCTTGCCCATCCGCCCGCTAGAGTGCTTACCAAGCCGCGCTGCGTTTGCGCCTAATTGCTATTAAAGAAGTAGCGTATAACTCAATAGTCACGGGGGTTAGAGGCATAAAACCTTCCAAAGATTGTCGCCAGTGGCGTTGGCCGGTAGCGCTCCTGTGGTGTCGGCTTTCTCGCGGCAACGTCACACGTCCAGTAAATTACGCCGCACGAAAAAACACCATTTAGTGCCAGCCCGTTTGCAAAACAAAAAACCCGCTATTTTTTGAATAGCAGGCTTTCTACTTGCCACAAGGCTGTAAGTGGTGGGTCCTGAGCGACTCAAACACTCGACCTACGAATCAAGAGACCGCTGCGCTACCAACTGAGCTAAGAACCCGCGCGCGGCGGTAGCGCGCTAGTGGGGTGTTGCGTTCTGATTAGAACTTGAGCGGGACTGATGTGACGGGCCACTACGAACCTGACCTTGTCGCCTGATGCGCCAAAGCACAAGCCAGCCAAGTCTTGCCGCATCCTGGGACACCGGTAATCAACAGATTCAGCTCATTGCCATTTCGCCCTGAAATCTGCGCCAATTACTGCTTGGCCGCCGCCTTCAAAACAATGTCATTGGTGAGGAGGGTTTCTAGATCGACGGGGCTGGGCAACACTTTCTGCGCCCCTTCACCTTGCTGCAGATAGCCCATGTAAGTCTTCCAGCCCTGCGGCAGGAAGGTGCCGTGCGATGAGACCTCAGTGGGCGCTGTGTAGTAGGTCTTTACTAGGGTCCAGAATTCGCCTGCCACCGGGTTGTTCTTCAGTGAGGATGTTGCGTACTCTGTTTTGAGCAGATCGAACGCCTTGTCGGAATTTGCCATTCCCCATTCCCTGCCCTTCAAGGTGGCGCGGACGAACTTCACCAACAACTCAGGCTTCGCCTTGTAGGTTTCAAGGCGAACCACGAGTGCATCGCCGGGGAACTGAGTAATTACTTTCGGTGTAATAGAGCGAACCGGAATGCCCTGAGCAGGCAGGAGCAGAAGATCGCGCTTGGCACCCGCATAGGCCTGTATGCGGCCCTCGTTCAAGGCGCGCACGGTCAACGGATCAGCATCGCCGGCCACTACCAATTTGACGTCGGAGCCTACTTTCAGGCCTGTCGCAACAATGGATGCCATCGTCATCGGCACCTCGCCGCCGGCGAGGTCGGAAACGCCGATGGACAGGCCCTTCATGTCCGCCATCGTCTGCACCTTGCTCGTTGTAGGAACGACAATATCAAAGGTGTCGGGGTAGTAGACCTGCATGATGGCCTTGAGCGGGGAACCGCGCTGGACGGTTTGCATCGTTGCGGCCGACGAGAAAATGCCCCATTCGGCTTTCCCAGCTGCAAGCTGGCGCGCCGCATCCGACGAGCCTTTGGAATATTTGAGCTTCACCTCAAGACCTTCAGCTGCGTAAAAGCCCATTTTCTGTGCCATGAATATGGGGAACATTTGGGCCGTTGGACCACCTTGCGCGGTTACACCATTGAATGCGACCAGATCCTTTGCGACGGCCTGGGTCATGCAAAACGGCGAGACAAGGGCGAGGCTGCCTAACAGAGCTGCCGCGAACTTCGAACCTATGTTGTATCTGCTGATCATTTCACGCTTCCTGGATTTGTGACCCTTGTAGGCTACTTCAAATACCCGCAGGCAGGAGAGCTAAATCATCGATCGGTTTGTTAATCTGACGCAAGTCTCCTTTCTTAGCAAATTTTTGCCTGCCTGTTGTAAACGGCTGTTCGGCAAGCGCAGCGTGTTAAGCCCAAGGCGAAACGTCAATGAGCGGTGGGCTGTACAGGGCCCAAAAAGACGAAAGCCTCATATTTGGACTTCTTGCCCGCCACAGATCCGGTTGAATTTGCTAAGGCTATTTGGCGCGAGCGGCTACCATGATCCTATATTGAGAATTGCTTAGGAGTTAGTGCGATGACTGTGAGTTCAAATGAATCATTGGGCATTGGTCAAGATGCCGAGAAAAACTTGCCGCGCCTGTTTGCCCTCAGCAGTCTCGTGGTGGCGTCAGTCCTGGCGGCCTTCATCGCACTGACGATATCTCGATTTAATTCGTTTCAGGAAGTTTGGGTCGCGCACAGCGAAGAAGCAACGCGCATCAGCGAAACGGTGGCGACCTTTAATCGCAGTATGGGTTATGGCGGATTGATCCATAACTTCAAAGATCTGGTGCTGCGTGGCGATTTGGAGCGTTACAGAGATGTCATTGAAGGGAATCTGTTCGATCTAAAGAATGAACTGGCGCACTTAGGCGCTTTGCTGAAGACTAAAGAAGACCAGAGTGATTTGGCCGTCATTCGCGACGTTGTTGCCAGTTATGACGAGAAGGCCGCTCTTGTGTTCGAAATGAAGGAGCGGGCAAGGTCGCCCGTAGAGATTGACGCCATCGTCAAAATCAATGACACCCCCGCTCTTGAGGCGATGGGCCGTTTGATCGCGCGCCTTGAACCGCGCGCCGCCATAGCAAAGACAGAAGCGCATCGAATCAAGACGAAGGCGGAGCGGGATTTATTGATTGGTGGTGCATTTCTGCTGGGGATGGTTGCGCTCGTCACTGCGTTGCTGGTGCACTTTACGCGCAGGCTTGTGGCTGCCAACACCTCCGTCCTCGTTGCCCGCAAGCGCGTTGACGAATTACTGGATGAAGCCCCGGACGCGATGGTGCACGTGGCACCCGACGGTGGCATCGTGCGCGCCAATCGCCAAGCTCAAGTGCTATTTGGCTATAGCGCCGCTGAGATGGACGCCCTGTCGATTGAGGATTTGCTGCCGGAGCGCTATCGAAGCAAACATCCCGGGCAACACACGGGATTTTTTGGGACCCCGACTCAGGGTTCACTGGGCGGGACTAACCAGTACCGTCAGGTGTTGACGAAGGACGGCTGCGAGCCTTATGTGGACATCAATCTTGGCTATAGCGGCAGCGGCGTCGACCAGATCGTCACCGCAATAATTCGTGATGTCAGTGCGCAAGTCGAACTTCGAGAGTCCCTGCTACTTGCGTCTGAAGCCGCACAAGCCTCATCCCTCGCCAAGAGCCAGTTCCTGGCCAACATGAGCCACGAAATCCGCACCCCCATGAATGCCATCCTGGGGATGCTGAACCTCCTGCAAGTCACCGAACTCACCTCGCGCCAACGCGACTACGCCAGCAAGACCGAAGGCGCCGCGCAGTCTTTGCTGAGCTTGCTCAACGACATCCTGAACTTCTCCAAAGTCGAAGCTGGCAAGATCACGCTGGAGAGCGAGCCCTTTCACATCGACAAGGTCATGCGCAACCTCTCCGTTGTGCTGTCGGCCGATGTGGGCACTAAAGACATTGAAGTGCTCTTTGACGTTGATCCCGACTTGCCGTCCGTGCTGCTCGGCGACGCCATGCGTCTGCAGCAAATACTTATCAATCTAGGTGGCAACGCCATCAAGTTCACACCACAAGGGCAAGTGGTCCTGTCGCTGCAGAAGCTATCTCAGACAGAACACACCGCCACTATTCGATTTGCCTTGCAGGACACCGGCATAGGCATCGCCCCCGACCACCAGGCCCATATCTTCGGCGGCTTCTCCCAGGCCGAAGGCTCCACCACACGCCGCTTTGGCGGAACTGGGTTGGGTCTGTCCATCAGCAAACGCTTTGTGGAACTGATGGGTGGCGACATCCAGATCACCAGCGAACTAGGTGTTGGCAGCACCTTTGCGTTCACCTTGGAACTGCCGACCGTGAATGTATACACTGAACCTCAAGCCCAGGATCGGGCACAGGCTCAAGCACATGGGCAGCCAACCCAAGCAGCAACCTTGCGCCAGCGCGTATTGGTAGTCGATGACAATCCCATTGCCGCAGAGCTGACCATGCGTATGGTGCGCTCCTTAGGGTGGAGCGCAGAACTTGCCAAGTCCGGCAAAGAAGCCATTGAACTTCTATCTGTCCAATGCGCCACAGCAACGCCAGAATTTCCCTACCCCGTGATCTACATGGACTGTAAGATGCCAGAGATGGACGGCTGGGACACCACCCGAAGGATCCGGGGGTTGGCACAGCGCCACAAACTTCCCCAGCCTACCGTCATCATGCTCACCGCGCATGGCCGGGAGATGCTTTCCCACCGCACCGAGGGCGAGCAGGAACAGATCAATGGGTTTCTGGTCAAGCCGGCTACCGCCTCCATGCTCTACGACGCCTGGACGGACGCCCAATCGAGTAATTCTGGCGTTCGCAAGCTCACCAAAGGACGCAGCAGCACCAGGCAAATCGCCGGCATGCGCATTCTGGTGGTCGAAGACAACCTGATCAACCAGCAGGTTGCCGAACAATTGCTCACCTCAGAGGGCGCCATCGTGTCATTGGCCGCCAATGGACAACTCGGAGTAGATGCAGTGGCTGCTGCTGCACCGCAGTTTGATGTGGTGCTGATGGATTTGCAGATGCCGGTTCTGGACGGCTACTGTGCGACACGGGCCATTCGCGAAGAATTGAAGCTCAAAGAACTTCCCATCATTGCGGTGACTGCCAATGCCATGGCCAGCGACCGAGAAGCGTGCCTGTCAGGGGGAATGAATGAGCACATCGGCAAGCCCTTTGACTTGGCAAACCTGGTGTCCCTCTTGGTTCGTATTTCGGGTTTTAATGCAGATACTGCGCTGTCGCACACTGCAGATGCTTCTTCCCCATCAGCCTCAGCTTCTGATTCAGTATCACCCGCACCAAATCAGCCGATCCCTGAGGTGGCTGGGCTGGATATTCGAACCGCGCTTAACCGCATGTCTGACATGCGCTCGCTCTATGTGCGTACCGCCAAAGACTTCGTCAAGATCACTGACACGGCGGTGCCTGAACTCCAGCAATACCTGATCACGGGGGACAAGCAGCAAGCCATGATGCTCCTGCACACGCTCAAAGGTAACGCAGGCACCTTGGGTGCGACGGAAATGGCAGCCAAGGCTGCAACGCTGGAGAAGTTATGCAAGACCAACGCCGGGATGGGAGAGTACGAAGCCGCTCTGGCACAGTTTGATGTAGTAGTACGTGACACCCAAGGCAAGATGCAAGAGGCCATCGCACTCTTTGGGGCAGAAGATGCACCAAAAAGGGTTCTGTCTCAGTAAGCATAAACCGCGATGGTTCATCAGGCTGTTGGCGCCGACACCAAATTGACCCGGTGGGGCCTGAGAGACTCGAACACTCGACCTACGAATTAAGAGACCACTGCTCTACCAACTGAGTTGAGAAACCGCGTGTGGCAGCAATCTTAGCGGTCACGGGTGCTGGCATTTGTTCCGACCGCAGGCCAGCTTGTGAGATTCTGGCGGGGCTTTGATTGCACCTGAATTGACGGCGCTCAAGCGGCAAACGCCCTTGCGGAAAGCATTAGCGTGCAAAATGACAAGAATCAAATTTAGGTTTTCACCGCCCGCTTCGTTCATCCATCTCCTGCCAGCATGCTACCCAAATTGTTCGATGGCTACAGCCTGAAAGAGTGGCACGACCGCGCCTTGGGTGACGAGCGGACGGCCCCCGACGAGGGGGCGCGGTGCTACCTCGGGCGCATGTATGCCAAGGGAATTGGCGTTGCCAAGGACGAGGCGCAGGCCGCCCACTGGTTTCGACTGGCGGCTGAGAGTGGCTACGCCGAGGCGCAGCGCCACCTGGCCTTTGCGCTGTTGAATGGCCGGGGCGTTCCGCTGGACGAGGCCGAGGGTATCCGCTGGCTGCGCCTCGCGGCCGACGCGGCTGATGTGCCTGCCCAGCGTCAACTCGGTTACCACTACGCGAGTGGCGCTGGTCTGCCGATGAACGAGCAACTGGCGGTGCACTGGTTTACGCTGGCGGCCCGTCAGGGCGACATGTTCGCCCAGTACAACCTGGCCTTTGCGCTTGCCAATGGCCGTGGCGCCGAGCGCAACCCGCTGGAGGCATTGCGCTGGTACCGGCTGGCGGCCGAGCAGGCGATGCCAGAGGCGCAGGTGGCGCTGGGCCAAATCTACGAGCATGGCCTGGGGGTGCCGGTCGATTACGAACAAAGCCTGTTCTGGAACCGGCAGGCGGCCAGAAAATCCAATGCCGAGGCCTGCAACAACCTGGGCTGGCTCTACGAAAACGGTCTGGGCGTGCCGCAAAACTTGGCCGAAGCCCGCCATTGGTATGAAGAAGCTGCGCGCCAGGAGTTCGCAGGTGCCAAGCAACGCTTGCTCAGGTTGCGCGAGCGCACTGCCCAGCCCGGCGATCTCGCCATACCGCCACTGGCGTCGCCCCAAGGGGAGGAGGCGTCCATTTCTGACTACCTGAACGCGGCCTTTGCCGGGTTTGTGGGGCTAGAGGCGGTGCGTGACGAGGTGTTTCGCCAGGCCAGCTACCTGCAGGTGCAAAAAATGCGGGCCAGCCAGGGCTTGCGGGTTCCCAAGTCGCCGTCGCGCCACCTGGTGTTCATCGGTAACCCCGGCACGGGCAAGACCTCGATCGCCCGCATCATTGCCGGCCTGTACCAACGCCTGGGCATCCTCAAGACCGACAAGGTGGTGGAAACCGACCGCGCCGGCCTGGTGGCGCCCTATGTGGGCCAGACCGCGATCAAAACCCGGGCCATTGCCGAGTCGGCGCTGGGCGGCGTGCTGTTCATCGACGAGGCCTATGCGCTGGCCCGTTCGAGCGAGCAGGATTTTGGGCGGGAAGCGATCGAGACCCTGCTCAAGATGATGGAGGACCATCGTGACGACCTGGTGGTGATCGTGGCAGGCTATGTGAACGAGATGGACCACTTGATCCAGGCTAACCCGGGTTTGGCCTCGCGCTTTAACCGGTACATCCGCTTTCCCGACTACACAGCCCCCGAGCTGTTGGCAATTTTCTTGAATTTTTGCAACTCGCACTCGTATGTGCTCGACAGTTCCATCCACCATGGGTTGGAACTGGTGTTCAGCCGCGAGATCCACGTTCAGCAGCAAAAATTCAGCAACGCCCGCTATGCCCGAAACATGTTTGAGAAGGTGATCGAGGCGCAAGCGCAGCGGGTGTTTGCCTTGCCCGATGCCTCCAAGGCCGACCTGCAAAACATTGTGCCGGCCGACGTGGCGCTGGCGCTGGGCGAGCCGCTGCCCACCGGCGAAGGGCAGACTGCCCGCTATGAGGTGGCGATTAAGCGGCTTAACGATCTGGTGGGGCTGGGCCGTGTGAAGCGCCAGGTGCAGCGTTTGTCAGACTTTCTGCGCGTTCAGCGGGCCCGTTCCGCCCAGGGTAGCAAGGCGCCTGCGGGCTTGTCCCACCACTTGGTGTTTACCGGCAATCCGGGCACCGGCAAGACGGCCGTGGCGCGTATCCTGGCCGACATTTACTTCAGCCTGGGCGTCACGCTCTCCAACCGCCTAGTGGAGGTGGACCGGGCCGGGTTGGTGGCCGGCTACATCGGGCAGTCGGCGATCAAGACCCAAGAGGTGATCACCTCTGCGCTGGGCGGCATCTTGTTCATCGACGAGGCCTATGCCCTGGCCCATGGCGACGACGAGCGTGATTTTGGCCGTGAGGTGATCGACACCCTGCTCAAGTCCATGGAGGACCATCGCGAGGAACTGGTGGTGATTGCCGCCGGCTACACCGAGCCGATGACGCATTTCATCAACAGCAACCCGGGCCTGCGGTCGCGCTTTAACCATTACATTGAGTTCGACGACTACCCGCCAGAAGACCTGCTGGGCATCTTCGAGGTCTTTGGCCGCGATGCCGGCTACACCCTGGAGACCAGCGCCCGCACCGCCTTGCTGGAGAGCCTGAATGTGCAATACGCCGCCGGGCAAACCACTGACAACGGCCGGTTTGTGCGCAATGTCTTCCAGCGCTGCCTGGAGCTGCAGGCCAACCGACTGGCCGGCGCCGGGGTGTCCGTCGGCCCCGAACTGAACCTGCTCACCACCCCGGATGTCGAGGCGGCCCTGGCCGAAGTGCTGGCCGACCGTGCCCGCCTGGTGGGCTGATCTGACCTCTCTACCTATCCCCACGTCCCCGACCTTATGAACTTTGCCCAATTGCAACAACTTGATGGCGCAGCTCTCGACCGCCAGTACAACAACCGTGCCCTGGTGCCTGATTTTGCTGAGCACCTGGCGCGCTGGGCAGCCGACTCGGCCCGGGCCCGCACTCAACCCTGTACGCTAGACCTGGCCTACGGCACCGGCCCCAGCGAGACCTTGGATGTTTTTCCGGCAGCCGGCTCAGCCCAAGCGGGCGGGGCGCCGGTGCTGGTTTTTTTGCACGGTGGCTACTGGCGCGGCCTGGACAAGGCCGACCACTCCTTCGTGGCGCCGCCGTTTACCCAGGCCGGCGCCTGCGTGGTGGTGCCCAATTACGCGCTGTGCCCGGCGGTCACGGTGCCGCAGATCGTGATGCAGATGGTGAAGGCCTTGGCCTGGACCTGGCGCCATGTGGCGCATTACGGCGGTGACCCGAGCCGCATCACGGTGGCTGGTCATTCTGCTGGGGCACAGCTGGCGGCGATGCTGTTGGCCTGTCAGTGGCAAAGCTGGGCCGCTGACCTGCCGCCCCGGCTGGTGCGCAATGCCTTGTCGATCTCGGGTTTGTTTGAGCTTGAGTCCATCCGTCGCACACCGCACCTGCAACTTGATCTGCGCCTCACACCTGCCCAGGCGCGCAAGGTCAGCCCGGCCTGGCTGCCGTCACCGGGGGTGGCTGCGGGTCGCGGTCAACTGTACTCAGTGGCTGGCGGCGACGAGAGCCCAGCCTTTTTGTTGCACAACCAAATGATTCAGCAGGCCTGGGGCCGCCGCGTGGTGCCGGTCTGCGAAGTGATGCCGGGCCTGAATCACTTCAGCATGCTGGGCGCGCTGGCGCAGCGCGGCACACGGGTGAATCAACTGGCGCTGGAACTGCTGGCCTGAGAGCCTCTTCTACATCAGCAGGTGCTCGCCGGCGTTGTCGCCCCCTAAGGTCACGTAGTTGACCTTGCGGATGTCCATCAGTTTTTTGCCGCCGGCATAGCTGATCGAGCTTTGCACGTCCTGCTCCATCTCGGTCAGGGTGTCGGCCAGCCGGCCCTTGATCGGCTCCAGGATGCGCTTGCCCTCCACGTGCTTGTACTCGCCCTTATTGAAGTCGCTGGCCGAGCCGTAGTACTCCTTGTACAGCTTGCCGTCCACCTCGGCCGTCAGGCCCGGGCTTTCCTCGTGGCCGGCCAGCATCGAGCCGATCATGACCATGGTGGCGCCAAAGCGCACCGATTTGGCAATGTCGCCATGCTCCCGGATGCCGCCGTCGGCAATGATGGGCTTGGTCGCCACCCGGGCGCACCATTTCAGCGCCGACAACTGCCAGCCGCCGGTGCCAAAGCCGGTCTTGGACTTGGTGATGCAGACCTTGCCCGGGCCGATGCCCACCTTGGTCGCGTCGGCGCCCCAGTTTTCCAGGTCGATCACCGCCTCGGGCGTCGCCACGTTGCCGGCGATCACAAAGCTGGACGGCATGTGCTCCTTCAGGTGGCCGATCATCGCTTTGACGCTGTCAGCGTGGCCATGCGCGATGTCGATGGTGATGTAGTCGGGCGCCAAGCCCAAAGCCAGCAGCTGTGCCACGGTGGCGTAGTCGGGCGGCTTGACACCCAGCGAGATCGAGGTGTACAGGCCGCGCGTTGCCATGCTTTGTACAAACTTGATGTTGTCAAAGTCAAAGCGGTGCATCACGTAAAAGTAGCCGGCCTGAGCCAGCCAGACGCAAATGTCCTCATTGACCACGGTTTTCATGTTGGCGGGCACCACCGGCAGCCGGAAGCGGCGCGGCCCGAACTCCACGCTGGTATCGCACTCCGAGCGGCTCTCCACCCGGCATTTGCGGGGCAGCAACAGGATGTTGTCGTAGTCAAAGATGTCCATGGTGCAGGCCGCCTGTCAAAAAAATAAGCCAAAAAAAACCGGGCCTCAATGGTTTGGGCCCGGTGATTGATTCTATCGGAGTCGGGGTGGGGCCCAGTGAACCTGCCTGGTCACAAAAAGCGTTGTGCCAAATGCACAGACAGCGGAATACCGACCAATATGTTGAGCGGAAAGGTCAGGCCCAGAGACATGCCGAAGTACAGCGTGGGGTTGGCCTCTGGAATAGCATGACGAATAACCGCTGGTACGGCAATATAAGACGCGCTGGCCGCCAGCACCATCAGCAATACCCCGTTGCCGGCCGACAGGCCTAGTGACCCGCTGAGCAGCAACGCGATGCCCGCATGCACCAGCGGCCCGGCAATGGCGTACACCAGCAGCCAGACAGACTGACCCTTGAGCTTGCCCATGTTGCGTGCGGCCAGCAAGCCCATGTCCAGCAAAAAGAAGGCCAGCATGCCTTTGAACAGGTCCACAGAAAACGGCTTCATGGCGGCCTGGCCAGATTCCCCTGTCAAAACACCAATGAGCATGGCACCGAGGAGTAGCAGTTGGGCACCATCCGTCAGGGCCTCATGCAGGATGCGTCCCAGCGGCGGATTGCCAGCCGCTGCTGCGCCGGCAGGTGTAGCTGCAGTCGCCTTTTGGCGCGCATGGTTGGCCAGCACGACCGCCAGCACGATGGCGGGCGACTCCATGAGCGCCATGGCGGCCGCCATATGACCGCCAAAGCTGATGCTGTGTGTATCCAGGTATTGAACCGCCGTGATGAAGGTGACTGCGCTGACCGATCCGTAGGTGGCCGCAATCGCTGCAGCATCAAACCCGTTGAGAAATTGCCGTAGAGTCAGGTACCCCAGCATCGGCACCAGAATGGCCATGAACAGCGCAGCGCCCAGGCTCACCACCACCTCCGTGGTCATGCCCGACTGCGCCAGGGCAAAACCACCCTTGAGCCCTAAAGCCATTAACAAATACAGGGAGAGAAACCGCGCTATCTGCGGCGGTATCTCTAAATTCGACCGCAGCAAACCGGCCAGCATGCCGAATACAAAAAACAGGATGGCTGGGTCAACGAAGCTCGGCATTTGAATGACTCAGCGCGAATGACTCAGCGGTCAGTCAAAAATCTCGTTAAGCCATGATTTTTTACGTTCCTGGCGGTACCGCTGCCCGCCGTAGTGGTCGGAGTCTGCAAAGTCAGCTGGCTTTTGATGCCGAGCTGCCGGCGCCAGCGGTTGCGCCGCCGCTGCCGCGCGCTCCAGCAGCTTGTCAAGCTCGCCGCGGTCCAGCCAAATACCCCGGCAAGCAGGGCAATAGTCAATCTCAACACCTTGCCGATCGGACATGACGAGGGTGGTATCAGGGCAGTTGGGGCATTTCATGCAGGTCTTTCGTTATTTGGGTTGGCAGGGTTAAGAGTGGGTCATCATTGGAGCCATGCTTGGCAGCGCCAAAAAGGTGGGGTCGGTGGCCGCCAGCACCAGTGTCACGGGCTGGGCACTACCGGGCAAAGCCAGCGAATGGCTGAGCAGTGGCGTGGTCCGATGAGTCGGCAGGGGCGGACGGGGTGTCTCGGTACTGCTTGCTCATTGGTGTACCAGCGGCTTCGCGGGATTCAATCAAGGTTGGCATGGCCTGGGCTCCAGAGTCACAAGAGAAACCCGACGTTAGATGCCAATGCGATTCTTAAAAAGCAGATAATTTCGCTGTAATACTCTGAAAAAAATCTGAATGTCGGAGCGTCTGGCATAGCCGGTTTGCGGTGGCGGCTGTCGCTTGCCCGACTGTCAAGTCAAGGCAGGTCGGGCCGGCAGGCCGATTGCGCTGCCGCCAGTAGGCGGCCACGCTGGTCTTGCAGCCAGCCCACCACGCGCAACCGCTGCGGGTCGGCGCCCTCCGGGATGCTCAGGGGTCGGCGCTCCAACCAGCTGATTTGCTTCTGTTTTTGTAGCGAACTATCGCTATTCCACGGGGCTTGGAGCATGTTTCTGACCAAATTCCGTTCGATGGGCGTGCCGTCGCTGCCGGCGGCAATGGTCTCTACCAGCAGCAGCACGGCGGTCAGCGGCGCTGTCGTCTGTCGGCGCTGCGCTTCAACTGACGCCTCAATCGATGCACCGATGTAGCCTCCTAGCGCAACGCCATGGGCCACCCGCACCGTGTCCCCGCGGCCGTTTGCAACCTTGGTGCTGACCGCCAGCTGTTCCCGCGGCGCAGCCCGGCGCAGGGCAGCCAGCCGCGTCAGGGCATCGCGGCTGGCGGCGCCCGACAGCGGTGCGTTGTCGCCCAGCGAGCCCGGCACAATCCAGTCCAGCGCCAGGGTATTGCCCGCGCCGCTGGGCGCCAGGGCGGTGGCCGTGCTCCAGCAGCGCTCGCAATCGGCGCTCAAAAAACGCTCCAGCAGGCGCACCGGCTGGGGCTGGCCATCGCTGCTGCAAACCCCCTGCGCACCCACGCCCGGCGCCAAGGCGGCCCATAGCCCCAGGCCGGCGGCGAGCTGTTTCAAATTGGGAAGGGGCATCCGGGTGGGCTTTCTACAATGAGACATGTTTGCCCCAATTACACAACAGGACGACGCCAACGTGCCGTTGCTGGCCCACCTGAATCCCGAGCAGCGTGCCGCTGTGACCCTACCGGCCGAGCACGCTCTGATCCTGGCCGGCGCCGGCTCGGGCAAAACGCGGGTGCTGACCACGCGCATTGCCTGGCTGCTGCAAACCGGCCAGGTCACGCCCGGCGGCGTGCTGGCGGTGACCTTTACCAACAAGGCGGCGCGCGAGATGACGACGCGGCTGTCGGCCATGCTGCCGCTCAATGTGCGCGGCATGTGGATTGGCACCTTTCACGGCCTGTGCAACCGGTTTTTGCGCGCCCACGCCAAGACCGCCAACCTGCCGCAGAGCTTTCAGATTCTGGACACGCAAGACCAGCTCTCGGCCATCAAGCGCCTGTACAAGCAGTTTGCGCTGGACGACGAGCGCTTTCCGCAAAAACAGATGCAGTGGTTTATCGGCGGCTGCAAGGAAGACGGGCTGCGCCCGAACCAGGTCGAGGTGCGCGACGAGGAAACCCGGCGCAAGGTGGCGATTTACCAGCTCTATGAAGAGCAATGCCAGCGCGAGGGCGTGGTCGATTTTGGCGAGCTGATGCTGCGCAGCTACGAGGTGCTGCGTGACAACGACCCGATCCGCGAGCACTACCAGCGCCGCTTTCGCCACATCCTGGTCGACGAGTTCCAGGACACCAACAAACTGCAATACGCCTGGCTCAAGATGCTGGCCGGCACCGGCGCCGGCGGCGCGGTGGACGACGCCGCTGCCTTCAAGCCCACTGGCTGCGTGCTGGCGGTGGGCGACGACGACCAGAGCATTTACGCCTTTCGCGGCGCGCGCGTGGGCAATATGGCTGACTTTGTGCGTGAATTTGGCGTGCGCCACCAGATCAAGCTGGAGGAAAACTACCGCAGCGGCAGCAATATCCTGGACAGCGCCAATGAGTTGATCAGCCACAACAGCCGCCGCCTGGGCAAAAACCTGCGCACCGCGCAGGGCCCGGGCGAGCCGGTGCGGGTGTTTGAGGCCACCAGCGACTTTGCCGAGGCGCAGTGGATGGTGGACGAGATGCGCCAGCTGGTGCGCGACGGCCTGGCGCGGCACGAAATCGCCGTGCTCTACCGCAGCAACGCGCAAAGCCGGGTGATCGAGACCGCGCTGTTCAACGCCGGTCTGCCCTACAAGGTGTACGGCGGCCTGCGCTTTTTTGAGCGGGCTGAGATCAAGCACGCGCTGGCCTACCTGCGGCTGCTGGAGAACCCGCGCGACGACACCAGCTTTTTGCGTGCGGTCAATTTCCCGCCGCGCGGCATCGGCCTGCGCAGCCTGGAGCAGCTGCAAGATGCGGCGCGCGCCAGCGGCTGCGCCCTGAGCGATGCCGTCAGTGGCATGGGCGGCAAGGCCGGCACCAACCTGGGCGCCTTTTTGGCCGGCATCGACGTGCTGCGCGAGCGCACCCAGGGCCTGAACCTGCGCGAGATCGTGACACTGACGCTGGAACACAGCGGCCTGCTGACCCATTACCGCGCCGACCGCGAAGGCGCTGACCGAGTGGAAAACCTGGAGGAGTTGGTCAACGCGGCCGAGAGCTTTGTCTCTTTTGAAGGCTTTGGCCGCGACGCGCTCAGCCAGTCGCCGGCCTCGCAGGGGCTGGACCTGAACCAACCTATTCTGGACGAGCCCGCGCCCGACGCCGAGAGTGGCGAGACGCTGTCGCCGCTGTCGGCCTTTTTGTCGCACGCGGCGCTGGAGGCCGGTGACAACCAGGCCCAGGCCGGCCAGGACGCAGTGCAGCTCATGACCGTGCACGCCAGCAAGGGGCTGGAGTTTGACGCGGTCTTCATCACCGGCATGGAAGAGGGCCTGTTCCCGCACGAAAACTCGATGAGCGACCGCGACGGCCTGGAAGAAGAGCGCCGCCTGATGTATGTGGCTATCACCCGGGCGCGCAAACGGCTGTACCTGAGCCATTCACAAACCCGCATGCTTCACGGCCAAACCCGCTACAACCTGAAAAGCCGGTTTTTTGAAGAACTGCCCGAGGCCGCGCTGAAGTGGGTGACGCCGCGCCAGACTGGCTTTGGCGCCGGATCTGCTATGAGTTCAGGAGCTAACAACCCAAGCTACACAAGGGCTGGAGGCACTTTTGGCACAGATTATTCGCGATTTGCCAGTCCGGCGGTGCCAGAGCGCAGCGCCGCCCCGGCGCATGGCTTGAAGGCCGGCATGAAGGTGTTTCACAACAAGTTTGGCTAAGGCACGGTGCAGACCCTGGAGGGCGTGGGCGACGATGCCCGGGCCCAGATCAACTTTCCGCGCCACGGCGTCAAGTGGCTGGCGCTGAGCGTCGCCAAGCTGACGCCGGTCACCTGAAGCGGCTCAGGGTGCGCTCTTGCCGTAGCCTGACGGATCGCTGCTGCCAGAGCCTCAGTAGGTGCCGTAGCTGCTGCCATCTTTGGCGCCTTTTCGGCCGGTGATTTGCCAAGTGGTGCGTTGGTTTACCAGTTGCGCCAGGTACTCAAGCTCTTCGTCGGTGTGATTCAGCAGCGGACCGGGTGTCAGCAAAAGGCCGTTACGCGCTGTGGGTTCGCCCCAGTAGGCAACGTGGTAGTCGGCCTCTACCAGCTTGCGCTCGGTGCTGGCCTCCAGGTCCACCACGCCGTAGCAGGTGCAGAAGTAGCTGCGGTTGTCCTGTTCCGGAAAAACTTCGGTGTAAACCCCGGTGCCACGGATGCCTGCGGTCATCGTTGGCGTCGAGATCTTGCGTTGTGGGCCTTTGCCCCAGACGCTGACCACGCCCCCAGTGAGTAGGCGCAGGGCGTTGACCACGGCCACGCCGGTGTCACCTTCGACCTTCATCCTTGAGTTCTGGCGCAGGTGAAAGGCCGAGTCGCCCATCACAAAGACCAGGCTGGCGCCGGGGCCGGTGAGCAGTTCGTCGCCGTTGCGGATGGTCTGGTCAGGCTGCAGTCGGTTGCCGTTGACCTGGGCGTCGCCGACCAGCGTCACGATGTTGCTGCGGGCCTGGGCCATCGCACCCAGCGAGCCGCCCAAGCTGGTCCACAGTGCGGCGGCTTGCAAAAAATTGCGGCGCTGGAACCACAGGACTTCTGGCTCAGTGCGGTTGAACAATTGGTGTTGGCTCATGGTGCATCTCCCGAAGGCTGTTCAAAGGTGTCGCGGTAGGTGAAATAGAGCGAGCAGAAAAACATGGCGGCCATCAGCAGCAGCACCGGAAAAATCAGGCTGCCGGTGCTGTCTCCCAGATTGAGCAGGGCCGCGAGCACACTCACGGTCAACAAGGCCAGCATCAGTACCAGCATCCAGCACAAGCCAAACACCAGCAGAGCGCGCAAATTGCGTAAGCAGGCCACCAAGCTGAAAAACACGCTCTTGAGCGGCGGCAGGCCGTGCCAATGCGTCAGCGCTGGTGCATGCCAGAACAGCAGCGACACCGGCAGGTGAATCGCGATAAAGGCCCACATTGCCCCCTGGAAGTCCGGCGCCATCATGGCTTCGGCGCTGGGTGATTCGCCGCCCAGATACACCCGGGCAAAGCCGCCACCATCGACCAGCCAGCAGGCCCCCAGTGCGACCAGGAAACCCAGGGCATAAAGCGCGCCCAGAATCAGCATGGACCGCAAGGCCTGCGGACCGCCGCGAAACCCGGTCAGCAGCATCAGCGGCATGGGGAATTTGCCGGCTGCGGCTTCGCGGGTGGCGGCCATCAGGCCCAGGGTGGTGCCGGGCAGCAGCACCATGGCCAGTGGCACGCCGATCAGCGGCACCTTGCTGACCACCGTCATGGCCGCCATGAAAATAAAAAATAGACCAGCCAGGGCCAGCGGCTGGCGCAAAAAAGTGCGCATGCCGAGCTTGACCCAGGCTAAGCCGGTGCGTGCTGGGACTAAGTGCAGTTTCATGCGGCCTGAGATTGGTTGTTGTTCAGCACCACCGACTGTGCCAGTCGCTGACGCAGGATGCGCTCAAAGTGGCCGGGATCATGCGCTTTGAGCATGCTGGCCTCGCGTGGCAGGTGCAGGTCCCACAGGCGAGAAATCCAGAAGCGCAGTGCGCCGGCCCGCAACATCGCCGGCAGCCGGCCGCGCTCCGGCGCGGTCAATGGCCGCACCGTCTGGTAGGCGTCGAGCAGGCTGCGGGTGCGGACCGCATTCGGCACGCCGGTGGCAATGTCCACACACCAGTCGTTCATGCAAACCGCCAGATCAAACAACCAGGTGTCGACTCCGGCAAAGTAAAAGTCAAAAAAGCCGGTGAGCTGTGGCGCGCCGTCGGCCTGCTCGAACATCACGTTATCGCGGAAAAGGTCGGCGTGGATCGGGCCGCGCGGCAGGGCCGCATAGGCGGCGCCCTGTGCCACGTGCACCTGGTAGGCCAGCTCGGCCTGCAGCAGGCTGGCCTGGTCGGCATCCAGGTAGGGCAGCACCACCGGGACCGTCTCTTGCCACCAGGCCAGGCCGCGCAGATTGGGCTGATGCATGTCGAAATCGCGCCCGGCCAGGTGCATGCGGGCCAGCATGGCACCCACTGCGGCACAGTGGGTGGCCGTAGGCTGCAGCTCGCTGCGCCCGCGCAGCCGATTGACCACTGCCGCTGGCTTCCCCTTGAGCATGAACACCAGGTCACCGTCGCGGTCTGCGCTCGGGTCAGGCACCGGTATGCCCCGCAAGGCCAGGTGTTTCATCAGCCGCAGGTAGAAAGGCAGTTGCTCAAAACTGAGCCGCTCAAACAGGGTCAGCACCAGTTCGCGCCGTTGACCGGCCAGCTCGGTGGTGACAAAGTAGTTGGTGTTTTCAATGCCGCCGGAGCAGCCCTGCAGGGTCAGCAGTTGGCCCAGTTGCAGCTGCTGCAGCAGCGCACTGGCCTCTTGCGCCGAGACTTCGGTGTAGACCGCCATGGTGCTTAGAAAATCGCTATTTTCCAGCTGCGTTGGCCGTTGCCGGGCTGCACCTGGTAGCTTGGCATGTCGCCTTTGGGTTGCACCGTGATGCTGCGGGTTTCGCCGCCGACCCGCAGTTCGTCAATGCTGGTGCTAGCGTCTTCGATGCGGATGCGCTCAGTGCGCTTCTCGACCCCCGCACCCAGGGACTCCGTGCGGGTGCCTCCGGTTGGGGCTGGGCTGGGAACTGTCGTCTGGGCCTGACACAGGCTCAGACCGGCAAGAAACAGGGGCAAGATGGGTAGGGCGCGCATGGCGGTCATTGTAGAACCAGTGGCCTTGCACGTTCAGTTACACGGTCTCTCGCACGGGCACAGGCAAAATGGCAACATGACCGATACCCTCACGCCGCCCAAAACCCTGCTCCTGGTTGATGGTTCCAGCTATCTGTACCGCGCTTTTCACGCTATGCCCGACCTGCGCGCCGTGCCGGGCGACCCGACCAGCCCGCCCACCGGCGCCATCCGCGGCATGATCAACATGCTGCAAAAGCTGCGCAAAGACGTGCCGGCCGACTACGCCGCCTGCGTCTTTGACGCCCACGGCCCCACCTTCCGAGATGCCATCTACCCTGAGTACAAGGGCCACCGCTCGCCCATGCCCGACGACCTGCGCGCCCAGATCGAGCCGATCCATGAGGTGGTGCGGCTGATGGGTTGGAAAATTCTGGACGTGCCCGGTGTGGAGGCTGACGACGTGATCGGCACCCTGGCTGTGATCGCTGCGGGGCAAGGGGTCGAAGTGACCGTGAGCAGCGGCGACAAGGACCTGGCGCAACTGGTCAATTCGCACATCACGATTGTGGACACCATGAACGGCCGCCGGCGCGACGTGGCCGGTGTCGAGGCTGAATTTGGCGTGCCACCGCACCTCATGGTTGACTATCAGACCCTGGTGGGCGACGCGGTGGACAACGTGCCCGGCGTGGCCAAGGTTGGCCCCAAGACTGCGGCCAAATGGTTGCAAGAGTACGGCTCGCTGGCGGCCGTGGTGGCCCATGTGGACGAGATCAAGGGCGTGGCCGGCGAGAACCTGAAGAAAGCTCTGGACTGGCTGCCCACCGGTCGGCAACTGCTCAGCATCAAGGTGGATTGCGATCTGGATGTCTGGGTGCCAGGCCTGCCTGCGCTTGATGCCATAGCAACCGGGGTAGAAGACGTGAGCGCTTTGCGCCTGTTTTACGAAAAATTCGGTTTCAAGGGACTGGCCCGTGCCATTGCTGGCGATGGCCCAGTGACCACACCGGCCGCGCGCAAGCCTCGCGCCAGCGAGCCCGGGCTGTTTGATGAACCCGAGGCCCCCGCCGCGCCAACCCCAGCGCGGCCCAGCAATTTGGTCTATGAGACTGTGCTGGACTGGCCCGCCTTTGAGCGCTGGCAAGCGAGGCTGCAGGCGGCCGAGATGGTGGCGCTGGACACCGAGACCACCTCGCTCAATGAAATGCGCGCCGAGATTGTGGGTTTAAGCTTTTCGGTGCAGCCCGGCGAGGCCGCTTATGTGCCGCTGGCGCACGACTACCCGGGCGCGCCCGACCAGCTGCCCCTGGCCGAGGTGCTGGCACGCCTCAAGCCCTGGTTGGAGGACGCCAGCCGGCCCAAGCTGGGGCAGCATGTCAAATACGACCGCCATGTGTTTGCCAACCACGGCATCGAGGTGCAGGGCTATGCCCACGACACCATGCTGCAGAGCTATGTGCTTGAAGTTCACAAACCCCACGGCCTGGCCAGCTTGGCTGAGCGGCACCTGGGGCGCGGCGGCATCAGCTATGAGGACCTGTGCGGCAAGGGCGCCGGACAGATTTCGTTCTCGCAGGTGGACATTGCCCGCGCTGCCGAGTACTCGTGCGAAGACTCGGACCAGACGCTTGATGTGCACCGCACGCTCTGGCCGCGGCTGCAGGCCGACGATAAGCTGCGCTTCATTTACGAGTTGGAGATCACCAGCAGCGAGGCGCTGTACCGGATTGAGCGCAATGGCGTGCTGATTGACGCGCCCATGTTGGCGGTTCAAAGCCACGAGCTGGGCAACCGCATTCTTCAGCTCGAGGCCGAGGCCCATGCCCTGGCCGGCCAGCCTTTTAACCTGGGCAGCCCAAAGCAGATTGGCGAGATTTTCTTCACCCAGCTCGGCCTGCCGGTGGTCAAAAAAACCGCCACCGGCGCCCCCAGCACCGACGAGGAGGTGCTGGAAAAACTGGCTGAAGACTACCCGCTGCCGGCCAAAATTTTGGAGCACCGGGGTCTGTCCAAGCTCAAAGGCACCTACACCGACAAACTGGCCCAGCTGGCGCACCCCCGCACCGGCCGGGTTCACACCCACTACGCGCAGGCGGTGGCGGTGACCGGGCGGCTGTCCAGCAACGACCCCAACCTGCAAAACATCCCGGTGCGCACCGCCGAGGGCCGCCGCGTGCGCGAGGCCTTTGTGGCACCGCCAGGCAGCCTGATCGCCAGCGCCGACTACAGCCAGATTGAGCTACGCATCATGGCCCACCTGAGCGGCGACGCGGCGCTGGTGCTGGCCTTCCATGACGGCATGGATGTGCACCGCGCCACTGCGGCTGAGGTGTTTGGCGTCAGCACCGATCAGGTCACCAGCGAGCAGCGGCGCTATGCCAAGGTGATCAACTTCGGCCTGATTTACGGCATGAGCGCCTACGGCCTGGCGCGCAGCCTGAGCATCGACAACACGGCGGCCAAGAACTACATCGAGCGTTACTTTGAGCGCTACCCCGGCGTCAAACGCTACATGGACGAGACCCGGCAGCAGGCCAAGGCGCAAGGCTATGTGGAAACCGTGTTTGGCCGGCGGCTCTACCTGCCCGAGATCAATTCCCCCAACGGGCCGCGCCGCAGCGGCGCCGAGCGCGCCGCTATCAACGCGCCCATGCAGGGCACGGCGGCCGACCTGATCAAGCTCAGCATGGTCAAGGTGCAGCAGGTGCTGGACGCCGAGCAGCGCGCCACCAAAATGATCATGCAGGTGCACGATGAACTGGTGTTTGAGGTGCCCGAGACCGAGGTGGACTGGCTGCGCCGCGAGGTGCCGCGCCTGATGGCCAGCGTGGCCCAACTGCGCGTGCCACTGTTGGCTGAGATCGGGGTTGGCCCAAACTGGGAGAAAGCGCATTGAAGAACCTTCCGCTTGAGGCCAGCGGCCGTATTCCGGGCCGCCGACTGCTGCACTCCCCCGGCCCGACGCCGGTGCCCGAAGAGGTGCTGTGGGCCATGAGCCGCCAGCCCATGGACCTGGGCGACCCGCGCGGCGACCAGACCATTGCCGCCTGCGAGGCCGGGTTGCGCCGGCTGCTGCAGACTGAGGCGGCCGAGGTGTTTCTTTACGCGTCCAATGGCCACGGGGTCTGGGAGGCGGTGGTGGAGAACCTGTTGCCCATGGGCGGCACGGCGCTGGTGCCGGGCACCGGGCATTTTTCAGAGTCCTGGGCGGTCCAGACCGAGGCCTTGGGGCGCAAGGTGCTGCGCACGCCCTGGGCGGAAGGTCGGCCTATCGACACCCAGGCCTTGGCACAGGCGCTGCGCCAGGACACGCTGCAAGAGATCCGTGCGGTGTTTGTGGTGCACACCGACACCTCCAGTGGCGTCAGCACCGATCTGGCGGCCCTGCGGTCCGCCATGGACGCCACGGGCCATCCGGCGCTGCTGGTGGTGGACGTGGTGGCTTCGCTGGGCGCGACGCCTTTTGGCATGGACGCGCTGCGTGCCGATGTGGTGCTGGGCGCCTCGCAAAAAGGGCTGATGTGCCCGCCCGGCATCGGCATCATCGCCGTCAACGCTGCCGCAATGGCCCAGGCCCGAGCCAATCCGGCACCGCGCTACTACTGGGACTGGGTGCGCCGGCTGGGCGACCGCTCGTACCATAAGTTTTGCGGTACGGCACCGCAAACGTTGGTGGCTGGGCTCGAAGCGGCGCTGGGTCTGCTGTTTAGCGAAGGGCTCCCGCAGGTGTTTGAGCGTCACCAGTTGCTGACGCGGGCCGTGCACGCGGCGGTCGACGGCTGGCGCAGCGCGGGTGCGCTGGAATTCTTTGTGCCAGACCCGGCTGACCGCTCGGTCTCGGTCACCACCGTGCTGCTGCCGGCCGGTACCGATGTCGACGCGCTCCGGCAGGTGGCGCGCGAGCAGTTTCAGGTGGCGTTTGCCGGTGCGCTAGGGCCGCTGATGGGCCGAGCTTTTCGCATTGGCCACTTGGGGGACCAGAATCCGGCCTCGATGCTGGGTTGCCTGGCCGGTATCGAGGGAGCATTGCTGGTGCGGGGTGTGCCTATCGGCCGCGACGGGCTGGCCCGTGCGGTCGGCGTGTTCCAGTCTGACGCCGTATAACCCCGTGGTGGGAAAAATCGATCTCCCAGACTAGACTATCCGCGCGATTCACTTCGCATGAGTACCATCCACACTTAATCCGGAGACACCACCGTGCGCGACCACGACCTTCAAAACGACCTGAATTCCCTCTTGCCCGGCCAGTCAACGGCTGCCGGCGCCTCCCGCCGCACCGCGCTCAAAGTGGCGTTGGGTGTTGGCTATGCCGCCAGCGCCGGGTCC
Source organism: Rhodoferax sp. OV413 (assembly GCA_945885775.1). Taxonomy (GTDB): domain Bacteria; phylum Pseudomonadota; class Gammaproteobacteria; order Burkholderiales; family Burkholderiaceae_C; genus Rhodoferax. Next base: position 5,555 of record CAMCZF010000009.1, on the reverse strand, counting down.
ATCATGGCGCAGACTGCCATCAAGACCTCTTCCGATGGGCTGACCACCGGCGAGATCAGCTTTGAGGTGGCAGGCTTCAAGGTGCCGGCTTTTTTTGCCGCTCCGGCAGGCAAGACCAACCTGCCCGTGGTGCTGGTGGTGCACGAGATTTTTGGCGTGCATGAGTACATTGCCGACACCTGCCGCCGCTTTGCCCAGGCTGGCTACCTGGCGGTGGCGCCCGAATTTTTTGCCCGCCAGGGTGACCCCTCCAAGTATGGCGAAATGGCCAAGCTCATGAGCGAGGTGGTCTCTAAGGTGCCTGATGCTCAGGTGATGGCTGACCTGGATGGCGCCGTCAAATGGGCCAGCGCTAACGGTGGCGACGCCGCTAGGGTGGCTGTGACCGGTTTTTGTTGGGGCGGTCGGATCACCTGGTTGTATGCCGCGACGGGCCCGGTGCGCGCCGCGACGGCCTGGTACGGCCGTTTGGTCGGCAACCCGAGCGAGCTGTTGCCAAAAAACCCGATTGATCTGGCCGCCTCGATGCGCGCGCCGGTGCTGGGCCTGTACGGTGAAAAAGATGGTGGCATTCCGGTCGATACGGTCGAGCGGATGAAGGCGGCCCTGGCCACTGGCAACGCTGCCTCCAAGGCAGCACAGTTTGTGCTCTATCCGGACACTGGGCATGCCTTCCACGCCGATTACCGGCCCAGCTACCGGCAAGGGCCGGCCGATGACGGCTGGAAGCGCTGCCTGGCCTGGTTCAAGGCCAACGGCGTCGCCTGAGATGCTGCTCACTGCCATCCTGATCGGTACTCTGCTGGCCGGGATTGGCAGTGTTTGGTTGGCGGCGGTGCTGAGTTTTGGCGTACTGGCGCGCTACACCCAGCACATGCTGAGTCTGGCGGCCGGCGCCCTGCTGGCTACGGCCTTCATGCACCTGTTGCCCGAAGCATTCGAGAGCCAGGCGGGCGCCCAAGACCTGTTCATGACACTGCTGGGCGGCTTGGTGTTCTTTTTTCTGCTCGACAAGGCCGAGCTTTGGCACCATGGCCATGAGCATCACCACGGGCATGACCACGCCCACGGTCATAGTCACGGTCACGGTCACTCCCCCGCCCCCGTCGCTGGCACCTGGGCCGTGCTGACCGGCGACAGCGTGCATTGTTTTGGCGATGGCGTGCTGATTGCCTCAGCCTTTGTGGCAGACCTGCGTTTGGGGGTTATCGCCGCCCTGGCGGTGCTGGCACACGAGGTACCGCACCACATGGGCGACCTGATGGTCTTGCGTCAGAGCAGCAGCAACCGGCAGGCGGCCTTGCTCAAGGTGTCGCTGGCCGGCGCGGTGACCATGCTCGGTGGGCTGCTGGGCTACTGGCTGGTCGACCAGTTGCACGACTACCTGCCGTACTTTCTGGTCGTGGCCAGCAGCAGCTTTGCCTACGTGGCGTTGGCGGACCTGATTCCGCAATTGCAAAAGCAACTCAGTGCACGCCAGACGGTGGGTCAGATCATCTGGCTCTTTACAGGCATGGGGCTGGTGACGCTGGTGAGTGGCCTGGCCCACGGTCACTGAGGCTGGCACACGGTCTGAAACGGCGTTCAGCCCCGAGCCACTGGCCGGCTAGCGTCGCTGCACCACTCGCTCCAACTGCCGGCGTACAAGCCAGCGCTGCCCAAGCCGGCGATTTCCATGGCAATGACATTCGGCACTGCGCTGACGCCACTGCCGCAGTGGTGCACCACGCTGGCCGGATCGCGGCCAGCCAGCAGTTGCTCGAACTCCTGGCGCAGAACGGTGGCTGGTTTGAATTTGCCTTCGCTGTCGAAATTGAGGCCAAAAGGCCGGTTCAGCGCGCCCGGAATATGGCCCGCCACCGGGTCCAGCGGCTCCACCTCGCCACGAAACCGGGGAGCGGCCCGCGCGTCAATGATGCACTGACTGGCGCGGCCAAGCTGGTCTGCTATAGTTTTAGTAGCTACAAGCCCAATAAGGGCGGGGGCTAGAGGGTATTTTTGCTCAGAACCGAGGGTTGAGTCCGGCGCCAGGCTGGCGTCTGCGGCCAAGCTGTCGATGGCGCCGCCCAGCGCCTGCCAAGCCTGCAGGCCACCGTCAAGCACGGCCACGGCCTCATGGCCCATCCACTTCAGCATCCACCACAAGCGCCCGCAGTAGTTGCCACCCTGGCGGTCGTACACCACGGCTTGCATGCCGGGCACCAGGCCGGTGCTGCCCAGCCAGAGCGCAAATTGCTCCCGTGAAGGCAGGGGATGACGCCCGCCCGACGCGGCGTCTGGGGCGCCTTTGGTGGCGCTGAGGTGACGGTCCAGATCGGCGCGAACCGTCCCTGCAATATGGGCTTGCCGGTACTGCTGGTCGCCAGCGCCGGGCTGCATCAGGTCGAAGCTGCAATCAAACACCCGGCAGGGCTGTCGGCTGGCCAACAGCGCCTGCAACTCGGGCGCGGAAATCAGGGTGGTGTGCATGGCAGGTCCTTCATGTGGGAGGGTTAGTGTTCTTCGGCTGGTGTCTGGCCCAGGACACGGGTGCGCAGCACTGTGGCGGCAATACCACTGGCCATGATCACACCCATGCCGGCCCAGCCCAGCAGCGGAATCTGGTCGCCGAACAGCAGCAGCCCGTACAGGGCTCCCAGCACGATGCCGGTGTATTGCAGATTGGCTACCAGCAGGGTAGGGCCACGGCTGTAGGCACGGGTCATGCACCATTGGCCCAGTGCGGCCATGATGCCTATCGGCACCAACCAGGCCGCCGCTTGCCAGGGCACCGATGACCAGGGCGTGGCGTCAGTGACGGCCATGCCGACCAGGCCCGCGACCATGGAGCCGACCGAAAAATAAAATACCGTACGCAACTCGGGTTCACCGACCTTAGCCAGCCCGGAGACCTGCAGGTAGGCCAGCGCTGCACTCAGGCCAGACAGCAGCCCAATCACGCCGGCAAACAATTGGTTCTGTTCCAAAGTGGGGCGCAGCACCATCACCACGCCGACAAAGCCCGCCAGCACCGTGGCCAGCAGTGGGCCCTGGCGCAGCGAACGACCGTACAAAATGGCGCCGCCGCAGACAAAGGCCCCGATCCAGACGCTGCTCATGTAGTTCAGCGTCATGGCTGTGGCCAGTGGCAAATGGGCAATGGCATAAAACCAAGTCGCCAACGACAGGGTGCCGATCAGGCTGCGCCAAACATGCATGCCAGGCACAGTGGTTCGCAGCGACACCCCGCGCGCACGCACCACCACCGCCATGAAGAGTACGCTTACCGCACCCCGGTAAAACACCAACTCAGAAATACTGAAACTGGCGCCCGCAACCTTGACGCCGACGCTCATGGTGGCAAAAAAGAAGGCGGCCAACAGCACCCACAGGGCCTGCATGGGGTTCAGGCCGCCATGTGCCGGCGGTACCAGTCATGAAAATGCTGCATACCGTCTTCCATAGGGCTCTGGTAGGGCCCCACTTCGTCGTCGCCGCGTTGCAGCAGGGCGCGACGGCCGGCGTCCATGCGTTCTGCAATCTCGTCGTCTTCCAGACAGGTTTCCATGTAGGCGGCCTGTTGTGCCTCGACGAATTCCCGCTCGAAGGCGGCGATTTCTTCTGGGTAGTAAAACTCAACCTGGTTGAGTGTCTTGTCCACGCCCATGGGATGCAGGGTAGAGACGGTCAGTACGTGCGGGTACCACTCGACCATGATGTGGGGGTAATAGGTGAGCCAGATCGCCCCCTGTTTGGGTGGCTGACCGCCCCGGTAGGCTCGCAGCGCATCCTGCCAGCGCTGGTAAACCGGGCTGCCTGCGCGGCCACTGGGCCGGGCCAGGCCGACGGTCTGCACTGAATAATGTTCCTTGAACTCCCAGCGCAGGTCTTCGCAACTGACAAAGCCGCCCAGCCCGGGGTGGAAGGGTCCCACGTGGTAGTCCTCCAGGTAGACCTCGATAAAGGTTGTCCAGTTGTAGTTGCATTGGTGCAGTTCGACCCGGTCCAGCACAAAGCCTTTGAAGTCGAGCTCGTCGCGCGGCCCCATGCCAGCCAAATCGGACGCGATGTCGCGCCCGTTGTCCTCAAACAGCAGGCCATTCCACGCCCGCAGAGGGTAGTTCTTCAGGTTCAGGCAGGGGTCGTGCGGAAAATGTGGCGCCCCCAGCAGTGTGCCGGCTTGGGCGACGGCGGCGCCGCTGTAGGTCCAACGGTGCAAAGGGCAAACGATGTTGCCAGCGGCCGAGCCAGCTTGGGTGGTGTGCAGCGAACCTCGCCCTTGCAGCATCAGGGCCTGGCGATGGCGGCATACATTGGAGATGAGCTCGATGCCCGAAGGTGTGCGCACCAAAGCTCGGCCGTGGCCTTCTTGCGCCAGCGTGGCGTAGTCACCCACTGAGGGCACGCTCAGCGCGTGGCCGACATAGCGCGGCCCGCGCCGAAACAATAGTTCCTGCTCACGCTGGTGCAGCGCGGCATCGAAGTAGCTTGAAACTGGTAGTTGGCCGGTGGCCCGCTGCAGTTGAAGACTTAAATCAGACATGGGTGACCTGACCTAAAGACTCCCCACAGGGAGATGCGCCGAGGCGCGGTAACAATAAAACGGCCTGGGCCGAAACACGAGCTAGCATTGTACCTGCCGGGTAAAGCCTGCCGACACCACCCGCTGTCACCACCCGCTGACACCGCTCAATGAACCGGCAGGATTTGCATTTATGATGCAGCATCCACGTGCAAGCGGCTGATCCAGGCGCGGCGCTGGCCATGATTTGTGTCCCCAGGCCGCCAAGGAGTCATTGCAATGGTCTCTCAATTTTTACGCGTTTGGGCGCTGGCCTTGACTCTGCTGGGCGCCACCGCGCTCCCATCCATGGCGCAACAGCCCAGCTACAGTTTTTCACCGGTGCCGCAATATAGCATCGGCCTGACGGCGAGTTACTGGAACCCGATTCTGGACTATGTGTCTGAGAAAAGTGGCGTCAAACTGAACCTGAAGATCAGCCGCACCTCGGCCGACACCACCGCCTTTGTGCTGGCGCGTGAGGTTGACTTTGTTTTCAGCAACCACCTGTTCAGCCCCGAGCGTGATGCCCTGGGCTGGAAGGTATTTGGCCGGCGCCAGATGCCGCCGCTGTTTTCCCAGATCGTGGTGCCGGCTGACTCGCCGATCACTGAGTTGGCGCAACTCGCGGGTCGGGAGGTGGCGTTTGCCGGACCCGAGGCGTTTTTGATTTACAAGGTCAATTACGCCCATCTGCTGGCCAAGAACATCCCTGTGAAGGTGGTATTTTCGGGCAATGCCGACGCCGCGCTTGCCCAGCTTTTCAGTGGCAAGGTGGCGGCCGCGGGCGGTCAGTCACAGTTGCTGGACGGCTACGCCCGGCGTGAAAACCGCAAGTTCCGTGTGCTGTGGAGTTCAGAAGCCTTTCAAGACCTGGCCCTGATGGCGTCGAGTAAAGTGCCGGAAAAAGACCTCAAAGCCGTGGCCAACGCATTTTTTGAGATGTCCAAAGACCCGCGCGGTAAAGACATTCTGCACCAAGGGTCCAAGGAGGTCGGGCTGCCCGTGGACGCCA
>CAMCZF010000008.1 GCA_945885775.1 Rhodoferax sp. OV413 | reverse complement strand
TACTGGCGACATGGAGTTTGGCTTTAGACTTTGCCATGGTGGTTGAGCTTTCTTGGTTCTGCGGTTGTTGAAGTCAGAACCCATATTCTGTAGGGCCTGACGGTTTCAACCACCAACCTCAACCTTCAACTACGAGCGGGACATCGCCGTGACGATGGTTGGGCCAGCGTCAAAGGTGTAGCCGTCAACTTGAATCACGCGGGCACGGCCTCCTGGTGCACTTAATTTCTCAAGCACCTGGACACGCCAACCTTTGGCGCATAGGCGCACAGCTGCCGCCAACCCACCAAAACCGCTGCCAATCACCAGAGCTAAAGGTGCCTGGGGGTCTGCCTGTCGGGTGGCCTGCTCAGTGGCGCGAGCGTTCATAGGTATCAACCTTTTATGTTTTGAATTGCGTTTTTTACAGGGCGTAAAGTTGTTTGCAATCCGGCAAGATTTTGATCCAAAGACCGGAAACAGGCGGGCGCCCAGGCCAATGACCCTGCCTTGGCTGTCGTCCAGGCTTGCCCACACTTTTTTATCGATCGGTTTGAGGCTGGCGCTTGAACTGCAGGGGCTAAGTTGGGCACACATTGGTTGCCAGGCCGTCACACATAGACCACACAGTCTAAATGGAGACCGGTCAGTCACTGATAATGAGATAGCCACATTTTTGGCTCGGCAGAACCTCCTAATTTTTTGGAATTTCCTATGAAAAAGACATTGATCGCCACAGTTTTAGCTCTTGGCGCGGCTTTTACCGTTCAAGCCAAAGACATCGTTGACACGGCCGTAGGCGCCGGTAGCTTTAAAACCCTGGCAACGGCACTCACCGCCGCCGGCTTGGTTGACACCCTGAAAGGCAAGGGACCTTTCACCGTGTTTGCACCCACAGACGCCGCCTTTGCAAAGATTCCTAAAGCCGACCTGGAGGCCCTGCTCAAAGACAAGGCCAAGCTCACAGCGGTACTCACCTACCATGTGGTCGCAGGTAAAGTCATGGCAGCAGACGTCAAAGCGGGCAAGGTCAAAACTGTTCAAGGCTCTGAGCTCACCATCTCCACGATGGGTGGCGTCATGGTCGATGCAGCAAAAGTCACCGCTACCGACATCGTGGCCGACAACGGCGTGATCCATGTGATCGATAGCGTGATCATGCCCAAATAAGGCGACAGACATTGCCATAACGGTTTTGTTTTTGGGGGCTTTGACGGCCAACTGCGCACGTTGGCTGTTGAAGAACCCCAAAAATAGCGAGCAAGACGGCGCGGTGTCACAACATTGAAGCCGCTAGCCCACACAATGATAAGGAGATGGCTGCCACCCGATTCGGGTTGGATTGTTCAGCACATCATCAAGGAAGAAATCGATGCGCGACCAATGGACACTGAAAAAGAAATTACTTCTGACATTCAGTGTAATCTTGCTGATATCCGGCTCGCTCATGAGCTTTGCACTGTTCAATATCAACAAATTGGTGGACATCGTGGGCTGGAACACCCACACCTACGAAGTAATGCATGAATCGGATGCCATGTTGCTCAACATGGTCAATATCGAGACCGGGTTGCGCGGTTATGTCGCTAGTGGCGATGAGAAGTTTCTGGAACCCTTTATCAAGGGCCAGCGGGACTTCAGCACCGCGTTCAGTAAAGCCAAATCTCTGACATCAGACAACCTTTCTCAGCAAGCAAGGCTCGAAAAGCTGATGGAAGACCACAAGCAGTTTTTGGAAGTTGCCAGTAAGCTTCAGGCCTTACGTCAGGATGCCACGGCGGGCAAGATTTCCATCGAAGAGTTGCTGAAAGAATTTAAAGCCGGCAAGGACAAGGTGGCGATGGACGCATTCCGCGGAAGGATCGCCGAGTTTTCGCAGGCGGAGTCTGACTTATTGGTGATTCGTTCAGCGTCGCTAGCGGCCAGTGCATCCCTGACTACAACCACCTTAATAGTGGGTGGATTAGGCTTGTGCGTCATGACCGGATTGATTGGGCTAGCGCTTTCCCGAAGCATTCAGCGTCAGTTAGGCGGTGAACCTGCGGCAGCCATGCACTCCGTCAACGCCGTGGCGCAGGGGGACTTGGCTGTCATCATTCCGCTGCAACCGGGGGACAACAGCAGCCTGATGGCCGCCTTAGCCAGCATGCGCGACAACCTCTCTCGGGTTGTGAGCGACGTGCGTAGCAACGCCGAGGGCGTCGCCACTGCAAGCGCGGAAATCGCCCAAGGTAATAACGACCTGTCTGCCCGCACAGAGCAGCAGGCGAGCGCGCTGGAGGAAACCGCCTCCAGCATGGAGGAACTCAGCGCCACGGTAAAACAAAACGCTGATAGCGCCAAGCAAGCAAATCAGTTGGCATCCAACGCCTCCACGGTAGCCGTACAGGGCGGCGAAGTGGTTGGCCAAGTGGTCGAGACGATGAAAGGCATCAACGAGTCGAGCCGCAAGATTTCGGAAATCATCAGCGTCATTGATGGCATCGCCTTCCAGACCAATATTCTCGCTTTGAACGCTGCGGTAGAAGCCGCACGCGCTGGGGAACAAGGAAGGGGCTTCGCGGTAGTTGCAACCGAAGTGCGCAGCCTGGCCGGACGCTCGGCAGATGCTGCCAAGGAAATCAAAAGCCTGATTAACGCCAGTGTCCAGCGCGTTGAGCAGGGGACGGCGCTGGTAGATAAAGCAGGCGAAACCATGACTGAGGTCGTGACCTCGATCCGGCGGGTAACGGACATCATGGGCGAAATCAGCGCAGCCAGTAACGAGCAAGCTGCCGGCGTTTCACAGGTTGGGGAGGCTGTGGCTCAAATGGACCGGGCAACTCAGCAAAATGCTGCCCTGGTAGAGCAAATGGCAGCAGCAGCCAGCAGTCTTAAATCCCAAGCGGATGACATGGTAGGTACGGTTGCGGTGTTCAAGGTGGCGGGCAGCGGTGGCTTGGTGAGGACCCATGTGCGGGCCCCAGCACCTGACTGGGAAACAGTCTGAGAAGAGGCGCGGCCCACGCGCTCCGCTCCGAATAGCAACCCTGTCGCGGCTTAGTCGAGACGCGCAGCCCAGCGCTGCAGCGTCGGCCGGAATCGTAGAAAAACGCGGTACATCCGCTCCATTACCCAGCCAGCGCCCGGCAGGCGTCCGGCCAAGGCCAGCCAGCGCCAGCCGGGCAGGGCTGCCCACAAGGCCAAAAATGCCTGCGCGCCGCTGATCAGTTGACCATCAGCGCCTTGCACATGAAACCGCGCCAGCAACTGTTCGCGTGTGGTGCCGGCAGGCAGCGGCAGTGCGGTGTTACTGACATCGGCAAAACACACGGGCGAGCCGGGCTGCAACGGTTGCAGGTCGCGGTAGACGCCAATTTCGCGCCGGCACAGCGGGCAGGCGCCGTCGTAAAGAACCGTCAGCGCCGGAGCGTGCTGGTTTGTTTCGGACTGGTTTGTTTCGATCATATTTCGGTCACTAGTGGGCTCACCATGCCGGAGCTTGTCGGGCGGCCAGCAAGTCAGCAGCTGAGGTCATGCCCTTAGCGGCACGTGTCCACCATTGGCTGAAGGAGTCGCAACGCCTGCTGAGTGCCGGAAACAGCGCGGGCGACGCCGAACAGCTTGCCAAGCTAGCCAGCCATGGCTGGAGTTGCGGCTCATCCACGCTGAACACCTGACGAGCGCCCTTGAGTGCTGCTGCAATGGCCGCCGCATCACCATGCCATCGCAGCGTGGCAAGTTCGGCCATTCGGCTTGCGACAAAACGCCAGCGTCGCTCGTTCCAGGGCCAAAGGCGGTGGAAGTCGCTGAGTAAAACTCCCACCACCACCGTGTCAGCAGGCAGCGAAGCGGGCAACTCACCAAGGTTCCAGGGGTGCACCAGCCACACATCGCGGCCTGCCACCGCCGCCGGGTCGGGCAAGCCCCAGGCCAGGTCCGATGGGGGCACGCTACACAGGGGCGGCTCGATCAAAGCGGTTGAGGCAAAGGGCGCTTCGGGCTGAGCCCGGCCGCCGCGCGCGGGCTGGCGGGCGAGACGGTCCAAAGCTTCATAGGACTGGTCGATCACACTGCCCGGGCTGTGCCAGGAGGCTGGGGCGTAGCGGGCAACGTTATCTGCATTAAAAAGGTAGGGCTTGCTGCTGCCGGTGCCAGCCACCCATTGCCAGCTGAGATGGTTGCTGGCCAGGTCGCCGTCAAGCAATTGGCCGTACAGCCAGTCCGCTGCGACCCGCCAGTGCACCTTGCGCACATGCACGACATAGCTGGCCAGCCACATGCGGGCATGGTTGTGCAAATAGCCCGTGGCGTACAGGGTGCGCACCGCCATGTCGATAACGGGCAGGCCGGTGGCAGCCTGGCGAATGTCGGCAGGCAGCGTATTGGCGTAGCAGGCTTCTGGGAGCATCCCCTCGCGCAGGGATTCAAAAATCTCTTCGCCCCGGAAGGCCCAGACATGGCGAAAGTATTCGCGCCAGCCCAGCTCAAAAACGAATTTGTGCTGTGCATCCAGCGAGTGCCTGGCGGTCACACCGGCCAGAACCTCGGGCAGGCTGACCAGCCCGTGCGTGATGTAGGGCGACAGGCCCGTGACCGCGCCCTCAATGGCGTTACGGCTGCGCGCATAGTCGCTCGGTCGCACTGCACCGACGCGCGCCAGAGCAGCTTGGCGCGTGGGCGGGAACGTATCAAGCACCGTCATTGGACCACGCCAACCTCGCCCCGGCGGATCGCATCAGCCCGCAGTGTCACGGCCTCTTTTTGGCTTTGCGTCATGCGAGCCACGTTTTTGACCTGCAAAGCCATTCGTGCGTTCTTGGCCAGCAGTGCTTCGTGCCGCATCAAAAAGTCCCAATACAGCGTCGTGTAGGGGCAGGCGCGTTCACCCTCGCGCAGCGCCGGGTCATAACGGCAACCTTTGCAAGGGCCACCCATGCGTTGAATGTACTTGCCTGTGGCCACGTAAGGCTTGCTTGCCATGAGCCCACCGTCGCCGTACTGGCTCATGCCCAGGGTGTTGGGAAGCTCGACCCACTCGACCGCGTCGACATAGACCGACAGGTACCAGGCATGAACCTTCTGTGGACGCACGCCGAGCAAAAGGGCATACAGGCCGGTCACCATCAGGCGCTGGATGTGGTGGGCGTAGCCATGTTCCAGGGTCTGGGTGATGGCATCGCGCAAGCAGGCCATGTCGGTGTGGCCGGTCCAAAACCAGGCTGGCAGGTCTTCCTGCGCGTCCAAGGCGTTGAGCTCGACGTAACTGGGCATCTGCGTCCAGTAAATGCCGCGCACGTACTCGCGCCACCCCAGTATCTGGCGTATGAAGCCCTCGGCGCTTTGCAGCGGCGCTTGTCCCGCCCGGTAAGCCGCTTCCACAGCCTGCACCACCTCGTGCGCGCTCAGCAGTTTGAGGTTCATGGCGGACGACAGGTGAGAGTGGTAGAGCCAGGGCTCGCCAGGCCACAAAGCGTCTTCGTAACGGCCGAACAGCGGCAGGCGCTCGTCAACAAAGCGCTGCAGCGCCTGCAAGGCCTGGCTGCGGGTCACTGGCCAAGCAAAGCTGTCGAGTGTGCCGGGATGGTCGGCAAAGCGGGTGTTAACCAGTGCAATGACGTCTTGCGTGAGGGCGTCCGGTTGAAAGGTCGCGCGCGCCGGTACCGGGCCGGGGCCTTGTGGGCCAAAGGCTTCGCGGTTATCAGCGTCAAAGTTCCATTGGCCGCCGGCGGGCTTGCCGTCGTCCATCAGAATGTTGTGGCGTTGCCGTAGCTCGCGGTAAAAGTACTCCAGGCGCAGGGACTTGCGCCCCTTGGCATGGGCCGCAAAGTCGCGCACCGTGGTGAAAAAATGGCGGTCATCGCAGACCTCAAGCGTCAGGCCAGCAGCCTCGACCACGGCCTTGAGTTGCTGGAACACGCGCCAGTCGCCAGGTGCGGTCATCACGACACGCTGCGGCTTCAAATTAGCCAGATCTACCTGCAGCTTGGCCCCAAGGCTGTCCAAACAGGCAGCAGCGCTGGTGTCGTCCATCCGGTGGTAGTGCAGCGGTCGGCCCGCATCGCGCAGCGCTTGGGCAAAGTGACGCATGGCGCTTAAAAACAAGGCGATGCGTTGCTTGCTTGACCAGACGTGGGTGGATTCTTCGTGGGCTTCAGCCATCCACACGGCGTCTTGCTCAGCGTCAAAACCATCAAAAGCCGCAGCCTGCAGGTCGAGCTGGTCTCCCAGCACCAAAATCAGATGTCTTATAGGGTGCATGGTGGCTTTAAATGGTCGTCGTTGAGATGGGCAGTGTGCGTGAAGGTGGCGATGTAGTTAACCTTGGTGTCCTTGCACCAGGAGGCTTTGTGCACAACTGGCAAATAGCGCATGCCGCGCAGATCTCGCCTCTGTAAGTGCGAAGGAGCTAAAGCTGAACTCAACTCCACGGGACGTACAAACATCGACCACTGGTGGGTGCCTCGCGGCAAAAATCGCAGCAGGTATTCGGCTCCAACAATAGCGACCGCAAAGCTCTTGAAGGTGCGGTCGATGGTGGAGACAAACAGTATGCTGCCTGGCGCCATAAGGGCAGCGGCACAACCCAAAAATGCGGGCACGTCGCTCACGTGCTCGACCACCTCAAGCGCCAGCACCACATCAAAACGTTCTTCTGGCGACAGAACCTCGGCGGGCTCGCCGAGCCGATAGTCAACCATGACGTTTTGCGATTGAGCGTGCAGGCGAGCGGCGGCAACATTACCCCGCGAAGCGTCCACGCCCACGACCTGCGCACCTAGGCGTGCCAGCGCTTCCGACATCAAGCCACCGCCGCATCCAACGTCCAAAATTCGGAGTCCGTTCAGCGCGATAGCGGTGTCCCTGCCCAAATGCGAGGCGATTTGATCGACAACGTAGTCAAGCCTTAAGGCGTTGATAACGTGCAAGGGCCGCATAGGCCCACGGCTGTCCCACCAGGTCGCGCTGAGGCGGTTGAAGCGTTCGATCTCGGCTGCGATGGCGGTCATGCGTGGGTCACTCAAATGTGGCGGATCAAGGACACCGCAGCGCGCGGCTGTGAGGCCAGCGCGAACACCTGTTGCTCGTAGTGGTGGTCGACAAAGGTCTCTACCGCCTCGATCGTTGCGTAGACCGCCCTGGGCCCAAACAGTGCAGGCAAGGCGCCAGTGAGAAACCCGGCCAGTCGCCACAGCGGAAGCAGACGGCTGTGGTGTACCGAAGGTAACCAGGCCTCGATGAGCCGCAGGTGCTTTTTTTCGGTGGCCAGGTGGTGCTGGGCAAAGACTCGGAGCGCGGGGTCGCGCGCAAATCGCAGCACCCCTTTGTAAATGCAGACCGCGCCTGCCTCCCCAGCATGGTCTGTCCGGAGGTCAGCCCAAACCCAGGCAGGCGTGACAGCCGCGTCAGTAAGCATCAGCCTTTCTTGGCGTAGGCGCTGCACCAGCCTTTGCCAGCGACTTGCTTGCCGGCAAACAATGGGCAACCGCCCCAGGCATCGCTGGCCTTGCCTTGGTACAAGGCGCAGTTGGTGCAAACCTGGCCTGCAGCGTACTTAGGGTACTTTTTGGTGTCGGTCTTGGTGGCATCGGCCACATAGCCCAGTGCCACGGATTGAGGGTCTTTCTCGTCAGCCTTGGCTTGGCCGTGAGCCCTTGTGGCCAAAAGCGAGCCACCAGCGGCCAGAGTCATGAAGAAGGTGCGGCGATTGTTGTTCATGGGAATTCCGTTTCAAAACGAGTCAGGTGAAGTTCAGTAAAGCACCCAGCGCTTGCAGTTACGAAAGCATCGGGGCAGCCGATTCAAAAAAAGCCCAGCTTCAGCGCAGCGAGTTATTTTTGACGGTCAATATTAACTCAAAATCAGGAATTACAAACTCAAAACTACCAAGATCATGGTCATAATCAAACTCATTAACAACTCAAATTGTGAACAATGACTTTCTCTGAGCCTGCTTCTCAATCGCCTGCACCGCAGACCAACCAGATTCGGCCGACCTTTCGCAGTGGTGCAGTTGCACGCCTAGCAGGCATGCCCGTGGCGACTTTGCGCATTTGGGAGCAGCGGTACCAGGCGACTCGCCCCACCACCGCCGAGTCTGGGCACAGGCTGTATTTGGCAGCAGATGTTGAGCGCGTCATCTTGCTGCGCAGGCTCACAGAGCAGGGACATGCCATTCGCTTGCTGGCGGCGCTGGAGACCACACAACTGCACGAGATGATGCACCCACCTGAAGCACCGCGGCAAACCGCATTGAGGGCTATCGTGGTGGGTCAAGCCTTGGCACGCCGTCTGCAGCGCTTGTGCGATCGCCAGCCCTGGGCGCCGACGCTGCAGATCGTGGCAGCGTTTGATACCTTGGCCGAAGCAACGCAAGCCGCAGATAATTCGGCTAGGCCCGCTGTCGACCTGCTGCTGTGGCAGGCGGCAAGTTTGCAGCCTGGCGCACGGCAAGAACTGCGCATTGCCCAAGACGCCTGTCGAGCCCGTGCGACAGCAGTGGTTTACCGCTACAGCAGTGCTGAGGGGCGTGCAGAGTTAACTGGCTCTGGCGTTGCCCTATTGCATGAGCCCTCAGACGACGATTCCTTGGGCCAGTGGCTGGCTTCGTTTCAAGTTGCCAATGCACTGGCGGGCGAGACCGACCAGGCCATATCGCCACCCCGGTTCGACGATGCTGCCTTGACGGAATTTGCGGGGTTGTCGTCCGCAGTAGCTTGTGAGTGCCCCAGTCATTTGGCGCAGTTATTGCTCCAAATTTCCAACTTTGAAACCTACAGCGGCGACTGTGTCAACAGGAACGCTGCCGATGCGAAATTGCACACTTATTTGCAGCAGGTGGCAGGTGCCGCGCGCATGCTGTTTGAAACCGCTCTCGAGCATGTCGCCATTGCCGAAGGTCTGCCTCTGCCATCAAAGTCACGCACATTGCGCGTGACGATGGTCAGGGCATGAATTTGAGCGGTAGCAGCGATCAGCATGTCAGCCTGGGATCGCGTCTGGCTCCGCAACTGCAGTTGGCCGCGCAAGGCGCCGGCGCATCGGGCCACATCGGTTGTGACGGGCAAAACCTCGTGCCGCTGCACAAAGGCATCAAACCAGGCCAGCAGTCGATCGGTTGGATGCCAACTTAAGCCATACATTGGCGGACCTGTCGCAGTGTGCAAATCGCCGATGTAATCTGTGATTACATCCAGTATCATGCACCCATGGCCAAAGAAAAAACGGTTTATGTCTGCAGTGACTGCGGCGGCAACAGCCCCAAGTGGCTGGGCAAGTGCCCGGCCTGCAACGCCTGGAACACCCTGATTGAATCAGTGGCCGAGAACCCGGCGGCCGTCAAGAATCGCTTTGCCTCACTGGCCAAAACCACCGAGATCGCCACCCTGGGTGACATTGACGCGGTGGACATGGCGCGCACCCCCACCGGCCACGAGGAACTAGACCGGGTGCTGGGTGGCGGCATGGTCGAGGGTGGCGTGGTGCTGATCGGCGGCGACCCCGGCATCGGCAAATCCACCCTGCTGCTGCAGGCGCTCGACTCACTGCAGCGCAGTGGCCAGCACACCCTGTATGTGACCGGCGAAGAAAGCGGCGCCCAGGTGGCGCTGCGCGCGCGCCGGCTTGGGCTGGACGGCTCGCACGTCAAAGTGCTGGCCGAGATTCAGCTTGAAAAAATTCTGGCCACGCTAGAGAACACGCGGCCCGACATCGCGGTCATCGACTCGATCCAGACCGTCTACTCCGACCAGCTCAGCTCGGCCCCGGGCTCTGTGGCCCAGGTGCGCGAATGTGCCGCCCACCTGACCCGCGCGGCCAAGGCCAGTGGCGTGAGCATCGTGCTGGTCGGCCATGTGACCAAAGAAGGCGCGCTGGCCGGCCCCCGCGTGCTTGAGCACATGGTGGACACGGTGCTCTACTTTGAGGGCGACACCCACAGCAGTTTCCGGCTGGTGCGGGCCATCAAGAACCGCTTTGGGGCCGTCAATGAAATCGGCGTGTTTGCCATGACCGAAAAAGGCCTCAAGGGCGTGTCCAACCCGAGCGCCATCTTTTTGAGCCAGCACCCCGAGCCGGTGCCGGGCAGCTGCGTGATGGTCACGCTGGAAGGCACGCGGCCGCTGCTGGTGGAGATTCAGGCCCTGGTGGACAGCGGCGGCCCGTCGCCGCGCCGGCTGTCGGTCGGGCTGGACCGAGACCGGCTGGCCATGCTGCTGGCGGTGCTGCACCGCCATGCCGGCGTGGCCTGCATGGACCAGGACGTGTTTGTCAACGCCGTGGGTGGCGTGCGCATCAGCGAGCCAGCGGCTGATCTGGCGGTGCTGCTGGCCATCACCTCCAGCCTGCGCGGCAAGCCGTTGCCCAAGGGCTTTTTTGCCTTTGGCGAGGTGGGTCTGGCGGGTGAGGTGCGGCCTGCGCCACGCGGCCAAGAACGCCTGCGCGAGGCGGCCAAGCTGGGCTTCAGCGTGGCGCTGGTACCCAAGGCCAATGCCCCTAAAAAAGCCATCGAGGGCCTGACCATCCACGCGGTGGATCGGGTCGAGCAGGCGATGGAACTGGTGCGCTCGCTGGGCTAATTCAGCAACGGCTGGGCGCCATTGCTTACCTTGATAGCACTCAGCTTTGCCGCCAGGTCAGAAGCCTGAATGGGTTTTGACAGGTAGTCGTTCATCCCAGCATTCAGACACAATTCGCGGTCTTCAGGCATGGCATTAGCCGTCACGGCAATGATGGTGATGGGCTGCCGGCCCAAGCTGGCTTCCCAAAGGCGAATTTGACGGGTGGCCTCAAGGCCGTCCATCACGGGCATCTGCATGTCCATCAGCACCACATCAAATTCATTCCCGGTCACAAGTTCATCGATGGCCAATTGCCCGTTTTCGGCCAGGGTGCATGTATGTCCCAGTCGCCCCAGCAAATGGATCGCCAGTTGCTGATTGATGAGATGGTCTTCGGCCACCAGCACCTTGAGTGCGCGATGGGCGTGCAAGGTCGTCTCGTGATCTTCGGCGGCAGGTGGCTTCACCACCGGGAGGTCTGCCGCTGGGTCTGCCACAGTCATGGGCAATGCAAAGTAGAAGGTACTGCCAATACCCAGCTGGCTCTGCACCGCCAGTTTGCCGCCCATCAAGGACACCAAGCGCGATGAAATGGCCAACCCAAGACCGGTACCCCCAAACTGCCGCGTGATCGAGTTGTCAGCCTGCGAGAACTCTTCAAATATCTGACCCAGTTTGTCTTCGGCGATACCAATGCCGGTGTCCTGCACCGCACAGCCTATGCTCACCTTAGTCCCTGCGGCGTGCGCCCCGGCCGGCTCTGCGTTCAGCCGAAGCACCACCTCACCCTGGGCCGTGAACTTGACCGCATTGCCGATCAAGTTGATCAAGACCTGTCGTAAGCGCCCCGGATCGCCCAGCACGGACTGCGGCACCCCGTCTTCAATGTCGATACGCAGCCGAACGCCCTTGCTGCTGGCATGAAAGCTGAGCATCGACAGGACCGAATCGGCACAAGAACGGATGTCCATAGGAACACAGTGGATGCTGAGCTTGTCGGCCTCGATCTTGGAAAAGTCCAAAATGTCGTTGATCACGTCTAGCAAGGCGTTTGCCGATGCTTTGGCCATGCCAAGGTAATCTCGCCGCTCACGGTCCGATGTGGTCGCAAGTGCCAGATCCGTCATGCCGACGATACCGTTCATGGGCGTGCGAATTTCGTGGCTCATGGCGGCAAGAAACCGGCCTTTGGCCAAGCTGCCCGCATCGGCCCGCTCCCTGGCCAGTTGCAACTCGGTGACATCCACCCGAAACTCCACCATAAAACCCTCTGCCGATTTACGCTCAACGTTACGCAAAATTCGGCCATCTTGGAGTGTCTGGAGCCAGTGACTGGCGCCAGACTGACGGGCGGCAAATCGCGCCTGGATCCAGACCTCTTCTTGGCCAAAGGCCTGCGGGTAGTGACCGTTCGCAAGTTCAGC
This sequence comes from Rhodoferax sp. OV413, assembly GCA_945885775.1. Taxonomy (GTDB): domain Bacteria; phylum Pseudomonadota; class Gammaproteobacteria; order Burkholderiales; family Burkholderiaceae_C; genus Rhodoferax. The sequence continues at coordinate 17,695 of CAMCZF010000008.1, read as the reverse complement.
GCGTAACAAGGCCTCAAACGTGACGCCGGGCACCACAAGGTGGGCAGCGTCGTCATACAGCCGCCGAAATTTTTCATTGCAGAACACCAGCTTGCCATCGGTATCGTAGATCGCAAACGCCTCGTCAATGGTCTCGATCGCAGATCTCAGCAAGGCCTCTGCACGCTGAATTCTGTCGTCGTTTTCCCTGCGCGTTGTGACGTCACGCTGGATCGATATCCAATGGGTGTACCAACCCATCGCATTCGCCACCGGAACAATCGACAGCTCACTCCAGAACGCTTGTCCGCTTTTGGTGTAGTTCAACAACTCAATTTGGATCGGCTGCCAACGTGCCAAAGCCTCACGGATGCGTGTCGTGGCCAACGGGTCAGTGTCTATGCCCTGCAGCATGCGTGGGGTATTGCCCAGCGCCTCCTCTCTGGTGTAGCCCGTCATTCGCGTGAACGCCTCATTCACAAACACGATGCGCGGCCCTGGCATGGACTGCGGTTCGGCTTCTGTGATCAAGATGACGTCATGGGTGTGCTCAATGCAACGCTTGTAGAGTTCCAGTTCGGCTTGCGTGCGCTTGATGTCAGAGATGTCCATGGCCAGCGCGTAGAGGCCAAGCACCTCGCCGTCACGCAGGTCCGGCACATACTCCAAGATCAAGTCGCGCGGCGCGCTGCCAGGCTTTGTGAGTATGCGAATCTCAAGGCGCTGACGCTCCCCCCGCAAGGCTGCCATCATGATCGGGTGAGCCGCCTCGAAGGCCTTGTCGCCGATGACCTCGCGAATAGGCTGCCCAGCCATTAGGTTCAGGTCGGCGCCATATAAATCGGCATACGCCTGGTTGCCAAAACGGACTCGGAGCGTCGAATCCAAGTAGGTCATCATGATCGCGCTGTTTTCCATGACAACCCGCAGGTCGCGGGTTTTTTGCTCAACCAACTGCAGGGCCCGCACATGCCGCCGCTGCCGGGTCAACATGTACCAAGCCACCCAGCCATTGATCAGCAGGCCAGCCGTTGCGATGAACCAGTAAGAGTATTGGTCGACGTTTTTGTCAAATTGGGGCCCAGACAGAAATCGCAGCGTGAAGGCACTGCCCCACAAAGACAAGACACGCTCGGTCGAAAAGCGGCCGGTTGGCCCGCCCTGCAACGGCCTTGAATTTGAGTTTGCGTTGGCGTTGGCATTGGCGTTTTGATTCGAGTCGAAAAGCACCTCTGGCAAGGCGCCAACACCCGCCGCACTTTCGATTTTGAGGTCGAGATGCTCAGCAGCTAAATCTGGCAACCCAGCAATCAGCTCATCCCAAACGAAGAGCGAGTACACCAGCCCGCGCAACCTGGCTTGCCTTTCTTCTGTCGTCGTGGGTACAGCACCCTGGGCATAGACCGGCAGATACATGATGAGCCCAGGGACGCCCCCTTGGTTTTTTAGCAGCTGCGTAGCCGCGCTGACCACCGGCTCACCGGTGTCGACAGCACGCGCCATGGCGCGGCGGGTCACAGCGTCGGCGCCGAAAGCCAGACCCAGCACCGAGGCATTGGCTCGGGCCGGCTCGACATACTTCACCAACCACAGATCGGGCCCAGACTGCTCTTGGGGCTGGACGGCAAAGTCGGACGCGCCGTCCGCGCGCTGCTGTTGGACAAACGCCTCAACCGCATCACGCGGCACACGCTGCACAAACCCCACATGACCCGCACCAAGTAGCCGCTGTGACAGCGGCAGGCCCTGGGCATAGGCGGGAAAATCTGCAGGCTGAATCTGTGCGCGCATGCCAAGCGCACTCTGGAACCCAACCAGCATGTCCAGTTTGCGCAGGACGCGCGCCTTGATCTCTTGCTCCGCGCTGTCAACATGCAATTGCAAATCTTTGCGCGCCTCTTGCTGAATACTCTGGTACTGCCAATAGGCCCCTGCCGAGGTCAGACTTGAAAGAGCCAAAAACACCAGCATGGGCACCGACAACTCGGCGCTCGCCCACGCGATCCATCCGAACAACGTGGCGCGTCCAGTCACGGCCATAGCAGCATCACCGGCTGCGCCAGACGACGAGAGAAGGGGCACTCAAAGCTTGGCAGAAAGACGCATTTTTTCATGGTACCCGCTCAACGCGACGTTGTCCATGCTTACTTTTTGCCTACTTTTTGCCTGGCCCATCTTAAGACTGCCTTAACCTTGCCACCCTAGCATGGGGGCTCTAGGAGATACCTGATGGCCCAACTCACCTTCGCTGCACTGCTGCTCACGCTAGCGAGCTTGCTGCCCGCCCATGCCATTACGCCGGCCGAGCAACTGAGCGCCTACACCGCGCAAACCGGTGCGCCGGCACAAGCCGCGCGCGGCCAGAAGTTCTTTAACAGCCGCCAAGGCAAGGACTGGAGTTGCGCCTCATGCCATGGAGCCAGCCCAACCGGGCCGGGCAAGCACGCCAGCACCGGCAAGCTGATCGCGCCGTTGGCGCCGGCCTTCAACCCGGAGCGCTTTGCAGACAGCGCCAAGACCGAGAAATGGTTTCGCCGCAACTGCAAGGACGTGGTGGGCCGCGAGTGCAGCGCCGCTGAGAAGGCCGATGTGCTGGCCTGGCTGATCACGCTCAAGCCCTGAACACCGCCGCTTCGTGCTCGCAGTCGGCGCCTTAACACCCATTCACAGAAAGACCGTTCATGTTCAATCACTTTTTTGCCAAGGCCGCCATCGGCAGCCTGGCCCTGCTTGGCCTGTGGCCCTTGGCCCAGGCCGATGACCGCACGGCACCGGTGCCGCTGCTGCCCAAATACCAGCAGGAGTGCACAGCCTGCCACGTCGCCTACCCGCCGGGGATGCTGCCGGCGGCCTCCTGGCAGCGCTTGATGGGGGGCCTGGGCAAGCATTTCGGTACCGACGCGTCGCTGGATGCCAACAGCGCGCGCGAGATCAGCACTTGGCTGAACCAACACGCGGGCACCTACAAACGGGTGACCGAAGCGCCGCCGCAAGACCGCATGACCCGCTCCAGCTGGTTCTTGAGCAAGCACAACGAACGCGAAGTGCCGCTGGCGGTGTGGAAGCGCACATCTGTGGGTAGCCCTGCCAATTGCGCCGCCTGCCACACCCAGGCCGACAAGGGCAGCTTCAATGAACGCGATATCAGGATCCCCCAGTGACATCGATGGACAACATCACAACGAAAATTAAAGTGTGGGATGCGCCCGTGCGGGTGTTTCACTGGCTGCTGGTGCTCAGTTTTGCGGGCGCTTACCTAAGCGCCGAGAGTGAACGCTGGCGCTTGCTGCATGTCACCCTGGGTTACACCTTGGGCGGCCTGGTGGCGTTTCGGCTGGTTTGGGGCCTGATCGGCACCCGCTACGCCCGCTTTGCCAGTTTTGTGCGTGGACCGCAAGCCGTGTTGGCCTATTTGCGCAGCCTGCGCGACGGCCAGCCGCAACACCACCTGGGCCATAACCCGGCCGGCGCCGTGGCCATCGTGCTGCTGCTGCTGGCCAGCGTGGCGGTGGATGGCAGCGGCTGGGCCATCTACAACGACCTGGGTGGCGAGTGGCTGTCCGACTTGCACGAGGTGGCCAGCACCACCATGCTGCTGCTGGTGGCGGTTCACATTGCCGGTGTGCTGGTCGCCAGCCTGCTGCACCGTGAGAACCTGGTGCGGGCCATGGTCACGGGCCAAAAAAATGGCGCTCCAGCCGACGGAATAAGACGGGCCTGGGCCGGCGTGGCAGTGGTCCTGGTGCTGGCTGTGCTGGGTTATTGGTGGCTGCAGTGGCAAAGCGCTCCAGAGGCGATCGACGGGCCGGTCAGCACCGGAAGCGCAAAATACCCGTCACATGACAACGACGATTAGCCCCGGCTGGCAATGACCCATGCGCATTCTGCTGGCTGAAGACGACCCCCTGCTGGGCGACGGGCTGCGCGCCGGGTTGCGCCAGCTGGGTTTCCAGGTGGACTGGGTGCAAGACGGCCTGGCCGCCGAGCGGGAACTGAGTTCTGGCGACTACGCGGCGGCCGTGCTCGATCTGGGGTTGCCCCTGAAAGACGGGTTAGCCGTGTTGAGGGATTTGCGCCAGCGCAAGATCGCCACACCCGTCTTGGTGCTGACCGCGCGCGACGCGGTGCCGGACCGAATTCGGGGCCTGGACCTGGGCGCTGACGACTACGTGGTCAAACCGGTGGATCTGCACGAGCTGGGTGCTCGGCTGCGGTCTTTGGTCCGGCGTGCCCACGGCCAACTGCAAGACGCACTGCGCTGGGGGCCCGTCTTGTTGGAGCCGGCCGCGCGCCAGGTGAGCCTGCATGGCGCAGCGGTACCTTTGTCGACCCGCGAATTTGACCTGCTGCAGGTGCTGATGCTCAATGCCGGGCGGGTGCTGTCGCGCGAGCAGCTGGAGCAACAGCTTTACAGCTGGGGCCATGAGGTCGAGAGCAATGCCATCGAGGTGCACATCCACCACCTGCGGCGCAAACTGCAGCCAGATCTGATCCAGACCCTGCGCGGTGTTGGCTACACGGTGCCGCGCCAAGCTGCCCCAGCATGAGCCGACCGCAGGCCCCGCGTTCGCTGCAGACCCGCTTGCTTGGGCTGTTGCTGGCGCTGCTGTGCGCCGTCTGGCTGGTCACCGCCTTGATGACCTGGATTGACGCCCGCCATGAACTTGACGAGCTGCTCGACAGCCACCTGGCGCAGGCCGCCGCCCTGCTGGTGGTGCAGCAAACCCGGGCCGAAGACGACGATGTGGCCGATGTGCCGATGCTGCACAAGTACGCGCCCAAGGTGGCGTTCCAGGTGTTTCATGAGGGCCAGTTGGTGATGCGTTCGCCCAACGTGGACCCGACACCGTTGGCGACGACCAACGCTGGTTTCAGCACCGTTCAGCGGGACGATGGCAGCACCTGGCGGGTGTTTGCCACCCGCGGGGCGGCCGACGATGTCCAGGTTTACGTGGCCGAGCAAGACGACTCCCGCAGCGACATCTTGCAAGCCGTGTTGCGCAGCGTGCTACTGCCGCCGCTGTTTGCTTTGCCCTTGTTGGCGCTGCTGATTTGGTGGGCAGTAAGACGCGAATTAAAGCCGTTGAGCCAGCTCAGCCGGCAATTGAAAGGCCGCGATGGCCGGCAGGCCCAGGCGCTGGCGCCACTGCCGCTTGACCAGTTACCAATGGAAATTCACCCGGTGGTGGAGGCACTCAACGGGCTGTTTCAGCGGCTTGATCAAATGCTGTCTGCCGAGCAGCGCTTCACGGCCGATGCCGCGCATGAGCTGCGCACGCCGATTGCGGCCATCCGGGCCCAGGCGCAGGTGGCGCAGGGGGCGGGCAGCGATCACGCGCAACGCGAGCGGGCCTTGCAAGCTACGCTGGCCGGCTGCGACCGGGCCAGCCGGCTGGTCGATCAGCTGCTGACCTTGGCTCGCCTGGAGGCTGACCCCAGCGGCGCTGCCACCTCAGACGCCGAGCGTCCGGTTGATTTGCGCGCTGTCGCCCAGCGCACAGCGGCAGAGCTGGCCCCGGCCGCCCTGGCTCGGCAGCAGGACCTGGCGCTGGACGCCGCCAGCGCCGCGCTGGTGCCGGGGCCCGAGTTGCTGATCGGCGTGCTCTTGCGCAACCTGCTGGACAACGCCCTGCGCTACAGCCCAACGGGGGCGCAGATCACGATGCAGATCGACTCTGAGGCCGGCCACACTGTGCTGAGTGTCGAAGACAGCGGCGCTGGCCTGAGCGAGCCCGAAATGGCCCGACTGGGCGAGCGCTTTTACCGGGTGGCCGGCCAGGCCCAGCCGGGCAGCGGCCTGGGTTGGTCGATCGTGCGCCGCATTGCGCAGGCGACCGGCGCCCAACTGCAGCTTGGCCTTTCCGAGCGGCTGGGTGGCCTGGCCGTGACTGTGCGCTGGCCGACCCCGCTGAAGCCCTGAGGGTCTTGGGAGCGGCCTCGGGCCCGGCGCCGACTTGCTGCGAAAATCTGCCCATGCAATTCCAGAAATACCTGATTCCGATCGCCAGTGTGGCGGGCGTGGCCGCCGCTTATCGGGCCTACGGCTGGGCCGGCGTGGCCATTGCGGTGGGCGCCCTGGTGATGTGGCTGCTGCTGCACTTCACCCGCATGATGACCGTGTTGCAGCGGGCCGCCAAGCGCCCGATAGGTTTTGTCGACAGTGCCGTGATGCTCAATGCCAAGCTGCGCCCGGGCGTGACGCTGCTGCACATCGTGGCCATGACCCGCGCGCTGGGCGAGCTGCAAAGCGCCAAAGACGTCCAACCCGAGATCTACCGCTGGACCGACGGCACGCAGTCGCATGTCACCTGTGAACTGGTCGGTGGCAAGCTCAAATCGTGGACACTGGAGCGGCCAGCGCCAGCCCCGTAAAATCCAGTTTTCGTCCCTAATCCCAACGTCTTCCAACGCCCTCCAACGCTCCATAAGGACCCCCATGAGCCCACTACCCCCCTCCATGTCTGACCGCGACGGCAAAATCTGGATGGACGGCCAGATGGTGGACTGGCGCGACGCCAAGATCCACGTGCTGACGCACACCCTGCACTACGGCTGCGGCGCCTTTGAGGGCGTGCGCGCCTACGACACGGTCAACGGCACGGCGATTTTCAGGCTCGCAGAGCATACCGAGCGCCTGTTCAACAGCGCCAAGATCTTGCGCATGAAGCTGCCTTTCAGCAAAGAAGAAGTCATGGAGGCGCAAAAAGCCGTGGTGCGTGAGAACAAGCTGGCATCCTGCTACCTGCGCCCGCTGACCTGGATCGGCGACAAAAAGCTCGGCGTCAGCCCCAAGGGCAACACCATCCACCTGATGGTCGCGGCCTGGGCCTGGGGCGCTTACCTCGGCGAAGAAGGCCTCAAGAACGGCATCCGCGTGAAGATTTCCAGCTACACCCGCCACCATGTCAACATCACCATGACGCAAGCCAAAGCGGTGAGCAACTACACGAACTCGATTCTGGCCAATATGGAAGCCACCGACGAAGGCTACGACGAAGCCATGCTGCTCGACAGCTCGGGCTTCGTGTCTGAAGGCGCCGGCGAGAACCTGTTTATGGTCAAAGACGGCGTGGTCTATACCCCTGACATGTCGGCCGGTGCGCTCAATGGCATCACCCGCAACACGGTGTTCCACATCTGCAAGGATCTGGGCTTGGAGGTGGTGCAAAAGCGCATCACCCGCGACGAGGTCTACATTTGCGACGAGGCCTTCTTCACCGGCACCGCTGCTGAGGTGACGCCGATCCGTGAGCTGGACCGCATCGAGCTCGGCGCCGGCAGCCGTGGGCCGATCACCGAGAAAATCCAGAGCGCCTTCTTTGACATCGTCAACGGCCGCAACCCCAAATACGCGCACTGGCTCAGCCAGGTCTGAGCCGGCGCCACAAAGATCGCCATGAGCCAACCCCCTATTGAACTGCTGGCCAAGGACCTGAACGCCCAGGGGGGCGTGTATTGCCCCAGCCCGCTGGCCGACATGAAAATCTGGAACAGCCACCCCAAGGTGTACCTGGACGTGGCCCACAGCGGCCAGGCCAAGTGCCCCTACTGCGGGACCGTCTACAAGCTCAAGGACGGCGAGCATTTCAGCGCCCACCACTGAGTCGCTGGTCATTGCGCCCCAATGGATCGGGGACGCGGTGATGACCGAGCCGCTGCTGCGCCGGCTGCACGCGCGCGGCGAGAGGTTAACGGTTGGTGCGTTGCCCTGGGTGGCGCCGGTCTACCGTCTGATGCCCCAGGTGGCCCGGGTGATCGAGTTCCCCTTTGCCCACGGCGGGCTGCAGTTCAAGGCCCGGCGCACCTTGGCGCGCGAGCTAAGTGGGCGGTTCGACGCGGCCTACATCTGCCCCAACTCGCTCAAAAGCGCTTTGCTGCCTTTTTTGGCCAGTATTCCCAAACGGATCGGCTACCTGGGTGAGGCGCGCATCGGCCTGCTGACCCACCGCCTGAAAAATCCGCCCAAGGACAAACGCCCGCCCATGGTGGCGTTTTACTCGGCCCTCAGCGGCGAGGCCGGGACCACCGCCGACCGGCCCCGCTTGCAGGTGGACGACGCAACCCTGGCGGCCGACCTGGCCGGTCTGGGCCTGCAAGCCGGTGCCTTTAGCGTGCTGGCACCCGGCTCCGAGTACGGCCCGGCCAAACGCTGGCCAGCCAGCCACTTTGCTGAGTTGGCACGGCAATTGGAGGCCCCGGTGCTGCTGCTGGGCTCGGCCAAAGAGGCTGAACTGTGCGAAGCCATTGCCACTGAGGTCAACACCCAGACCCCAGGCAAGTGCCAAAATTTAGCAGGAAAAACGGCTCTAGGCCTTGCCCTGTCTATCATTGCCGCTACTAAATTAATAGTAAGCAATGATTCTGGCCTGATGCACGTGGCGGCGGCGCTGGGTGTGCGGCAGGCGGCGCTGTTTGGCTCCAGCAGCCCGCATCACACCCCGCCGCTGAACCCGCAGGCCAGCGTGCTCTGGCTCAAGGACGATCCGGCCTACCAGCCGCCGCTGGACTGCGCGCCCTGCTTCGAGCGCAGTTGCCCGCTGGGCCACACCCGCTGCCTGAATGACCTGAGCCCGGCCGCAGTGCTGGCGCGGTTGGCTACTTAAGGTTTGGGCCTGGGCCTTGATCCGCCCAGGCCCTGACTCACTGTCACACCACCAGCGCGCCACTTGGCCCACCAGTTCCAACGATTCTTGACGCAAAGCCAGGGCAATCGATACACTTGGCGCCGTGTGCAGTAATACTGCGCTTCCTTTCATCACCACCTCCATGGCAACCAGCACCCTTCGCGCGTCCTACACGTTCTCCGCCCCTGTCCTGCAACGCTTCAACGCTGTGGTGCCACACGGCGAGCGCAGTCGTGTGATGGAGGAGTTGATGAAGCAGGCCCTGGCAGCCCGTGAAGCCGAGCTCGAGCGCTTGGCCGACGCCTTTATGACCGACCCGGCCTTCGCCGAATGCCGCGACGACGAAATGCTGTGGGAAGCCACGTCCGCAGATGGCTTGGACAGCCCGGGCTGATCCCGCTCATTCATGGACTACAAGCGCAGCCCTGCCTGATTTTTTCAATCACCCCGCTGAACGCCAAATTGCGCCAAGTGGGTGTCGTGCCTCTGTCCACCTCTGCCAAAGTATTGCCGCCGGTCGTGGTTGGCGTGCCGTCAGTCGGTCCGAACTCTGTGGCACTTTGCCACCAGGTGCGCACCATCGACAAACTGCGCATTGGCAAGTACCTAGGGGAAATCTCGGCGACTGACATGACGGCCATCGAAGGGGCGGTCCGGCAGGTCTATGGGCTTTGAGGTCTCGCCGATGGGCTCAGTCCCGCGACGACCGCGACTTGAGCTCGACCTTGCTGGCCATGAAAACACCGCGGCTGTCCTGCACGCCCTTGACCTCAAGATAAACCGCATTCGCCAGACCCGCGGCACCGAGGTGCTCAAAGCGCGCGCCGGAGGCATCTACCTGCAAGCCATTGAGCCGGAAGTTGGCCCCCGACACAAAGTCAGTCACTGGCCCAAACTGCTCGTAGCTGATACCGCTGGCCGTAGCCAATGATTTCAACTCGACCTTCTTGGCCTGCAAGACGTTGCCCGCCAGATTGCCTTTGATTTCCACGTAGCTGCCAACCACGACCTGCGCCAGGTTGCCGTGCTCGAACCGTCCGGGGGCCAAGTCCACTGTGACGCCATTGACCACCGCCATGCTGCCGTTCAGGCTGCTGATGGCGCCGTACAGTTCATGACGCCCGCCCAGCTGACTTTCCCGATAGCCTTCAAGCTCAATGTCGGTGGCCTGCAACAGGGTGCCATTCCAGAGCCCTTTGACTTCCACGACCTGCCCAGCAACAATGCTGGAGGCACCACCGCTGGACTTGATCTGCGCCTGCGATAGGTCCACCGTGGTCCCGGAAATCTGGAACTGACCATTGACCGGCGCCGCCAAGGCAATGCCTTTGACCTTCATCCGCGTACCCGCGCTGACCGTGCTGCCATCTATGACACCCACAGCGGCGCTGCGCACCGAAGTGGTCGTGAGCACCCCGCTCACCGGCTCACTGGCGGCTCTGACCCGCACCGACTGCCCGTCACGCAGCACGCCCGTGACCTGGGCGGTGTCATATTTCACGGTCAAGTTGCCAACCTGGAACGTGGTGGCCGGCACATTCAAGCCCTGCACCACCCCCGTCAGGCGAACGCCACCCAGTGCCGCCCTGGTTTCCACCAGCGTGGCCAGCAGGCTGCCGTCGGCCTGGGTCGCGCCGTAGACCTCGACCATTTGCCCCACCGTCAGGGCCGCCAAATTGGCCAAGCCCTGAAAAGCAGTGGCCGTATCGGTGCGCACCACCTGACCCAATAACGTCAGGGTGCTGGCACCTTGGTCCACCGCCGTCACGGCGCCGCGGGTCCCCCGCACCACCTCGAGCTTGCGGGCAGTACCGAGCTGGGTGCTGTCGTCCGCGTCGCCGCTGACGCGCACCGTCATGCCAATTGCCAGGTCCTGCAACTCGATGGCTTGGCTGTCGTCGTCGACCAGGTCTGCACCGACCGATGAGAAACGCATGCCGTTCACGATCACCGAGCCAAAGCCGGCGATGGGCCCGGCCTACACCGCTGCAGCTGCCAGCGGTTTGGGCGTGGGCAGGTCTGCCGACAGACTGCCGCCACCACCACAGGCGGTGACCAGCATGGTGCTGGCCGCACCTACGGCGAGCCAACGGAACTTGGCCACTTGGCCGAAATTGATCACAGTCATTTGAACATCCTTGGTTGATTTGCCGCTTCATGCCACGGCAGACGCCAGCAGAAGCAGTACCGACCTTAACGAGCGCAGATTAAGCTGGGCTTAACGGATAAAGCACACACCTGCCAGAGGCCAAAAAAAAGCCAACCGGTTAAGGTTGGCTTTGTAAAAGTCCCCCAGGGGACGTCGTTGGAAAACTCGGTTTTCGATAAAAGCGCCCATCTGGTGTGGCTTGCATGCCGAAAACCGTTATCACTGTGACAGCAGTGAATGAACTTTATCGGGCTGGGCGCCGGCGCGCCATCCCCCATTTGTGGGATACAGCAACACTTTTTTTGAAAAAAAGCTGTTGCGTCGCTCAACTAGGCGTGTGGGGCCAAGGGCAACTGCATCACAAAGCAGGCGCCGCCACCGGCACGGTCTTCGCAGTGCACGCTGCCGCCATGACGCAGTGTGATGGACTTAACCAGCGCCAGCCCCAGCCCAACGCCACCATCGCGCTCGGTCGCACCGGGCAAGCGATAAAACGGCTCAAAAATACGTTCACGCAAGTCGGGGGGTAAACCCGGGCCGTGGTCGCAGACCCGGATCACGGCCTGCCCGGCGACCTGACTGAGCCCGAGGGTGATGGCGCCGGCGGCATGGCGATGGGCGTTCTCCAGCAGGTTGCGCACCGCGCGGCGCAGCAGCTTGGCCACCCCCTGCACCGCCAAGGCTGTATCCCCCGGCGCTGCGGTGGTGGCGACGCGCCATGCTGGGTCCAGGTCTAGTTTTAGCTCTGCCCCGACGCGGGCGCACTCTTCGGCCGCCAGCCCGAGCAGGTCGACCGACTCCACTGTGCCCAAATTGGCGTCGCGGGCGTCAAGCCGGCTGGCCAGCAAGATTTCTTCAATCAGTTGGTCCAGTTCGGTGATGTTGCGAGAGATTTCAAGGCGTGACGCTGGCGATGCCTCGCTGCCCATCAACTCCAGCCCCATGCGGATGCGCGTCAGCGGCGAGCGCAGCTCGTGCGAGGCATTGGCCAACAGCGATTTTTGTGAGGCCAGCAGTGCCTCGTGGGATTGAACCAGGGTTTGCACCCGCTCGGCGGCCTGGTTGAAGCGCCGCCCCAGGTCGGCCACCTCGTCTTGTCCCGACTCATTGACCCGGGTGGACAAATCGCCCTCGCCCCACTGCTGCACCCCGTTTTGCAAGCGTTCCAGCCGCCGCGTCAGTTTTCGCGTGATGGGGTAAGTGGCCAGGGCCACTGCAACCGCCACCAGCACCAGAGACCAAAAAAAGCCAAAGGGCGGCCGGTACCAGACCGACGGCGGCGGGCGCGGCATGTGCATGTGCACAGTCTGGCCGTCTTGCATGCGGACCACAAATTCGGGACCATTGCCGAAATGGCCACGCGGCCCGGGCAGGCGTCGCGCTACATCAGGCTCTTCGTCACGCTCTGCGTCGACCGGCCCGCCCTCGCGCGCCGGCGCCCGGCGCATCATGCGCGCGTGCCCCTGGCCAATGATCTCACCCGCCTGGTTGCGCAACACCACCTCGCGCAGCGGCGGTTCGGCGGCCAGCCGCCAAGCCCAGCCGACCAGCAGGGTCAGCACCGCCACGGCCAGCACCACGGACAGCCAGATCCGCACATACAGCTTTTTGAAGAACACGCTCAGTCCTGTTGCCGGGCAAACACATAGCCCACACCACGCACCGTCAGAATGCGTTTGGGGTTCTTGACGTCGAGCTCGATGGCGGCGCGTATGCGCCCCATGTGCACGTCGATCGAGCGGTCAAAGGCGTCAAGCTCACGGCCACGCACCGCCTCCATGATTTGGTCACGGCTGAGTACCCGACCGGCCCGCTCAGCCAGAGCCAGCAGCAGGTCAAACTGGTAAGAGGTCAGCTCACAAGCCTGGCCGCCGACGGTGACCGTGCGGGCGTCCTGGTCAATTTCAAGGCTGCCAAAGCGCAGCACCGCGTGCTCGGCGGGCGGGCCGTCCACATGCCGGCGCAGCACGGCGCGAATGCGCGCCAGCAGCTCACGCGGCTCAAACGGCTTGGGCAGGTAATCGTCGGCGCCAATTTCCAGGCCGATGATGCGGTCCATCGGGTCGCCCTTGGCGGTGAGCATCAGCACCGGGGTGCGGGCCAGGGCGCCCGGCAGTGCACGGATACGGCGACACACCTCCAGACCATCCATGTCAGGCAGCATCAGGTCCAGAATCACCAGGGCAGGCGCACTGGCCTGCACCGCCGCCAGGCCCTGCTGCCCGTCACCCGCGATGCTGACGCCAAAGCCCGATTGCCCCAGGTAATCAGCCACCATCCGGGCCAGACGCGCATCGTCCTCGATCATCAGCAGTTGGTGGCTCATGGGTACAGTCTAGGCCCGCCAGCAGTCTGTGGCTTGAAGTGGCCGTAAAGTTAAGTAAACCCGCCAGCCCATGGACGGTGCGTCAGCGCAGACGAATGCGCGAGGCCAGCCACACCAGCAACAGCACGGGCACCCCCAGCAGGGCCGTGGCGATGAAGAAGTTGGGGTAGCCAAAGGCATCCACATAGCGACCGGAGTAGCCGGCCAAAAACTTGGGCAGCAGCAGCATCATGGAGCTGAACAGCGCATATTGGGTGGCCGAGTAACTGATGTTGGTCAAGCTCGACAGGTAGGCAATAAAGGCCGCCGAGGCGATGCCGCTGGCCAGGTTGTCGGCCGAGATCACCCAAATCAGGCCGGTAAGGTCATGCCCGCGCGTGCTCAGCAGAGCAAACAGCAGGTTGCTGCCAGCGCTCAACACCGCGCCCAGCATCAGCACCCGCATCACCCCCAGCCGCATGGCCAACGCCCCACCGACAAAGGCGCCCACCAGCGTCATGATCACGCCGTAAATCTTGGTCACGGCGGCCACTTCGGCCTTGGTGTAGCCCATGTCCACGTAGAAGGGGTTGGCCATGATGCCCATCACCACGTCGCTGATGCGGTAAGTGGCGATCAGCGCCAGGATCAGTGCCGCCTGCCATTTGTAGCGACGTAAAAAATCAGCAAAGGGCTCGACCAAGGCACTGCGCAACCAGTCACCCAGGTTGCGCGCCACGGGCACCGGTGCGTGCGCGGGCTCGGGCGACAACAGCACGGTGAGCGCGCCCACCGCCATGCTGGCAGCCATCACCAGGTAGGCGGTTTGCCAGGCGGCAAACTGGTAATTAGCGGCCTGCGCCACCTCGGCACGTGCAGCAATCCACAGCACGCCGGCGCCGGCCCAGATCATGGCCAGCCGGTAGCCGGTCTGGTAGGCCGCAGCGAGCGCAGCCTGCCGGTCGGTGTCGGCGGATTCGATGCGGTAGGCGTCTAGCGCAATGTCTTGCGTGGCAGAGCCAAAAGCCACGGCCAGCGCGCCCCACACCACGGGCTGCAAGGCCTGTTGCGGGTCATTGAAGGACATGGCCACCAGCCCGGCCATGATGGCCAACTGCGAAAACAGCAACCAACTGCGCCGCCGCCCGAGCAACCGGGTTAGCAGTGGAATCGGCAGCCGGTCGACCAGCGGCGCCCACACCCACTTGAAGGCGTAGGCCAACCCGACCCAGCTCAGGTAACCAATGGTGGTGCGGTCAATGCCGGCCTCACGCAGCCAGAAACTCAGGGTGCCCAGCACCAGCAGCAGGGGCAGTCCGGCCGAAAAGCCCAGCGCCAGCATGCGCAGGGTGGGCGGCTCGAGGTAGACCCTGAAGGTGGCGAGCCAGGTGGGCTTGATTTGGGTGGGGGTGGCGGCATCTGGTGACATTGGAGAATAATACGCGCTGACTTATGAAATTTATGCTGCTCCCAACACGCACCGATTCAAACCCTGCCCGCCGCGCCAGGCCTTGGCGGATGGCGTCTGCCCCCGCCTTGGCACTCGCTTTGGCCTTTTTCACCGGGCTACCGGCCACGGCTCAGACGCGGGAGGGCGTGGATGTTGGTAGAAATTCGCCCTTCAGCAACCTGGTGCCGGCTGACAGTGTAGAGCGCTCGTCGGCGGAGCAGTACCTGCAAATGCTGCAGCAAGCCAGTGAAAAAAAGGCCTTGGCGGGCAAAGACCACCCCCAATTGATGCGGCTGCGCGCCATTGCCGCCAAGATCATCCCTCACGCACTGCAATGGAACCCCCGCGCCGCCAACTGGCAGTGGGAGGTGAACCTGATCGGCAGCAAGCAGATCAATGCCTATTGCATGCCCGGTGGGAAAATTGCGTTCTACACCGGCATCCTGGACCAACTCAAGCTGACCGATGACGAAGTGGCGATGGTGATGGGCCATGAAGTAGCCCACGCCCTGCGGGAACATGCACGCGAACGCATGGGCAAGAGCACGGCCACCAACATCGGCGCCAGTCTGTTGACGCAGATGCTCGGGTTGGGCCAGATCGGGCAAACCGTCACCAACTACGGCGCGCAATTGCTCACCTTGCAGTTCAGCCGTGACAACGAATCAGAGGCTGACCTGGTGGGCATGGAGTTGGCCGCCCGCGCCGGCTACGACCCGCGCGCCGGTGTCACCCTGTGGCAAAAAATGAGTGCTGCCAACAAAGGCGCGCCGCCGCAGTGGCTGTCCACCCACCCCTCGGGCACCACCCGCATCGGCGACATCGAGGCCAACCTGCCCAAGGTGATGCCGCTGTACGAGCGCGTTAAGGGCAACTGAGCGGCCAGGCCGGCTCAAGTGGGCACGGATTTCTTTTGAAATTACAATTCGGTAATTCAATTACCAAATTGTAAAATGATTGTTCGCCAAGCCGCTGCCACGCTTCTGGATCTCGCCCAGGGCTATCCGGTGATTGCGATCACGGGGCCGCGCCAGGCGGGGAAAACCACGCTGGCTCGAAGCACGTTTCCGGACAAGCCCTATGTGTCATTGGAAGACCCCGACACCCGTGCCTTTGCCCAAGACGACCCTCGCGGTGTTCTGGCACGCCTGCCGGACGGCGCCATCCTCGACGAGGTGCAGCGCTGCCCGCCGCTGTTCTCTTACTTGCAGACACGGGTCGACGCACATCGGCGGATGGCAGAGTTTGTGCTGACCGGTTCGCAGCAATTTGGTCTGTTGTCAACCATCACGCAAACCCTGGCAGGCCGAGTGGGCCTGGTGCAATTGCTGCCATTCTCATTGCAGGAGCTTGGCAGTGATCCTCTACCCGTGCCGAGCCTGGATCAGCTGCTGTGGCGCGGCTTGTACCCGCCCATCCACGACCGCCAACTGGCGCCCGAGCGCTGGTTTGCCAACTATGTCATGACCTATGTGGAGCGCGATGTCCGCCAACTGATCGAGGTGCAAAATCTGAGCCTGTTTCAGCGCTTTTTAAAGATGTGCGCCGCACGCTGTGGGCAACTGCTCAACATGACCAGCCTGGCCAACGATTGCGGTGTCACGCACAAAACCATCGGCGCCTGGCTGTCGGTGCTAGAGGCCGGCTACGTGATTTTCCTGCTGCAGCCGCACCACAGAAGCTTTGGCAAGCGACTGGTCAAAACGCCAAAGCTGTATTTTCACGACACCGGCCTGGCCGCCTATTTGATGGGCATTCAAGACGCCACCCACCTGTCAATTCACCCGGCGCGTGGCGCGCTTTTTGAAAATCTGGTCATCAGCGAGTTCTTGAAGCAGCGCTTCAACCTGGGTTTGCCGTCCAACTTGTACTTCTGGCGCAACAACACCGGGGACGAAGTGGACCTGCTGATTGAACAGGGCGACTTACTGACGCCGGTGGAAATCAAATCCGGGCAAACGTTCAACGCCGATTTTGTGACCGGACTGACCAAGTGGATGCGCTATGCCGGGCCCACGGCGCTACCAGCGCAACTGGTCTATGGCGGCGACAACGACATGACCCGCCAGGCCGTTGAGGTGCGCAGTTGGAGAAACCTTCAGGCGTCACATAGCGCCGCAGCCATAGCCAAGCAGGCTCAGGTGCCGCCCACGTAGGGGTTGGTCTTGCGCTCACGGCCAAAGCTGCTTTCGGGGCCGTGGCCGGGGATGAACACAGTGGCATCTCCCATCGGCCACAGACGCTGCACGATGCTGTTGATCAGGGTGTCATGGTCGCCCTGCGGAAAATCGGTGCGGCCGATCGAGCCGGCAAACAGCACATCACCCACAAAAGCCCGCCCGATCTCGGGCGAATGAAACACCACATGGCCCGGGGTGTGGCCTGGGCAGTGCCGCACGTCCAGGTGGCAATTTCCCACCGAAACCGTATCCCCGTCTTGCAGCCAGCGCGTGGGCGTGAAGGCGGCCGAGGGCGGAAAGCCAAACATCTTGCTTTGCTCAGCCAAGCCGTCGATCCAGAACTGGTCGCCGGGGTGCGGCCCGATGATGGGCAGGCCCAGCCGCGCAGCCAGCTCGGCGGTACCGCCGGCATGGTCAATATGGGCATGGGTCTGCCAGATCTGCGTCAGCGTCAGGCCCAGGCGCCGGGCGGCGTCTAGCAACAGCGGCAGATCGCCACCAGGATCGATCACCACAGCCTGCAGCGTCTCATCGCACCATACCAGCGAGCAGTTTTGTTGAAATTGGGTGACGGGGATGGTGAGGTAGCGCAGCATGGGTAGTTGGAGGAGCGTGATAACAATGTTTAGAACTTAACGTCATAGTTTAGAACTCGACCAGCAGATTCAACGCCGCAGCGCAAGGCCAGTTTTGATAGCAAGCGATAAGCCTTGTTAATCAAGGGTGCTCTAAACATTGCCGCCAAAAAATTCAGAGTCGACCAATCTTCAGGACTGAAATTTGACACTTTGACAGAGGGTGTGTTCAGCCAGCGCGGCTTCTCACCTGGTTTGCCGCCGATCCTCTGCACGCACCAGCTTCAATGCACACAACGTTACAGTTCAGTTTTGGATGGAGTCCAGACGTGAGGCTGTGGTAGCCTAAACGCACTCTGGGATCACGCAGAATATGACGACACTCCTTCATGGCATCTTGCCGGCACTGATCACCCCGTTTCATGACGACGGG
>CAMCZF010000007.1 GCA_945885775.1 Rhodoferax sp. OV413 | reverse complement strand
TGGTAGGGCTGCCAATAGGCCTCGCGCCGGCGCAGACGCTCCGCCGCATCGGGCTCGGCGCCGGGCTGGTAGAGCGGGTCGCCATTGAAGAACCGGGTCGGACACAACTCGGTGTTGGAGGCGCCCGGGTACATGGGTGCGTCATCAGGTGGACGGTTCAGATCGATCACGTAGCGCGAGACTTGCGGCATCAGCACGCTGGCGCCCATCTCGGCCACAAAGTCGTAGAGCCGGTCCAGATGCCAGTCGGTGTCTTCGGTGGCCAGGGCACGGGGCATATAGCTGCCCTGGAGTTCGGCCGGGATCTCGGTGCCAAGGTGCGGCATGCTGACCAGCAGCGGCACCTGGCCCTGGTGAAGGGTAAAGCTCACAGGGGTTTCCCTCCAAAAATCGTTTGGCGGTGCGGGTTGGCGCCGATGGCGTAGCTGAGTTCGGCCGGGTGGCGCACGTCCCACAGCACCAGGTCGGCACGCTTGCCCGGTGCAATCACACCCCGGTCAGTGAGGCCCAGGGCACGTGCGGCGTGGCGGGTGACGCCGGCCAGGGCCTCCTCGGGCGTCATCCGGAACAGGGTGCAGGCCATGTTGAGCATCAGCAGCAGCGAGGTGCAAGGTGAGCTGCCCGGGTTGCAGTCGGTGGCAATCGCCATTGGGACGCCGTGCTGGCGCAGCAGCGCCAGCGGCGGCAGCCGGGTCTCTCGCAAGAAATAAAAGGCCCCCGGCAGCAGCACCGCCACCGTGCCAGCGGCCGCCATAGCGGCAGCGCCCTCCTCCGACAGCCACTCAAGGTGGTCGCAACTCAACGCCTGAAAACCTGCCGCCAGCGCTGCGCCACCGCTGTCCGACAACTGTTCGGCATGCAGCTTCACCGGCAGGCCCAGCGCCTGCGCGGCGGCAAACACCCGCCGGGTCTGCGCCGGGCTGAAACCGATGCCCTCGCAAAACGCGTCCACTGCGTCCACCAGGCCCTCGGCATGCAGTTGCGGCAGCATCGCCAGCACCGCGTCCACATAGTCGTCGCTGCGCCCGGCAAAATCAGGCGGCACCGCATGAGCGCCCAAGAAGGTGGTGCACACCGAGACGGGTAACTCGCGCCCCAAGGCGCGGGCCACCTGCAGCATCTGGCGCTCACTCTCCAGCGCCAAACCGTAGCCGGACTTGATCTCGACCGTGGTCACGCCTTGCGCTACCAGCGCCTGTAAGCGCACTCGGCTCTGCGCCTGCAGGGCCTGGCCACTGGCGGCGCGGGTGGCCCGCACGGTGGAGGCTATGCCACCGCCGCTGCGGGCGATGTCCTCGTAAGTGGCGCCGTTCAGGCGCAGCTCAAACTCGCGCGCTCGGTCGCCGGCGTACACCAGGTGGGTATGGCAATCAATCAAGCCGGGCGTGATCAGAGCGCCACCCGCATCGTGCTGCTGCTGGCAGCGCGCACGAATTTCGGTCGGCAATTCGGACCTGGGGCCGACCCACAGCACGCATTCGCCGTCCAGCACCAGAGCGGCATCGTCGATCAAGCCATAGGGCCGGTCAGCGCCGGGCTGCAACGTAGCCACCGCGCAGCCAGTCCAGAGTTGTGTTGTCATAAAGATACTTCCATCCATAGGGCCTCGGCGGCCAACAGGCCAACTTCAACGCCTACCGGCACCAACTGCCAGGCCAGGCAGCCGGCGGGTAGCGCAGTTATTTTTGAGCCAAATCGGGCCTCAGCCCTCGTCGTTGTTGAATACATTGCTATCAATTTTGATTTGTCGAGCGTTGTGGACCAATGGCCTGCGACTCGCCGCATGAGCGCCGGGCCCAATGCCTGGCGCACCATCAGGTTGAAATCACGGGTCGGCCCAGCCAGCAACTGGCAATCTACTGGCACGGCGCCGTCAAAGGCAAAGGGTGCACTTTGGCGGTCCAGTTCAAACCACTGCCCGTTGATACCCAGGCGCACACCGGCGCCGTCGAGCACAGCAAAGCAGCGCTGCACGCCGTCAAACCGAGAAAACGGGCCGTCCTGCGTCACCTCGGCCACCGACAGCCGGCAGGTCCAGTCCGCCGCCTCGGGCCACGCCAACAACTCGCGTGTGACGCCACCGCCATTGCGCCAGGGGCTGGCAGGCACCTCATCCAGGCGTATCAGCTGCCAGTTCATAGTTGAAACTTTCCGTTAAAGCTGTAGCGCAGCCCGGGGTAGACCAAGCGCGCCAGGCTGGCCACATGCGGGCCGCTGACGGTGCGGCGTGTCATGACCAGGCAGGGCACGCTGGGCGCAATCGCCAGGCACGCCGCTTCTTGCACGCTGGGTAGGCTGGCCTCGATCGAGTAGCTGGCCTCGGTCAGCGGCGCGTGCTCCAGCAGGTAGCGGGTGGGGGTGGTGGCAGCAAAGTCCGCCGTCAGGTAGTCAGGCGCGGCCGCCGGGTTCACATGCCGGTCTTCGTACTGGATCGGCAACCCGTCCTCGCAGTGCACCAGCACCGAGTGAAACAGCCGCGCGCCCCGGCGCAGGCGAAACACCTCGGCCAAGGCCGCGCTGGCTCGTACCGCCGCCAGGTGCTGCGTTCGGGTGCTGTGAACATGGCCCCTGGCCAGAACCTCGTCATGGATATCGCGCAGCGCCAGCGTGCTGGAGATGCGGTGCAACTGCGCCACCACCGTGCCAGACCCCTGGGTGCGCGTGACCAGCCCCTCAACCACCAGTTCGCGAAGGGCCCGGTTGACCGTCATGCGGCTGATGCCAAACTGCTGCTGCAAGGCGGCCTCGCTCGGCACGGCCGCACCGGGCCGCCAGACGCCTTGGTTGATCTGGGCCTTGATGAATGCCTTGACACGCTCGTAGGCTGGCACAACGGCATCTTCAGCCATGGCAGGGGACGTGGCGGTGCCAGCAGGCAGGTTGGTCGGTGGTCAGCGGGTTCATGGTGGCAGTTCGCTCGATCTGTCGATTGTGCAGAAAATACCCCTGTTACGCCCCCGGGTTTCCCCGAGATGGCAATAGTTGTATAGACAACTACAATGTACCACCCTATCAACCGAACGGAGTCCCGCCATGTCCGATTTGTCGCAAACCCCCTTCTTTGACAGCCAGGCGCGCCCCGTGCGCTCGCCGCGCGGCACCACCCTCAGCTGCGCCAACTGGCAGATCGAAGCCGCCTACCGCATGATCCAGAACAACCTCGACCCCGAGGTAGCCGAAAACCCGGACCAGCTCGTGGTGTATGGCGGCATCGGCAAGGCCGCGCGCAACTGGCCCTGCTTTGACGCCATCCTTGACAGCCTGCGCAAGCTGCAGCCCGACGAGACCCTGCTGATCCAATCGGGCAAGCCGGTCGGCGTGTTCCGCACCCACACCGGCGCACCGCGGGTTCTTCTGGCCAACTCCAACCTGGTGCCCAAGTGGGCCAACTGGGAGCACTTCAACCAGCTCGACCGGGCCGGCCTGATGATGTACGGCCAGATGACTGCCGGCAGCTGGATCTACATCGGCACCCAGGGCATCGTGCAGGGCACCTACGAGACCTTTGTCGAGGCCGGCCGCCAACACTACAACGGCAGCCTGGTCGGGCGCTGGGTGCTGACCGCCGGTCTGGGCGGCATGGGCGGCGCGCAGCCGCTGGCAGCCAGCTTTGCCGGCGCCAGCTCGCTCAATATCGAATGCCAGCAAAGCAGCATCGACTTCCGGCTGCGCACCCGCTACCTCGACAAGCAGGCGGCTAACCTTGACGAGGCGCTGGCGCTGGTCGCCCACCACTCGGCAGCCGGCGAGGCCGTGTCAATTGGCCTGTGTGGCAACGCCGCCGAGCTGTTGCCCGAATTAGTGCGGCGCGCCAAAGCCGGCGGCCCGCGCCCCGACATCGTGACCGACCAGACCTCGGCCCACGACATCATCAACGGCTACCTGCCAGCCGGCTGGAGCGTGGCACGCTGGCTGGCCGCGCGCAAAGACCCGGCTCAGCACGCCGAGCTGACGCAGGCCGCAGGCGAATCCTGCGTCACCCATGTGCGCGCCATGCTCGACTTTCACGCCATGGGCATCCCCACGGTGGACTATGGCAACAACCTGCGCCAGGTGGCGAAAGATTTTGGCGTGGCCAACGCCTTTGACTACCCCGGCTTTGTGCCGGCCTATGTGCGCCCGCTGTTCTGCCGCGGCGTGGGGCCGTTCCGCTGGGTCGCGCTCAGCGGCGACCCGGAGGACATCCGCAAGACAGACGCCAAGATGAAGGAACTGTTCCCCGACAACACGCACCTGCACCGCTGGCTGGACATGGCGGGTGAGCGCATCAGCTTCCAGGGCCTGCCCGCACGCATCTGCTGGATTGGGCTGGGCGAGCGGCACTTGGCCGGCCTGGCCTTCAACGCCATGGTGCGCAGCGGCGAGCTCAAGGCACCGGTCGTGATCGGGCGCGACCACCTCGACAGCGGCTCGGTGGCGTCGCCCAACCGTGAGACCGAGGCCATGAAAGACGGCAGCGACGCGGTCAGCGACTGGCCACTGCTCAACGCCCTGCTCAACACGGCCAGCGGCGCCACCTGGGTCAGCCTGCACCACGGCGGCGGCGTCGGCATGGGTTACTCGCAGCATTCAGGCGTGGTGATTGTTTGCGACGGCACCTCCGAGGCCGACGAGAAGCTGGCCCGCGTGCTGTTCAATGACCCGGCCACCGGCGTCATGCGCCACGCCGACGCGGGCTACGAGGTGGCAACAGCCAGCGCCCGCGCCAACGGCCTGAACCTGCCGATGGTGGGCGCATGACCGACGCCGTCACCCATACCTTGCTGCCGGGCCAGCTTGGCCTGGCCCAATTGCGGGACCTGGGCGCTGCAGGGCACGTCATCGCCTTGGATGAGGCCTGCCGCGCCGGCATCCGCGCCAGCGCGGCTCTGGTGCAACAGGCGGCTGCCGGCGACGCCGCGGTGTACGGCGTGAACACCGGCTTTGGCAAGCTGGCCAACCAGCGCATCGGTCACGAAGACCTGGCCACGCTACAGCTGAACCTGCTGCGCTCGCACGCGGTCGGCGTGGGGGAGCCGCTGGCGCCCGAGGTGGTGCGGCTAACCCTGCTGCTCAAGGCCGCCAGTCTGGCGCGCGGCTACTCGGGTGTGCGCGAGGCGGTGGTCGATGCCCTGCTGGCGCTGTACAACCGAGGGCTGACCCCGGTGATCCCCTGCCAGGGCTCGGTGGGCGCCTCGGGCGATCTGGCCCCGCTGGCACACCTGTGCCTGCCCCTGATCGGCGAAGGCGAGCTGCTGCTGGACGGCGTGCGCATGCCGGCCTTGGCCGGCTTGCAACTTGTCGGCCTGACCCCACTACAACTGTCCGCCAAGGAGGGCCTGGCCCTGATCAACGGCACCCAGGTCTCCACCGCGCTGGCGCTGCACGCGCTGTTTGGCACCGAGCGGGTGTTTGAGGCCGCCGTGATTTCGGGCGCGCTGACGCTGGATGCTGCGCGTGGCAGCGACGGCCCGTTTGATGCGCGCATCCACGCCGTGCGCGGCCAGCCGGGCCAGATCGACTGCGCGGCGGCCTACCGGGCGCTGACGGCGGGCAGCGCCATCCGCCAGTCGCACCTGGAAGGCGACGATAGGGTGCAAGACCCCTACTGCCTGCGCTGCCAGCCGCAGGTGATGGGCGCCTGCCTGGACCAGATGCGCTACGCGGCTCAGGTCCTGCTGCGCGAGGCCAATGCTGTGACTGACAACCCGCTGGTGTTTGCCGACGCGGGCGTGCTGCTGTCGGGCGGTAATTTCCACGCCGAACCGGTGGCGCTGGCAGCCGACGCGCTGGCGGTGGCGATTGCCGAGATTGGCGCCATCACCGAACGCCGCATCGCCATGCTGGTGGACACCGTGGTGTCGCGCCTGCCGCCGTTCCTGACACCCGAGCCGGGGCTCAACTCGGGCTTCATGATCGTGCACGTGACCGCCGCCGCGCTGGCCTCTGAGAACAAGTCTTTGGCGCACCCGGCCAGTGTGGACAGCCTGCCCACCTCGGCCAACCAGGAGGACCATGTGTCCATGGCCACCTTTGCCGCGCGGCGCCTGCAACCCATGCTGGACAACACGGCACACATCGTGGCCATCGAGCTGCTGGCCGCCGCCCAGGGCATCGAATTTTTGCGGCCACTGCACAGCTCGGATGCGCTGGAAACTGTGCACCACAAAGTCCGCAGCGTATCCGCCGCCATGATGCAAGACCGCAGCCTGGCGCCGGACATGCAGGCGGTGCAAAGCATGGTCAAAAACGGGGCGATTGCTGGGGCCATGAAGACTTGGTTGCCGGCTTTATCGGCGCTGGACCTGGTTTAGCCCCGTCATCCCCGTGCAAACGGGGATCCATGCCTTCTTTGGTTGATCATGCCGGCGCGGCATTCGGCTCCGCGGCTGTCCCCCGCCCGTTGGGCTCCTCCTTGATGCCGCTGCGCCGAACGCCGCACCGACCTGATCTGGCGTGATGGTTGGTGCGCCAACCCTTCCGGCTGCGGCCGGTTTGGCCGCTGCTAAGCTACTGCCCGATCCACGCCGCCCGCCTTTCTGCAAGGACGCGGTCGCGGTACGGTACAAAATCCGCTTGGTTCAGCACGTGGCGCGTGATCCAGGGCGCGTAGGCCTGGTCGCTGCCCATCAACCGCAAGCCGTGGGTCAGAATCTGGCCCATGAGCGGCTCACCCGCTTGTCGCAGATCCACCAGGTCAATCGGGCGCCCGGTGACTTCGGCCAGCGACGCGATGATGTCCATCTTTTCGTCAGCCGTCAGCCGATGGTTCGCTGCAACGGCAATATCAAGGTCACTGTCAGGACGTTGCAGACCGGCCGCGACCGAACCGAACAGCAACGCCAGCTCAATCATCGGAAATTTCTCAATGACGCCGCGAACCTGCGCACTCACTCCCAAGGAGGCAACTGGGACTTGGAACAGATCTGGTGTCGGAGTAGGCATCACCGCCAAAGTTTATCAGTGCCAAGACCGGCACCGTCATCCCCGTGCAAACGGGGATCCATACCTTCTTTGGGTGATCAGCCCGGCGCGGCATTCGGCTCCGCGGCTGTCCCCCGCCCTGCGGCCTCCTCCTTGATGCCGCTGCGCCGAACGCCGCACCGACCTGATCTGGGGCGGTGGTTGGTGAGCCCACCACTCGCCTGCTGCAGGGGCCGATGGCGTGTCGCAGCGAGGTCAAGGAAGGAGCCCCGCAGGGCGGAGGGACACGAGCGGCGGCACGCCGTCGGCCCCTGCAGCCCTTACAGCCTACAAGCTCAATGCACCACCCGCTCAAAGCTGAACTGCCCAGGCGCACGGATCGGGTCCACGTCGACCGGGATCACGTCTTTCGGCGCAAACCGGCCTTCGAGCAGGAGCTTGGAGAGCGGGTTCTCGATGCGCTGCTGAATCGCGCGTTTAAGCGGCCTTGCACCAAACACCGGGTCGAACCCCACCTTGGCCAGCTCGGCCAGTGCCGCTGGTGACACTTCCAGAACCAGGTCCATCTTGGCCAGGCGCGCTTGCAGCACCTGGATCTGGATCGCCGCGATGGCGGCAATGTGCTCGGCCGACAGGGCGTGGAACACCACGGTCTCGTCGATGCGGTTCAAAAACTCGGGCCGGAAGTGGTTCTTCAGCTCGCCGGTCACGGCGTCCTTGATGTCTTCGCTGTCTTGGCCCACCATGGACTGGATCAGGTGCGAGCCGATGTTGCTGGTCATCACGATCACGGTGTTCTTGAAGTCCACGGTGCGGCCCTGGCCGTCGGTCAGGCGGCCATCGTCCAGTACCTGCAGCAGCACATTAAACACATCGGGGTGGGCTTTTTCCACCTCGTCGAGCAGCAACACGCTGTACGGTTTGCGCCGCACGGCCTCGGTCAGGTAGCCGCCCTCCTCGTAGCCCACATAGCCGGGGGGCGCGCCAATCAGCCGCGCCACCGAGTGCTTCTCCATGAACTCGCTCATGTCGATGCGCACCAGGTGGTCTTCTGAGTCAAACAAAAAGCCCGCCAGGGTTTTGCACAGCTCGGTCTTGCCGACACCCGTGGGGCCGAGAAACAAAAAGGAACCGGTCGGGCGGTTCGGGTCTGACAGGCCGGCGCGGGAACGCCGGATGGCATTGGCCACCGCCGTGATGGCTTCGTCCTGCCCCACCACCCGCTGGTGCAGGCGGGCTTCCATCAGCAGCAGTTTGTCTTTTTCGCCCTGCAGCATCTTGGCCACCGGGATGCCGGTGGCGCGGCTGACCACCTCGGCAATTTCCTCAGCACCGACCATGGTGCGCAGCAATTGCGGGCGGCCGCCGTCCTTTGCGCTTTGGGCCTTGCCGGCCTCCTGGGCTTGCGCATCTTTCAGTTGTTTTTCCAGCAGCGGCAGCTTGCCGTAGCGCAGCTCGCCGGCTTTGTTGAAGTCGCCCTTGCGGGTCAGCGCCTCAATCTGGAAGCGCAGTTTTTCCACCTCTTGCATGATGGCTTTGGACCCCTGCGCCTGGGCCTTCTCGGCTTTCCAGATCTCGTCCAGGTCGGCAATTTCTTTTTGCAGCTTGCCGATTTCTTCTTCAATCAAGTCAAAGCGTTTTTGCGAGGCCTCGTCTTTCTCGCGGCGAACGGCTTCACGCTCGATTTGCAGCTGGATCAGGCGCCGGTCGAGCTTGTCCATGACCTCGGGCTTGGAGTCGAGCTCGATCTTGATCTTGGACGCCGCCTCGTCAATCAGGTCAATGGCCTTGTCGGGCAGAAAACGATCAGTGATGTAGCGGTGGCTCAGCTCGGCCGCGGCCACGATGGCTGGGTCGGTAATTTGCACGCCGTGGTGGGTTTCGTAGCGGGCCTGCAGACCGCGCAGGATGGCGATGGTGGCTTCCACCGTGGGCTCACCCACCAAAATTTTCTGGAAGCGGCGCTCCAGTGCGGCGTCTTTTTCGATGTACTTGCGGTACTCGTCGAGCGTGGTGGCGCCCACGCAGTGCAGCTCGCCGCGGGCCAACGCCGGCTTGAGCATGTTGCCGGCGTCCATCGCCCCCTCGGCCTTGCCGGCACCGACCATGGTGTGCAACTCGTCAATAAAGACGATGGTCTGCCCCTCGTCCTTGGCCAGGTCTTTGAGCACGTTTTTCAGTCGCTCTTCAAACTCGCCACGGAACTTGGCGCCAGCCAGCAGCGACGCCATGTCCAGCGACAGCACCCGCTTGCCCTTGAGTGAATCGGGCACCTCGCCGGCCACGATGCGCTGCGCCAGGCCTTCGACAATGGCGGTCTTGCCGACACCCGGCTCGCCGATCAGCACCGGGTTGTTCTTGGTGCGGCGCTGCAGCACCTGGATGGCGCGGCGGATCTCGTCGTCGCGGCCGATCACCGGGTCGAGCTTGCCCAGGCGAGCCCGTTCGGTCAGGTCCAGGCAGTATTTTTTGAGCGATTCGCGCTGGTCTTCGGCATCGGCACTGTCCACCTTCTGGCCGCCGCGCACCGCCTCGATGGCACCCTCAAGCGCCTTGCGGGTCAGGCCCTGCTCGCGCACGATGCGGGCAAAGTCCAGCTTGCTGTCGGTCAGCGCCAACAAGAAAAGCTCGCCCGCCACAAACTGGTCACCCCGCTTGATGGCCTCTTTTTCGGCCGCCTGCAGCAGCGACACCATGTCGCGCCCTACCTGCACCTGCTCGTGGCCCTGTACCTGCGGCAGCCGGTTCGTGGCGGTCTCGGCCGCTGCCAGCAAGGCCGGCACATTCACGCCCGAGCGCTGCAGCAGGGCCTTGGGGCCCTCCTCCTGGCGCAGCATGGCCAGCAGCACATGGACGGGCTCAATAAAGGCGTGGTCGTTACCCAGCGCCAGTGTCTGGGCCTCGCTCAGGGCTTCCTGAAATTTGGTGGTGAGCTTGTCGATTCGCATGAAATCCTCCGATTGCTTCCCAACTGAAGCTTAAGCCCGGGTTTTCAAGTGGCGCTGACTAAGGACAAAGCAGTGCTTGATGCAGGTCAACCCTTGATCGCGTCGACAGAGAAGGCGGCATACTGCATCGGCGGCGCCTACTCCGCCGTGATGCCGTTACGCCGGATGACTTCGCCCCAGCGCGGGTAGTCCTTGACACTCAGCGCGCCGAGCTCTTCGGTGGTGGAGGCCGCAGCGTCCATACCGGCACGGCCCAACAGATCACGGATTTCGGGCAATTTCAGGATGCTGACGACTTCCGTGTTGAGCCGGGAGATTACCGGTGCGGGAGTTTTGGCCGGGGCGAAAAAGGCGTACCAGAGGTCAACCTCAACGCCCTTGACACCCAGTTCCTCAAACGTGGCGACCGCCGGCGACACCGGATGCCGCTTGGGGCTGCCAACGGCCAAAGCCGTCAGTTTGCCGGCAGTGACAAAGCCCTGGGCGATATGCACTGGCAAAAATCCCACCATCAACTCGCCGGACAGCAGGTCTTGGGTATAGCCGGCCGTGCCGCGATAGGGGACGTGAAGCATGGACAACTGCGTCTTGGTCTTGAACAGTTCCATGGCCATGTGGTGCGGCGTCCCGATCCCGGGGGAACCATAGTTGATGGCATCGGGCTTGGCTTTGGCGCGCGCCACCAGCTCTTGCACCGACTTGATGCCGGTCGCTGGATTGGCCACCAGCATCAGCGTGCCCCAAGCTGCCAGGGACACGGGGGCGAAATCCTTTAGCGGATCAAAGGGGACATTTTTGTAAAGCTGCGAGGCCATCAACATGGTGTTGGCTCCCATCAACACCGTATAGCCATCGGCATTGGCCTTAGCCACCATGTCCGCTCCGATGTTGCCACTGGCGCCCGCCAGATTTTGCACAATGACCGGCTGCCCCAGGCGCTCGCTCAGACGGGGCGCCACAGCCCGGGCAATCGTGTCCATGCCGGTGCCAGGTGTGAAAGGCACCACGATGCGCAGCTGTTGCGCCGGCCAGGTTTGGGCCTGCGCGGTTAAGACCACAAGGGCACCCACCAGGCCGAAGAAGCCTTTGAACAATTTATCAATCATGTTTGTCTCCACATTAGGTCGTTTTGATCTTAAACACCGATTCGGCATTGGTCTGGAAGAACTTCTTTTTGACCTCCGCGCTCATGGCCATGTTGTCCATAGCCGTCACTTCGTCGGCAGCGTACTGGTAAGGGTAGTCCATGGCATACATGACCCGGTCCACGCCGACGATGTCCTGCGTGAACTTGATCGCCGGCTCCCATGCCACC
The DNA here is from genome assembly GCA_945885775.1 of Rhodoferax sp. OV413. GTDB lineage: Bacteria > Pseudomonadota > Gammaproteobacteria > Burkholderiales > Burkholderiaceae_C > Rhodoferax. The sequence goes on along the minus strand of CAMCZF010000007.1, from coordinate 20,183 downwards.
CCGCTGTTGGTGATGAAAAAGTTTTCGCGCAAGTAGTCGCTGGGCTTTTTGAGCAAGGGCTTGATGCTCTCGTAGCGGTTTGACAGCACGGTAGCCCGGTGCATGTAGTCCAGGCGATAGGCCCAGAATGGCAGCGCTTCACCCATGTGGCCAATGATCAACTGCAATTTAGGAAAACGGTCAAACACACCCGCGGTGATGATGCGTAGGGCGTGCAGGCCGGTCTCCACGCCAAATCCGTAGATGGCGCCGTCGAGACCACAGTCCTGAAAAGACCCGATCATGTTTTTCGGCAGCGAGTTCGGATGCAGGTAGATCGGCACATCATGAGCTTCTGCAGCGGCAAAAATATCCCAGAATTTGCTGTCTGACAGGTACTCGCCCTGGGTGTGCGAGTTGATGATGACGGCATTCATGCCCAGGCGCGTCACACCGCGTTCGATCTCTAGTGCGGCTGCCGCAGGGTCTTGGGGCGCCACGGCGATCATGCCGGTAAAGCGTGTGGGGTGCCGACGCACCGCTTCAGCCAGTTCATCGTTAGCCACCCGGCTGAAGGCCACCGCGGTTTCCTTGTCCATCACCTGCACGCCCGGCGCCGTGAGCGCAATCACTTGTCGGTCAATACCAGCTTCGTCCATGTGCTGCAGACGAACCTGATCCAAGTCCTGCAAACAACGCATGATGTGCTGTGCGCGGGCGCTCGGGCTGCTCATGTAGAAGCCCATCAGGCCCTGAAACCCTGGATCGACATCGGATTTGGCCAGAATCTTCCGGTAAATATTGAGCATCTCCGCCGGTGCAAAAGCCTCTTCGGTGGCGATGCGCTGGTAGGGAGCCGCGGGCTTCGGTTCAGTCGTTGTCATGGATGTGGCTCGTAGGACTGGAGTCAATGTCACGAATCGTGAGTGGACTAGCCGGATACCGGCAGGTTGGGCGCGTTCAGCCCCCATTTGGCCATGGCCAGGTCATCACTAACGCGGGCGTCAACCCAGCGGGCGCCGTCGGGGGTCTGCTCCTTCTTCCAAAAAGGAGCCTGGGTTTTGAGGTAGTCCATCAGGAACTCACAGGCTTGAAAGCTCTGCCCCCGGTGCGCCGAGGTGACCGCCACCAGCACGATCTGGTCCAGGGGTGCAAGCAGGCCAACGCGGTGCACCACGCGAGCGCCGAAGATGTCAAAGCGGCGGTGGGCTTCGTCAATCATGACCTCGATCGAGGCTTCGGTCATGCCGGGGTAATGCTCGAGCTCCATGCTGCTGATGCTGCCGGGTGTGCCCGCCGTTCGGTCGCGCACGGTGCCAACAAAGCTGCATACCGCGCCAACCCGTCCATCCCCGGCGCGCAGCTCGGCGATCTCGTTCGCCAAGTCAAAGTCAGCACTCTGGACGCGTACGCGCGGCGCAGCGAGGTAAACCGGTTGGGCAGTATGCATGGCAGGCGCCCTAACCGCCGGTGACCGGCGGGAAAAAAGCCACTTCAGCGCCTTCGGTCAGCAGGGCCGACTCCGCGCACATGACCTGATTGAGGGCCATGCGCAGCACGCGGCCGTGCGCCAAACTGGCAGAGTAAGCGCCACCGCGCGCAATCAAGGCCTCGCGCAGCGCCGCCAGCGTGGGCGCCTCGGTCTCTAGCGTCTCAGCAGACAGGCCGATCGCCTCACGTATCGAGGCAAAGTACTTGATGTGCACCTTCATGCCAGAAGCTCCGAAAACGGGACAAAGCGCACCAGGTCGCCGGGGGCAATGGTCTGGCCGGGCGGGTTGTCCACCAAGCCGTCGCCCCAGATGGCTGATGTCAGCACCCCGGAACTCTGGTTCTCAAACAGGTCTAGCCCGCCTGCCACGTTTCGCCGGGCCCGCAAAAATTCTCGGCGTTTATCGGCCCTAGGCCACGTGAAATGGGCGGGCAACGCTATGGTTTCAGGAGCAAGGTTCTGCGCACCCTGCAGTTTCAACAAAAACGGCCGCACCAGCAGCAAAAAAGTCACAAAACTGGACACCGGGTTACCAGGCAGGCCGATGAAGTGGGCGTCTTGCACCCGACCATAGGCGAAGGGCTTGCCCGGCTTGATAGCGATCTGCCACAAATCCAGGCGACCCAAGGCCTGCACAGCAGGCTTGATGTGGTCTTCTTCACCCACCGACACACCGCCGCTGGTCAGTATCAGATCATGCTGTTGCGCGGCTAACTGCAGCGCGTCCAGAGTGGCATCACGGCGGTCAGGCACGATGCCCAGATCGCTCACCTCACAGCCCAGCCGGTGTAAGAGCGCGCGCAGGAAAAAGCGGTTGGAGTTGTAAATGCTGCCCGGCTTCATCTGCTCAGGCGCCACCTCGCCAGGCATGACCAGCTCGTCCCCGGTAGAGAACAAAGCCACGCGCGGACGCCGTGCCACCTGCAGCCGGTCCAGCCCGATGCTGGCAGCCAAGCCCAGCGACGCCGGCGTGAGCCGTGCACCGCGGGCTAACACCACCGCACCCTGGCGCACATCTTCCCCGGCACGCCGGATCCACTGGCCACGCAAGGGCAGCTTAAGCAGCCGGATGGCCGGTAAGCCGTCGCCCTCAACGGGCAGCAACTCACAGTCTTCCTGCATCACAATCGCGTCGGCGCCTTCAGGCACCGGGGCGCCTGTAAAAATTCGAGCGGCGGTTCCGGCGGCCAGAGCGGTGCCGCTGGCCCCGGCGGCAATCCGTTGACTCACCGGCAGCACCGGGTTCGGGCCGCTCAGATCGGCGCAGCGCAGCGCGTAGCCGTCCATCGAACTGTTGTCTTGCGGCGGCACCTGGAGCGCAGACACGAGATCTTGTGCCAACACCCGGCCATCGGCGTCGAAGGTCGAGACCGTCTCATGGCCAGTCAAGGCGTTCGCATGCCCCAGCAATTCGGCCAGGGCTTCATCCAACGGCCGCAAAGGGGTCTGTGTCGGGCGTGGCAGGGTCATACAAACACCTCTGAACGGTAATCAAATCGCGTCTGGTTACTGACCAGCCACTGCGCTATCGCCTCCGGGTCATTGAGATCAAGCACCGGGCGCAGCGTGGGCTGCGGCAGGGCTTGGGGCGAATCAGTGGCCAGCGCCACGATGAAGTCATCGTCGGGATAACGCGCCGGCTTGTTGGCGTCAGAGCGCCAGACCTCGATTTTCTGCAGGTCGGAGTCTTTGAAACCCTCCACCAGCACCCAGTCCACGCCATCGTACAGTTCGGCCAGCAGTTGGTGCACGGTGAGCTGGGTCTCCTGCTCAAACTCCCGCAACAGTGCCAGCCGCCGGTTAGAAGCAATTACCACCTCAAAAGCCCCCGCCTCCCGGTGGCGAAAGGTGTCTTTGCCGGGGTGATCAATGTCAAAGCGGTGGTGGGCGTGCTTGACCACCGACACCCGCAGCCCCTGCAGCCGCAGCACCGGGATCAGCCGCTCCACCAGCGTGGTTTTGCCCGAACCAGAGTAGCCGGCAAAACCCACCACCTTCATGCGCAATGCCTCTGAATGTAAGCCTTAACCGCCCCGACATCGGCCGTCATCCGGGTCACTCGCTTGGGCAGCGCCTCAATGCCGATGAAGGCCGGCGGCCGCTCGGGCTCCAGGCCCAGCGCCTCCACCAGTGTGGCCGCAAATTTGATGGGCAAGGCGGTTTCGAGCACGATCATGGGCACGCCGGGCTGCAGCTGCTCGCGCGCCACTTTCAGGCCGTCGGCGGTGTGGGTGTCGATCATCAGCCCGAGGCGGGCATGGGTGTCGCGAAGGGTGGCCAGCCGGTCGTCATGGCTGCTGCGCCCGCTGGCAAAACCGTAACGCGAGCCAGCCTGGGCATATTGCGGATCGGCGTGCAGGTCAAAGCGGCCATCGCGCGCCAGGGTCTCGCCAAACAGCGCGCGCACCCGCGAACCATCGCGGCCCAGAAGATCGAACACAAAGCGCTCGAAATTTGATGCCTTGGAGATGTCCATCGACGGGCTGGAGGTCTCGTGCGTGTCAGCGCTGCCGCGCACCCGGTAGACGCCGGTGCGAAAGAACTCGTCGAGCACATCGTTCTCATTGGTCGCCACCACCAGGCGGGCAATGGGCAGGCCCATCATGCGCGCCACATGGCCGGCGCAGACATTGCCGAAGTTGCCGCTGGGCACGGCAAAGCTGACCTGCTCGGTGTCGGCATTGGTCGCCTGGAAATAGCCAGCAAAGTAATACACCACCTGGGCGAGTAGCCGCGCCCAATTGATGGAATTGACCGTACCAATCTTGTACTGGCGCTTGAATGGCAGATCATTCGACACCGCCTTGACGATGTCCTGGCAATCGTCAAACACGCCGTCGATGGTGATGTTGTGGATGTTGTCGTCCATCAAGCTGAACATCTGGGCCTGCTGGAACGGGCTCATGCGGCCTTCAGGGCTGGTCATGAAAACACGCACGCCTTTCTTGCCGCGCATGGCGTACTCGGCGGCACTCCCGGTGTCACCACTGGTAGCGCCCAAGATGTTGAGTTGCTCACCGCGCCGGGCCAGTTCGTATTCAAATAGATGGCCCAGCAGCTGCATCGCCATGTCCTTGAAGGCCAGCGTTGGGCCGTTGGAGAGCGCCTCCAGGTACAGGGGGGTGGGCTGGCCGGCCACGTCCAGCTGCTCCAGTTTTTTGAGCGGCACGATGGCGCGGGTGCCAAACACCGCATCGGTGTAGGTGCGCTCGCACAGGGCGCGCAGATCGGCCGGCGGGATGTCGTCAATGTAGAGCGACAAAACCTCAAAAGCCAGCGCCGCATAGCCCTGCCCGTGGTACGTGGCACGCCAACGGCCCAGCATAGCGGCGTCGACCTGCGGGTAATGCTCCGGCAGGTACAGACCGCCATCGGGTGCCAGGCCCTCCAGCAAAATATCGCAAAAACCCTTGCGCTCAGGGTGGCCGCGGGTGGAGAGGTAACGCATGTCAGGCCAACTCTTCCTTGCGGATGCGGGTGATCGTGGCCAGCACCGTGCTAAGCGCCTGCATTTCAGCCAGCGCGGCGTTCATGCGGGCTTCCACGCAGTCATGGGTCAGAATGATCAGGTCGGTCTGGGTGGAGCCCTCGCCACCCACTTCGTCGGCCTCGCGCTGCAGTACGGCATCGATGCTGATGTCAGCCTGCGCCAGGATGCCCGTAACACGGGCCAGCACACCAGCCTGGTCGGCCACGCGCAAGCGCAGGTAGTAACTGGTCACCACCTCACCCATCGGCAGCACTGGCAACTGGGTCTTGGCCTGGTCCAACGTCTGCGGCTGAAACGCCAGGTGTGGCACCCGGTTGAGCGGGTCCACGGTGTGCAAGCGGGTGATATCCACCAGGTCGGCAATCACCGCGCTGGCGGTTGGCTCAGAACCAGCGCCCTTGCCGTAATACAGCGTGGTGCCCACCGCATCGCCCTGCACCATCACGGCGTTCATCGCCCCTTCCACATTGGCAATCAAACGCTTGGCCGGCACCAGGCTCGGGTGCACCCGCAGCTCGATGCCGTGCGGGGTGCGCTTAGTGATACCGAGCAACTTGATTCGGTAACCCAGTTGCTCGGCGTATTTGATATCGGCCGCACCCAGTTGAGTAATGCCTTCGATATAGGCCCGGTCAAACTGCACCGGAATGCCAAACGCAATCGCCGACATGATCGTGGCCTTATGTGCCGCGTCCACGCCCTCGATGTCAAATGTCGGGTCGGCCTCGGCATAACCCAGACGTTGGGCCTCTTTCAAAGCCACACCGAAATCCAGCCCCTTGTCACGCATCTCCGACAGGATGAAGTTGGTGGTGCCGTTGATGATGCCGGCGATCCACTGAATACTGTTGGCCGTGAGGCCCTCTCGCAGCGCCTTGATGATCGGGATGCCGCCGGCCACCGCCGCTTCAAACGCCACCATCACGCCCTTGGCGGAAGCTGCAGCAAAAATCTCGGTGCCGTGCACCGCCAACAGAGCCTTGTTGGCTGTGACCACATGCTTGCCAGCGGCAATCGCCTCCAGCACCAGGGTCTTGGCAATGCCGTAGCCGCCAATCAGTTCGATCACGATGTCAATGTCAGGGTTGGCAATCACTGCTCGAGCATCACCTACCACCTGCACGCCCTCCCCGACCAGCGCCTGGGCTCGCGCCACGTCCAAGTCAGCCACCATGGTGATCTCGATGCCGCGCCCGGCGCGCCTACGGATTTCCTCTTGGTTGCGGCGCAACACATTGAACGTACCCGAGCCCACCACGCCAATGCCCAACAGGCCAACTTGAATCGGTTTCATATATTTCTTAGGTCAAAAAGGGCTGCAAGCCACGTCCAATGGACATAGTTTGCTATAAATAGCAGAGTGAATCAGGTGCCATGCCGCTTGCGATAGCCAGCCAGAAAACGGGCTACCCGGCCGATGGCTTCGCGCAGGTCATCCTCATGCGGCAGAAACACGATTCGGAAATGGTCGGAGGCCGACCAGTTGAAGCCAGTGCCCTGCACCAACATCACCCGCGTTTCGCGCAGCAATTCCAGGAAAAACTGGCGGTCGTCCTCAATCGGATACACCACCGGGTCGAGCCGAGGAAACATATAGAGCGCTGCCTGCGGCTTGACGCAGCTGAGCCCAGGAATGGCTGTGATCAGTTCATAGGCCAGATCGCGCTGCCGGCGCAGCCGCCCGCCCTCGCACACCAAATCGTTGATGCTCTGGTAGCCGCCCAGAGCGGTCTGGATCGCCCATTGGCCAGGCACGTTCGAGCACAGCTTCATGTTGGAGAGCATGTTCAAGCCCTCAATATAGTCGCCAGCATTTTTTTTGTTGCCCGACACAATCATCCAGCCAGCGCGGTAGCCGCAGGAGCGGTAGCTTTTGCTCAGCGAATTGAAGGTGAGCGTCAATACATCGCTCGACAGGCTGGCGATGGCCGTGTGACGCGCCCCCTCGTACAACACCTTGTCATACACCTCGTCGGCCATGATCACCAAGCCATGCTCACGCGCGATGTTGATGATGCCCAGCAACAGTTCATTGGAATACAGAACGCCGGTTGGGTTATTGGGGTTGATCACCACGATGCCCTTGGTTCGCGGCGTGATGCGGGCGCGTATGTCGTCCAGGTTGGGCATCCACCCATTGGCTTCATCACACAGGTAGTGCACGGGTGTCGCCCCGGACAGGCTGGTGGCTGCCGTCCACAGCGGATAGTCAGGCTTGGGCAGCAGCAACTCATCGCCGTTGTCCAACAAGGCGTTGGTGGCCATGGTGATCAGCTCGCTAGCCCCATTACCCAGGTAAATGTCGTCCAGCGTGACACCGGCCACGCCCTGCTTCTGGGTCTCATGCATCACCGCCTTTCGGGCGGCAAAAATGCCTTTGCTGTCGGAGTACCCTGCCGAATTCGGCAGGTTGCGGATCATGTCCTGCTGGATTTCTTCGGGGGCATCAAAACCGAAAGGGGCAAGATTGCCGATGTTGAGCTTGATGATCTTCTGACCTTCATCCTCCATCTGCCGGGCCGCATCCATGATCGGGCCACGGATGTCGTACAGCACGTTGGCCAATTTGGCAGATTTAAGAATTGTCTTCAAAGTCCCTCCAGCAACGCGCTACAGTTAGCGAAACATATAATTTGACCACAAAACCATCCCATCAAGCGCCCGCTTGATGCGGCGCAGCAATACGTCACCCGTGTTCCCCTCCATGAAAATTCAGCCGGACTTCATCAGTGTGCAATCCATCGGTGCTTACGGCCCGGGTTGGATCGGCGTGGCCGGTGAAAAAATCGTGCGCAGCGTGGTTCTGGGGTCGCGGGGCGAGCGTTTGGACTGGAATTGCCAGCACTTCGATGAACTTGGCGTCACCCATTTTGCACAGCTGGCGGATCTTGGCCCGGAACTTGTCATCTTTGGCAGCGGCCAACGCATTCGGTTCCCGCAAGCCCCCTGGCTCCGGCCGCTGATTGAGCAAGGGATCGGCGTCGAAACCATGGACACGCAAGCCGCCTGCAGAACCTACAACATTCTGGCCGGCGAGGGCCGTCACGTCATTGTTGCACTGCTGCTGGAAACCATCTCAGCCCCCTGAGACCACGGCCGACATGCACATCGTCGAGGCCGAATTCAGGGTAAAATCCGGCCTTGTTGTCGGAGGTGACTGAAGCGCGGAACCGTGCGAGCCCTACCCGACCCGAACGAATGACGCATCCTGTCACACGAGACTAAATAAACATGGCGATTGTTGTCAATAAACCCATCCCTGAGTTCGATGCCAATGCCACCGGTGGCGTCAAGGTTTCCAACACCTCGCACCTCGGAAAAATAGTGATCCTGTATTTTTACCCGAAAGATAACACCCCTGGCTGCACCACAGAAGCCATGCAGTTTCGGGACAAATACAAGGATTTTGTTAAGGCAGGTGCCACGGTATTTGGCGTGTCACGGGACAACATGAAGTCGCACGATGACTTCAAAATGAAACTTGAGCTCCCCTTCGAACTGATTGCCGACACCGAAGAAAAAATGTGCCACATGTTTGGTGTGGTCAAAAACAAAATCATGTATGGCAAAAAGGTCAAGGGCATCGAACGAAGCACCTTTTTGATTGGCACCGACGGCACCCTGAAAGACGAGTGGCGCGGCCTGAAGGTACCGGGCCATGTAGACGACGTGCTCAAGGCCGTCAAAGATCTCAAGAAAATTGCTGTTATTGCCTGACCATTTTTGCAGTTGATCCGGGAACCCGAGCGTGTCACAAGGCTCATGCATAATGGTTTGATGGTCCCGACAACAGACGCTGGAAACACTTGAATAAGCCGCCTTGACCTTGGGTGGCTTTTTTTATGGTGCCCCTGCTTCGATACACATTTACTTCGAACCCCATACCCGATGCCACTGCCCACTGCCCCCGCCAAACGCGCTGCCCTGTTGTCTGAGCGAGAGTACAACGTACCAGCGCGAAAACCCGAAGCAGCGCGCCGCACCGAACGATCCGAGTTGCCGGAGGCCGAACCTGCCAGGCTCGCCAATGCGGCTGTGACCAACCCTGTTGGCCTGGACCGTGTGCCTGGCAGCGACCGAAAAAAGGTCACAACCCGTGGCCGCACCCAGGCCCATCAAACACAGCCCGCCCAACTACCCGCCATCGCGGCGTCGAGCGTACCCCGGGCGGCAGTCCCTGCGGTCGCGGCAAAGGCCCGCAAATCAAAGCATGTTGGGCCGGTCAAACTGTTCGTGCTGGACACCAACGTCCTGCTGCATGACCCAATGTGCCTGTTCCGCTTCGAAGAACACGATATTTTTCTGCCCATGATCGTTCTCGAAGAGCTCGACGGCCATAAAAAGGGCATGACCGAAGTGGCGCGGAATGCGCGACAGACCAGCCGCACGCTTGATGCGCTGGCCGGACACCACGGCAGTGACATCACGGCAGGTCTGCCGCTCAACGCGACCGGTCACCGCACGGCAAGCGGCAAACTCTTCTTTCAAACGCAGCTGCTGAGTTACACACTGCCCACCAGCCTGCCGCAAGGCAAAGCGGACAACCAGATTCTGGGCGTAGTGGAGACCCTTCGCCAGCAACTCGCGCCAAGAGAGGTCGTGCTGGTGTCCAAAGACATCAACATGCGGGTTAAGGCCCGCGCACTGGGTCTGGCCACCGACGACTACCAAAACGACAAAACCCTGGAAGATGGTGACCTGCTCTACGCGGGCGCATTAGCGCTTCCGCCCGATTTTTGGACCACCCATGGCAGCACGGTCGAGAGCTGGCAGCAGGGCGCCAACACGTTCTACCGTATCACCGGCCCCATAGTGCCCCAACTGCTAATTAACCAGTTTGTTTACTTCGAAGCACCGGGCGAGCCCAGCCTCTATGCAAAAGTGACTGAAATCCGAGGTGCAACGGCGGTCTTCAAAACGCTAAAAGATTACACCCACCTTAAAAACTCGGTCTGGGGTATCACCACTCGCAATCGGGAGCAGAACTTTGCCATGAATCTGCTCATGGACCCGGAGATCGACTTCGTCACTCTCACCGGCACAGCTGGCACTGGCAAGACCCTGATGGCACTCGCGTCTGGACTAACCCAGGTGTTGGACGACCGCCGTTACACAGAGATCATCGTGACACGCGCGACAGTCAGCGTCGGGGAAGATATCGGTTTTCTGCCCGGCACCGAAGAAGAAAAAATGGGCCCCTGGATGGGTGCGCTGGATGACAACCTCGAAGTGCTTGGCAAGACCGACACCAGCGCCGGCGAATGGGGACGGGCCGCGACCAGCGAGCTCATCCGCAGCCGCATCAAAATCAAGAGCATGAACTTCATGCGGGGACGGACTTTTCTGAACAAATACGTCATCATTGACGAAGCCCAGAACCTCACCCCCAAACAAATGAAAACCCTGATCACCCGGGCCGGACCGGGCACCAAGATCATTTGCATGGGTAATCTGGCCCAGATCGACACCCCTTACCTGACCGAGGGGTCATCTGGCTTAACCTTCGCGGTGGACAAGTTCAAGGGATGGCCACACGGCGGCCATATCACACTGGCTCGGGGGGAGCGTTCGCGGCTGGCAGACTTTGCCAGCGAGGTTTTGTAGCCGATCAGGCTTACGCGCCGTTTCTCCTAAAAATCGCCACTGCCGCCCGAAGCCAAGCTCTCAAACTTGGTGATCGGCTTGAGGAACGCCAGCTTGACCGTTCCAGTCGGGCCATTACGCTGCTTGGCAATGATCACTTCTGCCACACCCGGCTCCTTGCATGCATCCTTGGTGTAGTACTCATCACGGTAGATGAACATGATGATGTCGGCGTCTTGCTCGATGGCGCCTGATTCGCGCAAGTCGCTCATCATCGGGCGCTTGTCGGGACGTGTTTCGACGCTGCGGTTCAGTTGCGACAAGGCAATGACCGGGCACTGCAACTCCTTAGCCAGCATTTTCAAGCCTCTCGAAATTTCACCCAGTTCAGTGGCACGATTCTCACCATCATTGCTTGAGCCGCTCATGAGTTGCAAGTAGTCGACCACGATCAAGCCCAACTTGCCGCACTGGCGCGACAGTCGACGCGCATTGGCGCGCAACTCGCTAGACGTCAACCCGGCTGATTCGTCAATGTGAAGAGAAATCGTCCGCAACTTCTCGATTGCTTCGGTTAGGCGGGGCCACTCATCGTCTGTCAGTTTGCCCGTTCGAAGGTGACTTTGGTCAATGCGACCGATAGAGCCCACAATGCGTACCGCCAACTGGGCGGCACCCATTTCCATCGAGAACACAGCCACGGGCAAGCCCTCATTCAGGGCCACGTGCTCGGCAATGTTGATCGCCAAAGCAGTCTTCCCCATCGAGGGCCGCGCCGCCAACACGATCAGATCACCCGCCTGAAAGCCAGCCGTCATGCGGTCAAGGTCATAGAAACCGCTCGGTACGCCGGTCACATCGTTCGGGTTGTCGGCCATCTCCTGGACCCGGTCGAGCAGCTTGACCACCAGGGACTCCATGGCCTGGAAGCCCTGCTTGGTGCGAGCGCCTTCCTCACCAATGTTGAATATTTTCTGCTCGGCCTCGTCCAGAATGGTCGCAACCGGGCGACCCCGCGGGTTAAACGCATTGGTGGCGATCTCATCGCTGGCACTGACCAGCTTGCGCAAAATGGCCCGCTCACGTACGATTTCAGCATAGCGCCGGATATTGCCGGCGCTAGGAACATACTGGGCCAGCGAGTTCAGGTAGGCCAATCCACCAATTTCCTCGGCCTTCCCTTGGCTCAGTAGTTGCTCAAATACCGTGATCACGTCAGCGGGCTTGGAAGCATTGACCAGGGCGCCGATCGCACCAAACACCATGCGGTGTTCAAAACGGTAAAAATCGCTCTCTGTCAGCAGGTCCCCAACGCGGTCCCAGGCTCCGTTATCAAGCAACAAACCGCCCAGCACGCTGGACTCCGCCTCCGTGGAGTTGGGTGGAATGCGTAATTGCGCGACCTGGCGATCCGGGCCGTAGTCATCATCGACGGCAGAAAGTACGGCTGACATGGTTTTTCCTATTGGCCTTGCATGCTACGCCAGGCTTAGCGCGGCGTCGAGTGACAAGCTGGGCACAAGCCAGTGACAAGCTGTGCACAACATGTGGAAAGAACGATGAACGCACGTCCCATTAAAAAAAGCCGCCCGGGCTTGCACCCCGGCGGCTTTGTCTGGGAGGCGACCTACCCTGAATCAGGCCGTTTCGCCGTAAACCGATACCGTGATGTCAACCACCACATCGGTATGCAAGGCCACACTGACCGTGCTTTCGCCAACGACCTTGATCGGACCATTGGGCATGCGGATCTGGGCCTTGACCACTTTGTAGCCGGATTTTGTCAGTTCTTCAGCAATATCAGCGTTGGTCACAGAACCGAACAAACGGCCATCGACACCGGCTTTTTGCGTTAGCTTGCAGGTCGACCCGCCCAACTTTTCACCAACGGCTTGCGCCTCAGCCAGTTTGACGCCAGCCGCTTTTTCAAGCTCTACGCGGCGGGCTTCAAACTCCTGTTTAGCCACGGCCGTAGCACGACGGGCACGGCCGGTAGGAATCAGGAAATTGCGGGCGTAACCGTCTTTCACACGCACGATTTCACCAAGATTGCCAAGGTTCACGACCTTGTCGAGCAGAATGATTTGCATGATCAGGTTCCTTAGATTTTGTGCTGGTCGCTGTACGGCAGCATGGCAAGAAAGCGCGCGCGCTTGATTGCAGTATTGAGCTGACGCTGAAAAATAGCCCGGGTTCCGGTCAATCGTGCCGGGATGATCTTGCCGTTTTCGGCAATGAAATCACGCAGGGTATCGATGTCTTTGTAGTCAATTTCTTCAACGCCGGTCACCGTGAAACGGCAAAAGCGCTTGCGTTTGAAGAGCAGGTTTTGGGCTGGGCGCTTGGGGCGCTTGTCTTTGTTGTTGAAACGTTTTGGTCCGGCCATGATGGACTCCTTAAATATTGACGAATTCGTTGATCTAACTGAAATCTTGCAGGTGATACACCACGTGCTTGCCATTGAGCGGCGTGGCCAGAAAGCCACTGAAACTCCAGACGCTGCCGATGGCCTGCTTTGCAAGCCGCTCCGCCACCGTTCCGAAAGCCACCGCCTTGACGGCTGCCTTGACTGCCCTGGCCTGACCCGCTTCCATCAAACTGGATTCGTGCTCAAGCTTCACATTCAGCGCTGGAAGACCGGCTGGGGTGTAGCGCAGCGCATCAAGCGCCACGACACTGGCCGTCAGCAAGAGCTGATTGGCAATCGGGGTTTCATTGCTCCGTGACAACAAGCCGATCAGGCCTGGTATTCAGCCTGCTGGGTCTTGCGAGCGTCTTCACGCTCCACGGTGCGCATCATGGAAGATGGGCCGGTATCAGCCTTCTTCTTCAGCACGGTCAGGTGGCGCAACACGGCGTCATTGAATTTAAACGCGTGCTCGAGTTCGGCCATCACGGTCTGATCAGCCTCGATGTTGACACAGAGGTAATGCGCCTTAGCCAGCTTGTTGATCATGTACACCAACTGGCGACGACCCCAGTCTTCCACCCGGTGCACTTTGCCACCGCCGGCAGTGATCATGCCTTTGTAGCGCTCCAGCATGGCCGGAACTTGTTCGCTCTGATCCGGATGGATCATGAGAATGATTTCGTAATGACGCATTGATACTCCTTGTGGATAGCCCAATTTGGGCGGATGAACCACCCCCAGCGTCTAATTGGGGTGTGGAAAGGCAAGCCCATAATTATATGCCACTGGCGGAGCTCACCCACCGTCAGTGGGCCACCGTCAACGTAGCAACGCCTGCACGAGGAGCTTAGACTGTTAGTGGGCTCAGGCAGCCTGCCGGCGCGACAAAAGACTCAGCAGCACAATAACTGCCACTCCTGCGGAAACACCAAAAACCCCGGAGGAGACCGGCTGGATACCAAACCACAGACCACTGCCACTCAGTCCGAGCACCGCCCTGATAGCCGGTGCATTGGCCACCATGTAATAGACCGTCAGACCCAAGCCGACCAGCATGCCGCTTGTGGCGGCCTGACGGGTGGTTCGCCGCCAGAATATACCAAGCACCATGGCGGGCACGAAGGCGGCTCCGGCCAATGAGAACGAAGCAGACACCAGGTACAGGATGTCAGCAGGCCGCTGGGCCGCGACGTAGGCAGCCATCAAGGCGACGATCAACAGGGCAAATTTTGACAGCATCACCCGGCGCACGGCGCCAGCGCGGTTGGTCTCACCCTGATAGAAACAATCATGTGCAAGGGCATTGCCGATAGTGAGCAACAGTCCGTCTGCGGTCGACAAAGCAGCGGCTAACCCACCGGCCGCCACCAGACCCGACACCACATACGGCAGGCCACCGAGCTCCGGGGTGGCCAACATCACAATGTCAGGGCCAAGCTTGAGTTCGGCGAATTGCAAAATATGGTCGCCATTCACGTCGTTGACAGAAATCAGGGTCGGATCCACCTTGGCCCATTGCTCAATCCAGATCGGCAATGAATCAAAATGCTGTCCAACCAAATGGCTCATGATTTCGAACTTGACCAGAACAGCCAGGGCCGGCGCGGAAATGTACAAAATAGCGATGAAGAACAGCGACCAGCCGACCGATGTGCGCGCCTCTGCCACGGTACGGGTGGTGTAAAAACGAGTCAGCAGATGCGGCAGGCCAGCGGTGCCGACCATCAGGCAAAACATGAGGGCCAGGAAGTTGCGGCGCGACAGGTCATGGGCCTCGCGCTCGATTGGGGTGCCCTGCGGGTCTCCGGCAAACGGTTGGACGTGAGGGGGCATGCCAGCCAAAGGCTTGGCACGGTCCAGGTTTTCGTTAAGGGCACGGGTCCAGAGCTCGCGCGCCGCAGCGGCATCGCGCGGTAAAGCAGACAGTTCGCGCCGGGCTGTTACCAGCACGGTCTCGTCCACCTTTTGCTCTTGCAGGAGCCGAATTTTTTCTCGAAGCGCCTTGCGCTCGGCATCCAGCGCAGTGTCGACGTCGTGTAACTTGGACGCGTAGACGCTGGCTCGGCGAGCATACTCACGGGTCACCTCCACCTCAGCGGGCGAGTCGGCCAGCTGTTGCTCAAGGACCGCAATTTTTTGCAGCTGCTGCCCATAAACAAAGGGCGCCAGTGGATTGCCCAACTGTTTGTAAGCCAGCCACGATACGGGAATCAAAAAAGCCAGGATAAGCACCACATATTGCGTCACCTGTGTCCAGGTCACTGCGCGCATGCCACCTAGAAATGAGCACACCAGCACGCCCCCGAGACCCAACAGGATGCCGATTTCGAACGCCACTCCCGTCAATCGGGAAGTGATCAGCCCGACCCCGTAGATCTGAGCCACAACATAGGTGAAAGAACAAAGCACGGCGGCAAGCGCAGCGATCAGGCGCGGCCAACGGCCGCCATAGCGCAGGCCGAAGTAGTCGGGAATGGTGTACAAGCCAAGTTGCCGCAGGTAGGGCGCGACCAACAGGGCAACCAAGCAAAACCCTCCCGTCCAGCCGAGCACATAGACCAGGCCGCCAGGCTGGGACTCGGTGCCAGAGAAGCCCTGCAAATACAGGCCACCGGCCATGCTGATGAAAGACGCCGCACTCATCCAGTCGGCGGCGGTGGCCATGCCGTTGTAGACCGGTGGAATCGTGCGGCCCGCCACGTAGTACTCGCCAGCGTCCGATGTCCGGCTGTAAATGCCGATACCGGCATACAGGGCGATAGTGGCAAACATAAAAATCGCCCCAACCCAGCCTTTTTTCAGGCCCCAACGCTCCGCCAGTGCCAAGGCCAGTAAAAACAGCAACAGGCTCACCACGTAGCCGGCGAACCGGCGGTTTAAACGCTGCTTGTAGGCAAGGTAAACCGCATCGAGAGACGCCTGATCAGGGTCTCGCCGGTTGGCAATCCAAGCGAAGCCGGCCACAACCGCAATGAAAATGAACACACTTCCCTGAGCTGCCAGCCAATAACCGATCGGCCAACCGGCCACGCTGGTTTGCAGGTCGCGGGCAAAAAATACCACGCCGAATGACGCGACAAACCAGACCGTCAGCAGCCAGGCATTCCACCCTAACCCTGCGGGGCTGGATGTGCGCTCCAGGGGTTGCGGCGGTGCTTGGGCCATTGCCCCATCATGGCACCGGACTGGGCCCGGTGCTATAGGTGTTTGCTAGGGGGCCGCGAGCTGTTGCCAGGTCGCAACCACCGAGTCTGGATTCAGCGATATCGAGGAAATACCAGCCCGGCCCAACCACTGCGCGAAGTCAGGGTGGTCGCTGGGACCCTGCCCGCAGATGCCAATGTACTTGCCCTGAGCTTTGCAAGCGTCAATCGCCATGGTGATCAGCGCCGTCACCGCCGGGTCGCGTTCATCAAAATCGGCAGCCAACAAGGCCAGGCCGGAATCCCGGTCTAGACCGAGTGTGAGTTGGGTCAGGTCGTTCGAGCCTATCGAAAAGCCGTCAAAGAATTCAAGGAACTGGTCGGCAAGAATGGCATTGCTGGGGATCTCGCACATCATGATGAGTTGCAGGCCGTGGTCCCCGCGTTTCAGGCCATGGGCCGCCAACAAGCCCGTTACCTTGCGAGCCTGCGCCAGCGTGCGCACAAACGGAACCATCACCTGAACATTGCTCAAACCCATGTCTTGCCGCACGCGTTTGAGGGCTTCGCATTCCATAGCGAAGGCTTCACCAAATTCCTCACTGATGTAGCGCGCCGCACCGCGGAAACCCAGCATCGGATTTTCTTCCTCTGGCTCATAACGGCTGCCGCCAATCAGCTTGCGGTACTCATTGCTCTTGAAGTCTGACAGACGGACGATGACCGGCTTGGGCCAAAAAGCAGCGGCGATGGTGGCTACGCCTTCGGCCACACGGTCCACATAAAAGGCCCTTGGAGAGGCATGCCCACGGGCTACGGATTCGACCGCTTTTTTCAGGTCGGCATCGATGTTGGGATAGTCCAAGATTGCCTTGGGATGAACGCCGATGTTGTTGTTGATGATGAATTCCAAACGTGCCAGACCGACACCAGCGTTGGGCAACTGGCAGAAATCGAAAGCCAACTGGGGGTTGCCAACGTTCATCATGATCTTGACATCAATGTCCGGCATCTCACCCCGCTGTACTTCCGACACCTCGGTCTCTAGCAGGCCGTCGTAAATGAAGCCGGTGTCGCCCTCGGCGCAACTGACCGTCACCAGCATGCCATCCTTGAGCACCTCGCTGGCATTTCCGCAGCCAACTACTGCCGGGATACCCAACTCGCGGGCAATGATGGCGGCATGGCAGGTACGCCCCCCACGGTTGGTCACGATGGCGGCGGCACGCTTCATGACTGGCTCCCAATTCGGATCGGTCATGTCAGTGACCAGCACGTCTCCGGCCTGCACTTTGTCCATGTCGGCAATGTTGTGGACCACCCGCACCGGACCGGTGCCGATCTTCTGGCCGATCGCTCGGCCCTCCACAATGACCGCGCTCTTGCCCTTGAGTTTGTAGCGGTACTCGGCCTTGCCGGCCGCCTGGCTCTTGACGGTTTCGGGGCGGGCCTGCAGGATATAAAGTTCGCCGTCTACGCCGTCCTTACCCCACTCGATGTCCATCGGGCGGCCGTAGTGTTGCTCAATCACCAGCGCCTGCACGGCCAACTGCTCCACATCGCTGTCGCTGAGCGAGTAGCGGTTGCGCATTTCGGTCGGTACGTCGACAGTCTTTACCAGTTTGCCACCTTGCGCCTGCTCGGCCGGTGACGCGAACTGCATCTGGATCAGCTTGGAGCCCAGGCTGCGACGGATCACGGCCCGATTACCGGCCCGCAACATGGGTTTATGGACATAAAACTCGTCTGGGTTGACAGCGCCCTGCACCACCGTCTCGCCCAGGCCGTAGCTGGACGTGATAAAGACCACCTGATCGAAGCCGGACTCCGTGTCAATGGTGAACATGACCCCGGCTGCGCCCAGATCGGAGCGCACCATGCGCTGGATGCCGGCGCTCAAGGCCACGTGCTGGTGCGCGAAACCCTTGTGCACACGGTAGCTGATAGCCCGGTCGTTGTAGAGCGAGGCAAACACCTCGCGGATTTTGTGGAGGACGTCGTCGATTCCGGTCACGTTCAAGAACGTTTCCTGCTGGCCGGCAAACGAGGCGTCAGGCAGGTCTTCAGCCGTGGCCGAGGACCGCACCGCAAATGAGGCTCCGGCATTTGCCCCGCTGAGCGCGATAAAGGCCGCCCGGATCGCCGCTTCCAGCTCAGTCGGAAACGGTTGGGCCTCAACCATCGCGCGGATTTGAGCGCCCACCTGGGCCAGCGCCCTGACGTCGTCGGTGTCGAGACCGGCTAACAAGCGGTTGATGCGGCCATCCAGGTCGGCAAAGCCGAGAAACTCACGAAAGGCGTGGGCCGTGGTGGCAAAGCCGGTCGGCACCTTGACGCCGGCCGGCAGTTGGGAAATCATCTCGCCGAGGCTGGCGTTTTTGCCACCGACCGCCTCGACATCGGTCATCCTCAGATTCTCAAACGGAACGACCAGGGCGGTCGGGCTGAAAAGTGCAGGCATTGAAAAACTCCAGAAGTTAAAAGCGGTGTGCCAGGGGGAAAGAGCGCTTCTGGGGCGCTCGCCATGGCTATGCGGGCGGCCTGACGGGCAGAATTTTCGGGTCGGTCAGTGCAGCGCATAGTGAATTCGTTTCTTGTTGAAAGGATTGTAGGCTTCGAAGCAGAGGACAATCATCTCCATCCCGGCAGTACCATGGGGCCCCACCCAGCCGCCTTTCATCATGTCCAACCGAACGGTATTCTTCATTTCTGACGGCACCGGCATTACCGCCGAGACCTTTGGTCACGCCATACTGGCGCAGTTTGAAACCCAGTTCCGCCATGTCAGGCTGCCTTTTGTCGACTCTGTCGACAAAGCCCATCAGGCCGTTCGGCAAATCAACCATGCAGGCGTGGTTGACGGCAAAAAGCCGGTGGTGTTCACCACCCTGGTCAACATGGAGGTGCTGGAGGTGATTCGCGACGGCTGTCAAGGCATGCTGCTTGACATGTTTGGCACCTTTGTTCATCCCCTGGAAACCGAGCTGCAAGTCAAATCCAACCACAGGATCGGCCGCTTCAGCGATGCCAGCAAGAGCAAGGAATACCAGTCGCGTATCGAAGCCATCAATTTTTCACTGGCTCACGACGACGGTCAATCCAACCTCGATCTGGAGCAGTCCGACGTGATCCTGGTGGGCGTCAGCCGCAGCGGCAAAACGCCTACGTCGCTGTACCTGGCAATGCAATATGGCCTCAAGGCATCCAACTACCCGTTGATCCCGGAAGACTTTGAACGGCGCCACCTGCCCACAGCACTCAAACCTCATCTGCCCAAACTGTTTGGCCTGACCATTCATCCAGAGCGCTTGAGTGAGATTCGCAATGAACGTCGCCCGAACTCGCGCTACGCAGCCCTGGATAATTGCCGCATGGAGGTGAACGAGGCCGAGGCCATGATGCGGCGCAGCGGGATCCGCTGGCTGTCCTCCACCACCAAGTCGATCGAAGAAATCGCGACCACTATCCTGCAGGAAATCCGGCCGGAACGGCTGAACTACTGACGGCCGCCCCCACTGATATGACACTCACACCGACCGCCAGCCGTTTGCTCAACCTGGGCCATGCCCTGGACCACATGGTTCTGCTGATTTTTGCAACCGCAGTGACCAGCATCGCGCCGGAATTTGGCTTTTCGCGCTGGGAAGACCTGATGCCCTACAGCGCTGGAGCCTTCCTGCTGTTTGGCTTGGGCTCGGTACCGGCGGGCCGCTTGGGCGACCTTTGGGGCCGGCGCAACATGATGGTGGTGTTTTTTTTCGGGATCAGCGCTACAGCCCTGTTGTGCGCCGCAGCTCAAAACGCCTGGCAGATGGCGGCCGCGCTCACCCTACTGGGCGCGGCGTCATCCATTTATCACCCTGTGGGTATCCCGATGCTGCTTCAGCACGCACGACGCCCTGGCGCGACGATCGGTCTGAATGGTCTGGTCGGCAACCTCGGTATTGCCTTGGCGGCCATCCTGACAGGCTTCATGGTCAAGTACGTTGGGTGGCGCATGGCCTTTGTGGCGCCGGCCATCCTGTCTCTGGCCTGCGGCCTGCTGTTTCTACGCTGTAGCTCCCGCGAGACCGAATCCCCCGCCAA
>CAMCZF010000006.1 GCA_945885775.1 Rhodoferax sp. OV413 | reverse complement strand
TGCCGTACAGGGTGCCGTCGCGCACCGCGCCTTCAATATAAACCGGGGTGCGCCAGCTGTAGGCCGGCCCCAGCAGGTCGAGCGCGGCATAGGTGGTGACCAGTTTCATGACCGAGGCCGGGTTGACCTGCACGTTGGCGCGGTGGCTTAAGCGTGGCGCTTGCCGACCTTCGGCATCCACCACCAGCAGTGTCACGGCGTCGCGCGGCAGGTTGGCGCGCTGCAGCGCGGCTTCTACTGCTGGCGGAAGGCTCTGAGCGGCGGCCAGGCCACACAGACCGCACAGACCGCACAGACCGCCCAGGCTAAACAGGCCCAGTTTGGCCAGCGCACGCCTTACAGATCGCAAAGAAAATGGCATACAGGTCATTAAGGGGCCATTATCCGGCCACGGATAATGGCGCCATGCCCTCCCAAGACACCCGCAGCCTTCTGGGCTTCTCGCCGCGCACCATTGGGCTGGCGGCCGCCCTGGTCACTGTGTTGATCTGGACCTCTTTCATTGTGATCGCCCGCGCCTCGGCCGACCCGTCGCGTGGCGGCACTCTGTCGCCCTTTGACATCGCCTTTGGCCGGGTGGTGGGCGCCAGCGTGGTGCTGCTGCCCTGGGGCTGGTGGTTGGTGCGGCGGTCCCGCCGCACTGGCGCGGCCATGGCGTCCTCGCTGTTCGGCTTGTCGCCGTTGTCGCTGGGCATCACGGTCCAGGTTGGCCTGTTTGGCGGTCTGTTGTACTCGGTGCTGGCCTACAGCGGCTTTGTTTTTGCGCCGGCCGCACACGCCTCGGTCTTGATGCCGGGCAGCCTGCCGCTGTGGACGGCGCTGCTGGCGCTGCTGGTGCTGCGCGAGCACATCACGCCCGCGCGGGCGCTGGGGTTGGCCCTGATCGTGACCGGTGACTTGCTGGTAGGCGGCGCCAGCCTGTGGCAGGCTTTTGACGGTGGCCAGGTCTGGAAAGGCGATTTGCTGTTCATCACGGCAGGTTTCAGCTGGGCTTGCTACAGCGTGCTGGCGCGCCGTCACGGCCTGGATGCCGTGCGTGCCACCATCGCCGTCACGGCCCTGGCTTGTGTGGGGTATGCGCCCCTGTACCTGTTGCTGGTGCTGACAGGCGTCTTGCCTGACCATCTGCTCACCTCGCCGCCGAGTGAGCTGCTGTTTCAGGCCGTGTTCCAGGGTTGGGGCTCGGTGGTGATCTCCGGCATCACCTTCACCCGCATGATTCAACACTATGGCCCGGTGCGCTCCACCATGATCACAGCACTGGTGCCGGGGCTCTCGGCTTTCGGCGCGGTGATTTTTCTGGGTGAGCCGCTGCAGTGGAACCTGATGGCGGGCTTGGCCTTGGTGACCTTGGGCATCTTGTTCGGCGTCCGGATCCAGCGCAAGGTGGCCGCATGAACCTGCTGGCCTTTGACACCAGTACCGAGCGCATGTCGGTGGCCGTTCAGGTCCTGCGCGACGGTCGCAGCACGTGCTGGCAGCATGAAGGCGAGGGTGGCGCCCAAACCTCGGCCCATTTGATTCCCCAAATTGAGGCGCTGATGGCGCAGGCGGGGCTGGGTTTTGAGCAGCTCGACGCCATTGTTTTTGGCTGCGGGCCAGGCTCGTTCACCGGCCTGCGAACCGCCTGCGCGGTGGCCCAGGGGCTGGCCTGGGGTGCGGCGGTTCCGGTGCTGACGGTGGACACCCTGCTGGCGCTGGCCGAACAGGCGCGATTTGAACAGGCCCCAGAGTCGGCAAGTTGCCGGGTGCTGGCTATGCTCGACGCCCGCATGGATGAGATCTATGTCGGCGGCTATGCGTTCAGCCACGGCCTGTGGCAACAGACCCGTGCGCCGGCTCTGTTGCGGCCCGAACAGGTGAGCGCTGAGGGCGGTAGCCTGCTGGCCGGCCATGTGCCTGATGCGTATGTTGCGCGCTTGCCGGCTGGCATCGGCCGGCCGGTGCCAGCCCTGCCGACCGCCAGCGCACTGCTGCGCCTGGCACCTGCCCTGCTGGCGGCTGGCGGCGCCCGGCCCGCTGATCAGGCCCTGCCGACCTATGTGCGAGACCAGGTGGCCAAAACGACGCTGGAGCGCGCAGCGGAAAAGGCAGCCTTGTGATTCAGGCCAAACCCCCGACCGAGGTTCGGTTTGAACCCATGACCGTCGATGATCTGGACACGGTCATGCGCATTGAGCGCCTGGCCTACGCTTACCCCTGGTCGCGCGCCGTGTTTGAAGACACGGTGGTGGCCGGTTACCAGGCTCAGCGGCTGCTGGCTGGCACCACGTTGCTGGGCTATTTTGTGGCCATGAAGGGCGTGGAGGAGGTGCATTTGCTCAACATCACGGTCGCCCCCGCCCACCAGTACCGGGGCTGGGCCAAGGTGATGCTGGAGGCGCTGCGGATATGGGCGCGGGGGCAGGCCGCCAAAACCCTGTGGCTCGAGGTGCGGGTGAGCAACGCGCGGGCAATGCGGATCTACCAGGCGCAGGGTTTTGTTCAAGTGGGCCGGCGAGCCAAGTATTACCAAAGCGGGCATGGCCAGCGTGAAGACGCGATCGTCATGAGCCTGACTCTGTGAAAATGACCGGATGAGCCTTGCCCTAGACGACCGCCAGCGTGCCATGTTGCAGGAGATGGGCGTACGCGTTTGGTTGCCCCAGCCGGCAGCTGAGATTGCTAAAAAAAATATAGCTATACCATCAATAAAATCAAGGCTTACAGCCCAATTTGATGCTGAACCCGGCCCCGATGCGGTCCGGGTCGGCGGTGCCAGCGTCTTGCCCGACGGGCTGGATGCGCCGGCCCTGCTCCAGGCTGTAGCCAGCTGCCAGGCCTGCCAGCTGTGCAACGGACGCCGGGCGCCTGTTTTCGGGCGGTCGGGCCTGCCTCAGCCCGCTGACTGGCTGGTGCTGGGCGAGCCACCTGATGAGGAGGAAGAGCGCTCGGGTGGCGCCTTTGCCGGGCAGACAGGGCAGCTGCTGGACAACATGCTGCGCGCGCTCAAGCTTGCCCGCAGCGCGGGGGCTGTGGCCGAGCCAGCCAAGCAGGCCTACCTGACCAACGTGGTGAAGTGCCGGCCGGCGGTGGTGCGTATCCCGCAGCCGCAGGAATTACTGGCCTGCGAACTCTTTTTGCAGCGTGAAATCGCACTGGTCAAGCCCAAGGTGATCCTGGCCATGGGCCGCTTCGCCGCGCAGGCCTTGTTGCAGGGCAGCCAGCCAGAGCTTGCCACCCTGCCATTGGGCAAGCTGCGCGGGCAGACCTACCAGTATCTGGGGGTGCCGGTCATCGTGACCTACCACCCCAGCTACCTGCTGCGCACCCAGGCCGACAAAGCGCGGGCCTGGCTAGACCTGTGCCGGGCCCGTGCTGTGGTGTTGGCTGCGGCCTCAGGCGCGGCGCGCGGGCCATAGCACCGAGCCGATCGCCAGCACCATCAGCAGCACGGCGGCCCAGTCTTGCCAGTGCAGCACCTCGCCCAGCCACCATGCGCCGGTGAAGACGCCCAGAACCGGGATCAGCATCACGCTCAAGGTGGAGGCCACTGGCGGCAAATCTCGCGCCATGGTGTACCAGACGGCGTGGGCAAAGCCGAAGATCAGCACGGCATTGAAGCCGATGGCACCCCAGGCTGCGGGGGACGGGGCCGCCCACTGGCTTCGTTCAAACAGCAGTGACAGCACGGTCAGCAGCACGCTGGTCATGGCCGTCATCCAGAAACAGATGGTCAGTGTGGGGACCGGTAGCGTGGTGCGGCGCAGCAGGTTGGTGCCCAGCGCCCAGGTCAGGGCGGCGATCAGCGCCAGCAGCACCCCAACTGGGCTGCCCGCCAGGTGGGTGAACTCGTTCCACAGCAGCAACACCACCCCCAGCCCTGCCGCCGCCACGCCGGCCCAGGCGCGCGGCGCCAGCCGGCTGCCAAACACCAGAGCGCCCAGCACCGCTGAAAAAATCGGCATGCTGTAGCCCAGAATAGCGGCGCGCCCGCTGCTGAGCGCCTTGACCGCCACGATGATCAGCGCGTGCCAAACAAACATATTGGTCAGTGCCAGCCAGAACAGCTCGCGCCAATGCGCCCGTGGCACCCTAAACGGCAGCCGCAGCAGCACCATCCCCAGCGCCAGCACCGGCAGGCCCAGCCACATGGAGAGCATGCGAAAGGTCAGTGGCGGGTAGTGGGTGACCCCAAGTTTCATCACCGGCCAGTTGACACCCCAGACCAGGGTCAAGAGCACCAGGCCAATCCATTGTTTGCGTGACAGGGTTTGCATAGATGCATTGTCCGGTCAAGCTGGGCCGGCGTGGTGCTCATTTCGGGTTCCTACAATTAGCGCATGACATTTCTTGACATGCTGCGCGCCGCTGAGCGCCAAAACGGTTCCATGGTTTGTGTGGGGTTAGACCCGGAGCCGGCGCGGTTTCCGGGCGCATTGCGCGGTGATGCCAGCCGCATCTTTGATTTTTGCGCTGCTATTGTGGAGGCCACCGCCGACCTGGTGATTGCGTTCAAGCCCCAAATTGCCTACTTTGCGGCCCACCGTGCCGAGGACCAGTTGGAGCGGCTGATGGCTCACATGCGCCAGGTGGCACCGGGCGTGCCGGTCATTCTTGACGCCAAGCGCGGCGACATTGGCAGCACCGCGGCCCAGTACGCGGTGGAGGCGTTTGAGCGCTATGGGGCTGATGCGGTCACCCTGTCGCCTTTCATGGGCTTTGATTCGGTCGAGCCCTACCTCAAGTACCACGGCAAAGGCGCGTTCCTGCTGTGCCGCACCTCCAACCCCGGGGGCGATGACCTGCAATCACAGCGCTTGTCCAGCGTGCCGGGCGAGCCGCTGCTCTACGAGCATATCGCCGGGCTGGCGAATAACACCTGGAACCTGAATGGTCAGCTTGGCCTGGTGGTGGGCGCCACCTACCCGGCTGAGATCGAGCGGGTGCGTGCCATTGCGCCGACTCTGCCACTGCTGATTCCTGGCGTGGGCGCACAGGGCGGGGATGCCGCAGCCACCGTGAAGGCGGGCTGGCGCGGCGACGCGCAGGGCACCGTGGCGCCCATCATCGTCAACTCGTCGCGGGCCATTTTGTACGCCTCGGCGGGCGAGGACTTTGCCCAAGCTGCGCGGCGCGAGGCTCTCAAGACGCGTGAGCTATTGCAGGCGGCCCGGGCTTAGCGCCAGCGCCTAAGCTGACACGGTTAAGCCGACGCTGCTAAGCTGACACGGACGACAGCAGCCTTTTGAGGTATCGGCCGGTGTGGCTGGCCGGGTTGTCGGCAATCTGCTCGGGCGTGCCGGCGCCCACCAGCGTGCCGCCGCCGGCACCGCCCTCGGGCCCCATGTCAATCAGCCAGTCGGCGGTCTTGATCACGTCCAGGTTGTGTTCGATCACCACAATGGTGTTACCAGCGTCGCGCAGCTGGTGCAGCACCCGCAGCAGCAGGTCGATGTCGGCAAAGTGCAGGCCGGTGGTGGGCTCGTCCAGGATGTACAGAGTGCGGCCGGTGTCACGCTTGCTCAGCTCCAGCGCCAGTTTGACCCGCTGCGCCTCGCCGCCTGACAGGGTGGTGGCCGCCTGCCCGAGCCGGATGTAGCTCAAGCCCACATCCAGCAGGGTGTGCAGCTTGCGCGAGATGTTGGGCACTGCCTTAAAGAACTCGGCGGCGGCTTCTACCGTCAGGTCCAAAATTTGCGCAATCGTTTTGCCCTTGTACTGGACCTCCAGCGTCTCGCGGTTGTAGCGCTGGCCGGCGCAGACGTCGCAGGGCACGTAAACATCGGGTAAAAAGTGCATCTCCACCTTCAGCATGCCGTCACCCTGGCAGGCCTCGCAGCGGCCGCCGCCCGAGGCCGCGCCGACATTGAAGCTGAAGCGGCCCGGGCCATAGCCACGCTCTCGCGCCATCGGCACCTCGGCCATCAGCTCACGGATCGGGGTGAACAGGCCGGTGTAGGTGGCCGGGTTGGAGCGTGGTGTACGCCCGATCGGCGACTGGTCGACATTGATCACCTTGTCGAAATGCTCAATGCCCTCGATCGCCTCATGCGCCGCTGGTTCCTCATGCGCCCGGTAGAGCTGCCGCGCCACGGCGGTGTACAGCGTGTCGTTAACCAGGGTGGATTTGCCGGAGCCAGACACACCGGTCACGCAGGTGAACAGTCCCACCGGGATGTCGACGGTCACGCTTTTCAGGTTGTTGCCCGTGGCGCCCACAATGCGCAGGGTGTGTGGCGTGGCCTGGTCCTGCAGCTGGTGGCGCTTTTTGGGGATGGCGATGCACAGGGTATGTGCCAGGTAACGCCCGGTCAGTGAGTCGGGGTTGTCCCGCACGTCCGCAAACGTACCCTGGGCCACCACCCGTCCGCCGTGCACGCCAGCGCCCGGTCCCATGTCGATCACATGGTCGGCGGCGCGCATCATGTCTTCGTCGTGCTCCACCACCAGCACGCTGTTGCCAATATCGCGCAGGTGGTGCAGGGTGCTGATCAGGCGGTCGTTGTCACGCTGGTGCAGCCCAATGCTGGGTTCGTCCAGCACATACATCACGCCGGTCAGGCCCGAGCCGATCTGTGAGGCCAGCCGGATGCGTTGCGACTCGCCGCCGCTCAGCGTCTCGGCACTGCGGTCCAGGCTCAGGTAGTTCAGTCCGACGTCGTTCAAGAATTTGAGGCGCAGGCCGATCTCGCGGACCACCTTGCCGGCAATCTCGCCCTTGGCACCGGCCATGTGCAGCTGCTCAAAGTAGGCCTGGGCCTGGGCCAGTGTCATGTGGCTCACTTCAAAGATGGGCCGCGACTGGGCCCCCTCGCCAATCTTCACATGCCGTGCTTCAAGCCGCAGCCGGGAACCGGCGCAGTCGGGGCAGGGCTGGGTGCTGCGCAAACGGCCCAGGTCTTCGCGCACCAGCGTCGAGTCGGTTTCGCGGTAGCGCCGCTGCATGTTCGGGATGATGCCCTCAAAGGGATGTTTTTTGCTGAGCTTCTTGCCCTGGCTGGCGCCGGAGTCGACCACATAGCTGAACTTGATCTCTTCTGTGCCCGAGCCATGCAGCACCGCCTGTTGCACCAGCATCGGCAGAGATTCGAACGGCGCCTCGATGTCAAACCGGTAATGCCGGGCCAGGCTCTCCAACAGGGCAAAGTAGTAGCCGTTGCGCCGGTCCCAGCCCTTGATGGCGCCACTGGCCAGGCTCAAGGTGGGGAAGGCCACCACCCGGGCTGGGTCAAAAAACTCCTGCATGCCCAAACCATCGCAGGCCGGGCAGGCGCCCTGCGGCGAGTTGAAAGAAAACAGCCGTGGCTCCAACTCGCCGATCGAGTAGCTGCAGACCGGGCAGGAGAACTTGGCATTAAATAAGTGCTCAATCGGGCTCTGAACCCCGTCGTTATTGAGTTTGTTGCTATCAATTTCGACGGCAATGGCGCGGCCGGCCCCCACCCTCAGGGCGGCCTCAAAACTCTCTGCCAGGCGCTGTTTCAGGTCAGGGCGGACCTTGATGCGGTCAATCACCACGTCCAGATCGTGTTTTTCGGTTTTCTTCAGCGCCGGCAGTTCGTCAAATTCAAAGGCCTGGCCGTTAACCCGAAAGCGCACGTAGCCCTGGGCCTGCAGGCTGGCGATCACGTCCTGAAACTCGCCTTTTTTACCCCGCGCCAAGGGCGCCAAAATCATCAGGCGCGTGTCCAGCGGCAGCGCCAGCACGGCGTCGACCATTTGGCTCACCGTTTGGGCTTGCAGCGGCAGCTGGTGATCGGGGCAGAACGGCGTGCCGGCGCGGGCGTACAGCAGCCGCAGGTAGTCATGGATCTCGGTCACCGTGCCCACGGTGGAGCGCGGGTTGTGCGAGGTGGCTTTTTGCTCGATGGAGATCGCCGGGCTCAGGCCCTCGATCACATCCACATCGGGCTTGTCCATCAGCTGCAAAAACTGCCGGGCGTAGGTGGACAGGCTCTCCACATAGCGGCGCTGCCCCTCGGCGTACAGCGTGTCAAAGGCCAGGCTGGACTTGCCCGAACCGCTCAAGCCGGTGATCACCACCAGCTGGTTGCGCGGGATGTCCAGGTCAATGTTCTTGAGGTTGTGGGTGCGCGCACCCCGAATGCTGATCTGGTGGGCGTGGCGCGGCTGGGGCAGGCGGGGGGAGTCGGTGTCAGGTACGGGCATGAGTTTGGGTGGCGCAGGCAACCTCACATCATAGGCGCTAGGCGCCAGGCCAGTAAACCGGCCGGCCACGGGCACGTTCGCAATGGCAGGACAGAAAAGCCTTGAAGCAAAGCCACAAGTCAAAAGCCGGAAATCAAAATTGACAAAGCGTTTTTTGTGCGACAGAATTTCCAAACCCTCATATGGAGCATGGTCATGAAACAAACCTCAAAGCTTTATTTCCCCTCTCTTGGCTTAACGGCGGCCCTTTTGCTCGGGCTGGCGGGTTGCGGTGGAGGCTCGTCCAGCAGTCCCAGCAGCCCGACCACTATTGACGGTGCGGGTGTGTTCCCGGCAGGGCTCGCCGTGGCGTCACCCGTTGGCATGGAAGTGGGCACTGTCACGCTGGCCCAGGCGTCCCCGGCGGCCCGACTCCAGGCGCTTGCGCTGGCCCTGTTTCAAGGAGACCTGGCTACGGCCAAGCAGCTTGCCAGCCGCTTGATTCCCGTCGGTGACGCTCAGGCGGTAGCCAGTCGATCCCCCCGTTATATGAAATCGGCCAATGCGGTCAACGCCTTGCTGACCGGGACCACCGCACCGCGTGCCGGCGTGGGCTTCAATGCGGACAAGTTTCTCAAAACCCCGATCAACGCAGGCTGTTATGGGCCAACGGTGCTGTACCAGGGGCACCCGGACTTTGCTGGCGCACCTCCCCCTGCTCCTGGTATCAATGGCGAGCTGCCCAGCGGCGATGTGGGCATCTGGACCGCCGTTGACACCGCGACCGATTGGGTCTGCGCTGCCGCACAACTCGACGCCCGCATGGACGGCGTAGCCCTGCGCAGCAACACCAGCTTGATGACGCTGGCCAGCCTGATCAACGTGGCCAACACCGCTGGCAAAAGCCTGCCGGCGGTGGGGGCTACTGTTGACCTGAGGACCGAGATGAACGTTGCCTTCAGCCCCGACGTCACCTTCACCACCGCCACCATATCGCAACCGGTGGCCGGTTCCTACAGTTACTCGGTCGCCTTCAGCTTCACCCACGGCACTGCCACCCGCACTGCAGAGATCCGTCTGAGCCACGCGCCTGGCGCCAGTAAGAATGAATACAGCGGCCTGCTGACCTATGCGGTGACTCGGGGCGGTTCTGACCTGCAAAATTGCAACGGCAAAGCCCTTGGCACGGTCGATGTCGGCACCCTGAAATACACACGCACCTCCCGAACCGCGATGACCTTGGTGCAGCGCGAGGGCAACTACTGCGGCGTTGGCACCGCCACCCCGCTGGCCACCAGCTACGCCAGTTTTTCCAGCGATGGGCAGTTGGACCCGGCAGGCAAATGGGTTGGCACCAAGGGTTGGGCCAACAACTTCAACC
Source organism: Rhodoferax sp. OV413 (assembly GCA_945885775.1). Taxonomy (GTDB): domain Bacteria; phylum Pseudomonadota; class Gammaproteobacteria; order Burkholderiales; family Burkholderiaceae_C; genus Rhodoferax. Next base: position 23,373 of record CAMCZF010000006.1, on the reverse strand, counting down.
GCTTTGGCGCCGTGTATGACCCGACTACGCTTAAAGGCAACTACACTTTTGGTTGGCAGGCGGGTTACGAAGACAGCAACTCGCGGGTGTTCAATATCGGTCTGAATTACAACGCGACGACCGAGGCGAGAGATGGTGAGGCCTACTTTGGCTATGGTGACGATATTGCCAGCAGCACTGGCACCATCAAGGGATTCATTTGCAATTGGGCCGGTCCTAGCAGCAGTCATACCCTGAAAGACTTCTTTCAGCGACAGAACATCAGCTTCAATGACACCACTGGCAAGTGGCGGCCGTCTCTTGAGGAAGCGAGCTCCTCTAACATCACCTATGCGCCCACCAATGCTTGCACCTCTGCAGGAGGCGCTTTTTATTACGACAAAAATGCTGGCAGCGTCACGCCGGCGTCTCTGACCGACGAGTTGGCTGTACCTAACCCGGCCGTTGCTGTCGATATGGCCGATCGTGTCTTTGGCACCACGACCTACGCCACCATTCCCCTGGCCATTGCCGGGCGCGGCGTGGTCGTCCCTGGCTACTGAGCCCGACTAACCCCCAGCAACCAGGCCTTGAACAGCGCCACCACGGCGCTGTGGGCGGCGTCTTGCACACCGCGTTCGCGCGGCTCCACAAACCAATAGCCTTGGGGGCCGGTGAGTTCGTGTTCGTCGAGCCGGCGCAGGCGGTTGTCGCGCAGGTCGCGCTCCACCATCGGTGCGTCGACCACTGCCACGCCGGCGCCCGACACGGCGGCGTTGATGGCTTGGTCCATGGTGGAAAACGCGATGCCGGGGCGGGCGTCCACCTGTCGCATGCCCTTGGAGGCCAGCCAGTTTTCCCAGACCGGCAAACGCTTGGCGCCGGCCAAGATGTGCAGCAAGGTGGCCTTGTTCGGGCTCGGGGGGCGGCCATCTGACCACAATTCTGGGCTGGCCACCGCAATGTGCTGCTCCTGGCGGAGCAGCCAGCAGTCACACGAGGCCCAGGGCTCGGCCAGGTACATCACCAGGCAATCATATTGCCGGGCCTCACGCAAGTTGGCCACGGCGTTGGTGGTGATCGACAGGTCGATGTCGGGGTGCCGGCTGTGAAAGCCGCGCAGGCGGGGAGCCAGCCAGCGCGAGGCAAAGGTCTCTGGCACGTTGACTGAGATGCGCTGACGCGCGCCCAGGTTCTGGATCTGGTCGACCGCATTGGCCAGGTTGCCAAAGGCTTGCTCGATGCTTTTGGCCAGCACGCTGCCGGCGGGTGTCAGCACCAGGCCGTGGGAATGGCGGATGAACACCGGCTTGCCCAGCCAGTCTTCCAACTGTTTGATCTGGCGGCTGACCGCGCCCTGTGTCACATGCAGCAGCTCACCGGCTTTGGTGAAGCTGGCCGTGCGGGCGGCGGCCTCAAAGGCGCGTAGGGCATTGAGCGGGGGAAGGCGTCTCATGGTGCAGGACTCTACCGCGAGTTTGCTCATCCGGTCTGGCGCGAGTGGCCCCAAAGGCTGGATAATTACGCAAACTCTGGAGGAACCCACCATGGCATCGGTCAACAAAGTCATTCTCGTCGGCAACTGCGGCCGTGACCCCGAAATTCGTTACCTGCCGTCAGGGCAGGCTGTGGCCAACGTCAGCGTGGCCACCTCTTCGCGTCGCAAAGACAAGAATTCTGGCGAAACCATTGAGGACACCCAGTGGCACCGCGTGACCTTCTACGACCGCCTGGCCGAAATCGCCGGTGAATACGTCAAGAAGGGCCAGCCGATCTACGTCGAAGGCCGCTTGAAGTACGGCAAGTACACCGACCAGGCCGGCATCGAGAAAAACACGGTCGACATCATCGCCACTGAAATGCAGTTGCTGGGCAAGCGTGAGGGCATGGGCGGCCCCGGTGGGGAAGAAGGTGGTGGCGGTGGTGGTGGTGGAGGGGGCTACTCGCGCCCGGCGCCAGCGTCTCGTCCTGCCCCGCCAGCGCAGCGCCCGGCGCCAGCCGCCGCCCGGCCTGCCAGCGGGTTTGATGACATGGACGACGATATTCCGTTTTAGATCGGACCAGCTTCCTGAAAAAGCTCCGCTTTTGCGAGTTCAGGCCGCCATCCCCGTCGAGGTTCGCAACGACCTCAAGGTGGATGCTGGAGACCGAGTTGAGTTTGTCTTGATCGCTCCTGGCCGTTACGAGTTTGTGGCGACGACAAGTGATGTGACTGCCCTCAAGGGCATGTTCGGTCAGGCCAAGAAGCGCGTCTCCATCGAATCCATGAATGCCGCCATCGCAAAGTGCGGGGCTGGCGAGCGATGACGTTTGATGTCAAAGCTTCGAAGTACGCCGGCATGACGCTGATGGCCTGACGGACGTGCCTGAACGGTTAGTCAGCAAGGCCTTTGCCACGCGCCGCGCCAATTACCCCGCCCCCTAAGCACACCTCGCCGTCGTACAGCACGGCAGACTGGCTGGACATCTTTACCCCCGCAATGCAGTTGCTGGGCAAGCGCGAAGGCATGGGTGGCCCCGGTGCCGACATCCCGGCCTGCCGCCACTGGTCGTTGCTCTGCAGCGCACGTGAAGCTTCATTGAACAGATAGCTGAACGTGCTTACCCGTGCGTAAAACCATGTCCACCAAGGAATCGACTGTGAACTTTGGTGTTTTCTGATTGTGACCTTGCCCCCGAAAAACGTACGCCATAGCCGATAGCTCAAGTTCGCCTTTGGCATAGTAGCGATCGGCGAGACGAAGCGGGCGCGTTAGGTCGTGTCCCAAGACTGTGGTTAAGTCGTCAGGCCGTTGCCGCCGAGATCACCCCACCCCCTAAGCACACCTCGCCGTCATACAACACGGCAGACTGGCCGGGCGTCACCGCCCACTGCGCAGCGCTGAAATCCAGCGCAAAGCTGTTGACGCTGGGCGCCAGCAGGGTGCAGGGGGCGTCCGCCTGCCGGTAGCGGGTCTTGGCCGCCAGGGCGCCAGCGGGCGGCGGCTGGCCGGCGATCCAGCTGGCGTCTTGCGCCTGCAACTGGTGAGACTGCAGCCAGGGGTGCTCATGGCCCTGCACCACCCACAGGGTGTTGCAGGCCATGTCCTTGCGCGCTACAAACCAGGGCGCGTGTTCGCCACCACCGCGTTGCGCCCCTTTGGCCTTGAGCCCGCCAATGCCCAGGCCCTGGCGCTGGCCCAGGGTGTAAAAGCTCAAGCCCACGTGCTGGCCAACGGTTTGACCGCGCTCGTCCTTGATGGCCCCAGGCTCTTTGGCAATGTAGCGGTTCAAAAAATCACGAAACGGTCGCTCGCCAATGAAGCAGATGCCGGTTGAGTCTTTTTTTCGGGCGTTGGGTAACCCAATTTCGGCGGCCAGGCGTCGCACCTCGGTCTTGTGCAGTTCCCCAATCGGGAACAGGGTTTTGGCCAGTTGCGCCTGGTTCAGGCGGTGCAAAAAGTAGCTTTGGTCTTTGGCTGGGTCCAGGCCCTTGAGCAGTTCAAAACGGGCGGTGGCGTCATTGTGGCGAACCCGGGCGTAGTGGCCGGTGGCAATGTGGTCGGCCCCCAGGCGCAGCGCGTGGTCTAGGAAAGACTTGAACTTGATCTCGGCATTGCACAGGATGTCGGGGTTGGGCGTGCGCCCGGCCTGGTACTCGCGCAGGAACTCGGCAAACACCCGGTCTTTGTATTCAGCGGCAAAATTGACATGCTCAATCTCGATGCCGACCACATCAGCCACGGCAGCGGCGTCCACAAAATCGATGTTGGAGGAGCAGTAGGCGCTGTCGTCGTCGTCCTCCCAGTTTTTCATGAAGATGCCAAGCACCTCATGGCCCTGCTGTTTGAGCAGCCAGGCGGTGACTGCAGAGTCCACCCCACCGCTCAAGCCCACCACCACCCTCCGTCTCGCCAGTTGCTTGTTCATAAGCTCAGCATTATCTCTGGCTGGTGCAGAATGGTGCGCCATGGCGCGAGCCACCGCTGTGGCGTAACCGGACCCCTTATGACACCCAAAGACATCGTACGCGCCGCGCTGGTGCCGGTTTGCTGGGGCCTTGGCTACACCATGGCCAAGCCGGCGATCGACCATTTTCCGCCGATGTTCATGGTCGGCTTGACCTACCTGGCCAATTTTCTGGTGATCAATGCCCTCTGGCCGTCGCGGCAGCTCACGCCGCACTGGCACGTGATGCTGATGACCAGTTGCGTGGTCACCATCCAGGCGGGGCTGGGGTTTTACGGCTACCGGCATGTATCGGCCAGCCTGGCTATTTTGGTGGTCCAGGTGCAGGTGCCAATTGCCGTGCTGTTCGGCTGGTGGCTCTTGAAGGAAGAGCTCAGCCTGGCGCGCGCCATTGGCATCGCGGTGGCGTTTGCCGGCGTGGCCATGGTGGTGGGGCTGCCCAAGCAGCCGCCACCCTGGCTGCCCGTGACCATGCTGATTATTGGAGCCGGGGTCTGGGGCTTTGGCCAAGTGCTGGTGAAAAAACTCAGCCGTGATGCCGGCCTGCCGCTGTTGCGGGCCATTTCCCTGCATGCGGTGCCGCAGTGCCTGCTGGCCAGCCTGCTGCTGGAGCGCGGCCAGTGGCAGGCCATGCAAACCGCCAATGCTTTGCAATGGGCCGGGTTCCTGACCTTCAGCGTGGTGGGCTTTTTTTGTGGCTACGTGCTGTGGTACTCAGTGCTGTCCCGCAACCGCATTGACGAGGTCACGCCCTTCGTCTTGCTGATGCCGGTGGTCGGCGTATTTGCCGCTGTGCTGGTGCTGGGCGAAGCGCTGACCGCGCCCAACCTGATCGGGGGCGCCATCGTCATGCTGGGCGTGGCGATTGTCTCGGGCTTACGATTGCCCGACCGGCTGTGGCCCAAGCGGGTGCAACGCTGATGGGCAGCCCGGAGGACCTGCTGGCCCTGGTCCGCGCGCAGTTCCTGCCGCAGGCCAGCGCGGTACAGCACCTGAGCGGCGAACGCGACCTTAATTTTTTGGTGACGGTGTCAGATTCAGCGGATCGCTATGTGCTCAAGGTCAGCGACGCCCGTGAGAACCCAAATGCGCTGGCTTTGCAGAACGCCGCCCTCACTTACCTGGCGCAGCAGGCGCCCCAATTGCCAGTGCAGCGCATTCACCGCTGGGGCGATGGGGCGCACCTGCTGGCCCTGCCTGGCCCGGACGGCGTGAGCTTCGCCCGGATGCTGGCCTATCTGCCCGGCATGCCGCTGCACGAGGCGCCGCCCAGCGCCGCGCAGCGGCGCTCGATCGGCGCCACTTTGGCGACACTGGACCTGGCTTTGCAGGATTTTGCGCATGCACCGGTCAGTAACGAGGCCTTGATGTGGGACCTGCACCGCACGCCAGAGCTGCAACGCTGGTTGCCGGCGATCCGGGATGCCCAAAGCCGCGCCTGGGGCGAGCAGGTGTTTGCGCAGTATGTGCAGCAGGTCCAGCCGCAGATCTCCGCACTGCCGCAGCAGTTTTTGCACAATGATTTCAACCCTTACAACCTGCTGGTCGACCCCGCCAACCCCGACCAGGTGTGCGGCGTGCTGGACTTTGGTGACATGCTGCATGGCCCGCGCGTGTTTGATGTGGCGGTGGCCGCCTCTTACCAGTGCCACGCGCAGGGCCAACCCAGCATCGACAGCCTGCTTGAATTCATGCAGGGGTACCAGCAGGCCAACCCGCTTTCCAGCCAGGAACTGCGGCTGGTTCCGCTGCTGGCGGCGGTGCGCTGCGCCATCACGCTGTGCATCACCGAGCAGCGTGCCCAGTGGTTCCCTGACAACCGGGACTATATTTTGCGCAACCATGCGGTGGCCAGTGCCGGCTTGCGCGCCCTGATGACCTTTGGCCTTGCCGCTTCGGCTGACTTGCTGCTCACCATGAATAGGCCACAGGCCGACCGCTAAGCCCCATGAAAACCATCAACGCCTTTGACCCGACCACGCTGGGCAGCTTGCCCGAGCGGCAGCAAACCCTGATCCGCCGGCGCGAGGCGCTGCTGGGCCCGGCCTACCGGCTGTTTTACCAAGACCCGGTGGAACTGGTGCGCGGCCAGGGTGTGTGGGTGTGGGACGCCGAGGGCCGGCGTTACCTGGATGCCTACAACAACGTGGTGTCACTGGGCCACTGCCACCCGCAGGTGGTGCAGGCCCTGCAGCAGCAGGCTGCACAACTCAACACCCACACCCGCTATTTGAACGAGGCCTTGCTGGACTACGCCGAGCGCCTGCTGTCCACGCACCACCCTAGCCTGGACCGCCTCATGTTCACCTGCACCGGCAGCGAGGCCAATGACCTGGCCCTGCGGCTGGCGCAGTTCCATACCGGGGGCAGCGGGGTCATCGTGACGGATTGGGCCTACCACGGGGTCACCCAGACCACCGCCGCCTGCTCGCCTTCGCTGGGGCCTGCCGCTGGTGGCCTGCCCATGGTCTACACCGTGGCCGCACCCAAACGCTACGGCAAGACTCAAGCCGACGTGGCCACGGATTTTGCGGCAGGCATTGACCAGGCCATCACCCGTATGCAGGCCGACGGCGTACGGCCGGCGGCGCTGCTGTTTGACTCACTCTTTACCAGCGACGGTGTGTTTGGCGAGCCCGCCGGCTTTTTGCAAGCCGCCGTGGCCCGCGCCAGGGCGGCGGGCATGCTGGTGATTGCCGACGAAGTGCAGCCCGGCTTTGGCCGAACCGGCCAACACATGTGGGGCTATCAGCGGCACGGTATTGCGCCCGACCTGGTCACCATGGGCAAGCCCATGGGCAACGGCCACCCGCTGGCCGGCCTGTGTGCCCGGCAGGACCTGCTGGATGCGTTCGGTCGCGAGACTCGCTACTTCAACACCTTTGGCGGCAACACGGTCAGTGCGGCGGTCGGCATGGCGGTGCTCGATGTACTGGAGCGCGAGCAACTGCCGGCCAATGCCGTGGCCCAGGGCAATTACTTTCGCCAAGGCCTGCAGGCCCTGGCCGCTCGCCATAGCTGGATTGGCGATGTACGTCAGTTTGGCTTGTTTTTAGGGGTGGAGCTGGTCCATGAGGCTGACCCCCATCGCCCGGCCGCCGAGGTGACCACCCAGGTGGTCAACGGCATGAAAACCCGCGGCGTGCTGATCAGCGCCTGCAGCCGCAGTGCCAATGTTCTGAAGATTCGCCCGCCGCTGGTGCTCGAGCGCGGCCACGTTGACTTATTTATAGAGGCGCTGGACGACTGCCTGGGGAGCCTGAGCGGATTTTGAGGCAAAACAGGCTCTAGGCCCCGTCTTTGCTGGTGATGTAGCTATTGAATCAGTAGCAAACCGGCTGCCGCCGCAAGCCCTTGAGGGCAGCGACTTATAGATATCGTTTTTGCGCCGAGCAAACCATCACCGTCAACACCACGGCGGCGGGGGGCAACGTGCAGCTGCTGGCCAGCAGCCTTCAAGGCTGAGCATCTGCTGCGTCCAGGCGGTCTAGCACGGCCAGTGCCGTTGGCACATCGCCCGTAGCCGCCATGGCGCGGGTGTCAGCACCCGCAGATTTCCCAAGCGTAACGCACCGCCGCTTGGGCGAAGGGGGAAATGCGTCATTGCCCTTTGGGGCAATTGGCAACCACCGGCCAGCCGACAACAATAGCTGAAAGCGAGGCAGTGGTCAGAGCTCTGGCTGCATTGCCTGTTTTCGTTATTGAAATTCCTGCAACTATCTGGTCAAAACAATGAGCGACTCAGATCCAGCTATGCGCAAGCCCACCGCCATGCCCCTGGGCGTGCCCGTGGTCATCACCCTATCTGCAGGCGCGCGTGTCGGTCAAGTTATCAATAACTTGATCTTCCTGCCTAATGGGCGCACCGGAACGCTGAGCATCACGGTGACTCAAGAAGACATTCATGCAGGCCGAATCAGCCGAATGATCTCTGACCGTGACCTTGAATAGCGGGCTCGCTTGCGAGGGATCTCGCGTGTACGTTGCCATTTGGCCTGAGAGAATCTTCCAACCATGGACACCCCAACCCTGTTTCTGTTGACCAGCATCATGCTGGTGATCCTGCCCATAGCCCTGTGGGTCGCCGTGGGGCCTAACCCACGCCGGCGGGCCTATGTTCGCATCTGGTGTTTGGGCGGGTTGGTGCTTGGCCTGGGCACCTGCCTGGTTGGGCTGCGAAACATCGCGCCCGCCCCTGTCACTATTTCGCTGGCCAATGCACTCGTCGGCTTTGGTTTGCTGATCGGACGGCAGTCGCTGCGCCACATCCTCAACTTACCACGGGCCTCCTGGTTCACACTGTTCGGGCTGGCGACGGCTAGCTTTCTGGCGATTGAATGGGCGCGTTCAACAGGCGTCATCCCTTGGCCGCTGATCGCTTACCCAATCCTGCTGGTCGTGGCCTTTGTATCGGTGTGGCACAGCGCCCTGATCGCCCGCAAGCAGCACAGCGTAGCGGCTTGGTGGCTGACGGTGGGTTACCTGCTTCCTGGCGTGACAGTGGCCATTCAACTGGCGATCTTTCTGACGACCCGGGATCTGCCGGCCGCGCCCTACCCCGCGCAATTGGCGCCGGTTATCGGGGTGATGATGGTCTTCTTGGCGGTCAACAGCAATTTCGCCTTCTTGGGCATCTTGTTGGAGCGTAAGGCCAGGCTGCAAGCCGATGAGATCAAACGGGCCGAACGCGAGGCGGTGTTGCGCGAGTTCTCAGCCCGATTGTCCAGGCTGGACCGCCTGCGCAGTCTGGGCGCTTTGTCTGGCGCGCTCGCACATGAACTGACACAACCGCTGACGGCGATCTTGTCGAACGCCGAGTTGGCCGAGGCGAGCCTAAAAAGGGGCGGACAAAATGCCGAGGAACAGGCCGAGCAGCAGGCCGAACTGGTGCAAGGGATCTTGCGCAGCGCCAGACGTGGCACGGGGATTGTCCAGCGCATCCGGCAACGACTGCAACCGGTGGCCCCCGTCTTGGGCCCGGTGGACTTGTTCTGGGTAAGCGCTGACGTGATCGACTTGATGGCACCGCTTATGAAGACCCATCAAGTGGTGCTGGTCCGACCGATGCCAGACACGCCCATGCTGGTTTCCGGTGAATCGATCGAGCTCTCGCAAGTGTTGGTGATTCTGCTGACCAATGCTATCGAAGCCTGCGGGGCGTCGGCGTCGCGGCCAATAGAGATCACGCTGCAGGTCAACGCGGGCCGCGCATCATGGTCGGTGCGTGACTATGGCCCTGGGTTCTCAAGCGAGGCGCTGGCGAGCGCCACGGAGGCGCTTTTCACCACCAAGCCCGGCGGCCTGGGTCTGGGTCTGGAGATCGCGACGACGATCGTCCGCCAGCATCACGGCGCCTTGACGCTGGCCAATGCGCCAGGGGGTGGCGCGATCGTGGTGATAGACCTGCCGCTGGCCAATACCACCAACGCATCTGGTGCCTGAGCACATGAACCCACAAACAAGCGCATCGCCCGACTCACGCCGGCCCTCCCATCCTTCAAGGGCACGGCGCGTCGTGACGGTGGACGACGAGAGGGTCGCCGCGCGATTCGCACGCGGCCGCGTCGTCTTGATCGACGATGACGCCGAGGTGCTGTCCGCGCTGTCGGCCCGGCTGATGTTTGAAGGTTATGCGGTCGAAACCTTTGCGTCGGCGCGCCACTACCTAGAGGCGCTGGATGCCCCGGTGCCTTCATTCCCGGGCCCAAGCTGCCTGCTGTGCGACCTGCGGATGCCGGAGATCGACGGTCTGGCTTTGCAGCGACAACTGCAAGGGCGCGATGTGCCCCCCATGGTGCTGATGAGCGGGCAGAGTCTGCCCCAGGAGGTGGTCAGCGCATTCCACGGGGGTGCAGTCGACTTTCTGATCAAGCCCTTCGAAGCCTCCGAGTTGCTTTTGGCCGTGACCAAGGCGCTGAGAACAAACGTAGCGCACCGTACTGCCGCGCAACGGCAGCTTGATGTTGCCGCCCTGGTGGCGTCACTGACAGACAAGGAGCTGAACGTCATCCGGTTGGCGGTCCAGGGCAAGACCAACCCTCAGATCATGCTGAGCCTGAAGATCGCGCTGCGCACCGTCAAACTGCACCGGCAGCGGGCCATGGAAAAGCTGGGGCTGGACAGCGTCGCGGCCCTGGGGCGGTTTGCGCAAGAGGTGGGGTGGTGAGGCCCATTCGCGCCCAGAACCCGGGCCATACTTGGCCGGGATAAGCCTGTTTTATCTGGACCTGGGGTAGCTTGCTTGAGCGCTGGCTGGTTTGATCGCAGCCCTACAAGCGCGAATCTTCAAAAAACACCGAATCACCGCGCCCGGCCTCCTTGGCCTGGTACATGGCTTGGTCGGCGCTGGCCAGCAAGGCAGGCAAAGTCTGACCGTCAGCGGGGCACAGGGCAATGCCCAGGCTGCTGCCGACCTGGACGGCGCCGCCATCAATAGCCACTTCCGCACGGATGGCGGTTTGCAGGCGCAGGGCCAACTCACCGAGCCGGGGGCGGTCGACCGCATCGGCGGTACCGGCCACCAGCACCACGAACTCGTCGCCACCGAGCCGGGCTGCCGTGTCGGAGCCGCGTAACGCCGCCTTGATGCGCCGCGCCACTTCGATCAGCACCTGGTCACCGGCCCCATGCCCATGCCGGTCATTGACAGCCTTAAAACCATCCAGGTCAAGCAACATCACGCTGTGCAAGCTGGATTCGGCCAGCATCTGGGTTGCCCGCGCCTCCAGCCCGGCCCGGTTGGCCAGGCCGGTCATGGCGTCGGTCTGAGCGGCTTGGGTCAACCAGCCGGCTTTTTGTTGCAGTGCCAGCTGCTGCGCCTGGATCAGCCGGATGCGGCGGCTCAGCGCCAGGGCAAACACCAGCATTTCCATGACGATGCCCAGTTGCAGCCCGTTCGAGACCATGAACGGTAAATCCAGCAGTCCCCAGTTCACCAGCACCACACTCAACACCGCCAGAAACAGCATGACCTGGCCGCCCAGGTACCAAAGCGCCGGCTGGTAGCCCCGCATAAACACCACCACGGCTGCTACGACCATCAGCACCGAGGCGCCGGCCGAGGCCAGTTCAATCAGGCGCTGCGCCATGGCTACCTGGGACGTCAGGCCGAGCAGCAGCGCCAGCAGGCTCAGCCCCAGCGGCAGCCAGACCAGCCGGTTGAGCCAGGGAGAGCGCCGGGCCAGCTCAAGAAAGCTGCGGCCAAACAGAGCGCTGCACAAAATCCACAGACTGGGCGCCACCACGTAGGACAGCTCAATGCCGGCGGGCCAGTCAGAAAACAAATGGCGCGCGGCATGCCCGTTGAAACTGGCCACGGTCAGCAAGGCAAAGCCGCAGCTCAAGACATAAAGCCCATAGCTGCGGTCCCGGAACACCAGTGCCAGCACTAGGTTGTAGACCAGCAGAGCCAGCAAGATGCCGTAGCTCAGGCCGTCAAACAAGCGCTTGTCCTGGCGCGATGCCAGGTAGTCGGCCGGGTCCCAGGCCGAGAGCTGGTACAGCTGGGAGGTCTGTGACACCAGGCGCAGGTAGGCGGTGTAGGTGCCAGCCTGCGGCAGGCGCACCCGGAACACATAACGCTCGCTCCCCAGTGGCCGAGAGGCATAGGGGTGGGCCAGGCCGGTGCGCACGGGCGGCGCCAGCAGTTGCCCGGCGGCGTCATAAGGGCCATAGAACTGCAGGTCCTGGATCCCCGTGGTGGGCAGGGCCAGCACCCAATCACCCGCGCCGCCGGTTTGCACCAGCTCAATCTTGAGCCAATAGGGTCGGTTGTCGTAGCCGGTGCGCAGTTCCTTCGCAGGCCGCACCAGTGCCGCCTGGCCGGCGGGTGTCAGCAGATCGGCCAGCTGGCGCTGACGGCTGTCGTCGATCAGGTAGCTCACCTGGCCGCTCAATTCGGCGCCCGGCACCCGGGCTTGCAGCACGTGCTGCGCCAGGGCTGGCAGCGCCAGCCAGAGCAGCAGCCAAGCCATCAGACGGGGACACCAGGTCATGGCGTAATTATGGGGGAACCGGTGTGATCGGCTCGCGCGTTTGATCTGTGTCAATCAAGGCGCGTGCGGATCGGTGCCTAATGGAGCGGCATTTCCTATGGGAATCAACGGCAAATCACCAAGAAAGGGACTCCCTATGAAAATCAACGAAGGCGGTCTGGACCGCACACTGCGTGTGGTGGCCGGCCTAGCCCTGATCGCGCTGACCTTGAGCGGCACCATCGGCGTCTGGGGCTGGGTTGGCCTGGTGCCGCTGGCCACGGGCGCGATCGGCTGGTGCCCGCTCTACACGCTTTTTGGCTGGAACTCCTGCCCGATGAAGACCAAGACCTGAGGTCCCGCTGCGGGCAGGCCGATGCGCCTTGCGCGAGAATGACGTATCTCGTCATTTTGCAAAGGAAGCCCGCATGTCTTTCCCCTCCAAAGTCGCTATCGTCACTGGCGCCGGCTCCGGCGTCGGCAAAGCTGCCGCGCTGGCGCTGCTGGGCGCGGGCTACCGCGTGGTGCTGGCCGGCCGCCGGCTTGAGCCGCTGCAGCAGGCGCTGGCCGAATCCGCCGCACCTGCCAACGGCCTGGCTGTGTCGACCGATGTGGCCGACGAGGCTTCCGTGGAGCATCTGTTTGCCACTACCGTGGCTACCTTTGGCCGGCTGGACGTGCTGTTCAACAACGCCGGGGTCAGCGCGCCGGGCATCCCGCTGGAAGACCTGACGGTTGAACAATGGAAAACCGTGGTGGACATTAACCTCACGGGTATGTTCCTGTGCATTCGGCAGGCGTTTCGGGTCATGAAAGCGCAAACCCCCATGGGCGGGCGCATCATCAACAATGGCTCCATCTCGGCCACCACGCCGCGCCCCAACTCCATTGCCTACACCTCAACCAAACACGGCGTCAGCGGCCTGACCAAGACCGCCTCGCTGGACGGGCGCAAGTACAACATCGCGGTCGGCCAGATTGACATCGGCAATGCCGCCACCGAGATGGCCGCGCGCATGGCCACCGGTATCTTGCAGGCCAATGGGCAGATCGCCATTGAGCCACTGATGGATGTGTCCATCGTCGGTCAGTCGGTGCTGTACATGGCCAGCTTGCCGCTGGAGGCCAATGTGATGTTCCACACGGTGATGGCTACCCAAATGCCGTTTGCTGGCCGGGGCTGATTTCAGTCGGCCCGTCTTGGCAGCGGGTCACATCGAACAGGTCAATACGGGCACAGGTCATAGAATCTGCCCTTCACACTGCAAAAAAAGATCAAGTCCATGAAGCCGTCCGCTGTCTTAGCCCGAAGCCGCGAGAGAATTCGAGCGCTTGTGGCAGAGTACGGCGTTTCAAATCCCCGGGTTTTTGGGTCCGTTTTAAGAAGCGAGGACTCCGACGCCAGTGACCTGGATATCTTGGTAGACCCAGCTCCCAACACATCGCTGTTAGACATCGCCAAACTGCAGATGCGCCTGGAATCTGAGTTGGGCATTCAAGTTGATGTCCTGACCCCCAGGGCTTTGCCCTTGTCATTTCGCAATCATGTGGTAGAGCACGCCCAACCGGTATGACCGACTTGCGGCTGAATAGGCTAAAGGACTACTTGGATCATATGATTCAAGCCATCGAGCAGGTTGATGAGTACCTGACCGATGTCACTCAGGCCCAATTTCTCTCTACGCGGCTGTTGCAGGATGGTGTTGTTCGGAACCTAGAGGTGATTGGTGAAGCAGCAAACCAAGTTATCAAAAAGTTCCCGGAATTTGCTTCACTGCAATCGGACGTGCCTTGGGAGGCCATTTACTACATGAGAAATCGCGTTATTCATGGTTACGCAAGCATCGACTACGAGCTCGTGTGGCAAGTTGCGAACAAAGACTTGTTGGACCTGCATGCGCAATTAAAGCGAATAAAGGCCACACTGTAAAACCCTCGGCTGCATTTTTCAGCCCGCCGGGCAGGTCACATCGCTTCAAAAGCCTTGACCTTGCGGGGCCGACCGCCTAGTCGTCTATTGGCACAAGCTGCATCCGCTTTCTCGGACTTTGCAGCTTTATCGCCCACTTCGCCCATGGTCTGTGCCATCCACTGGCTGAGCCGTTGTATGCGTCTTGAGCCAGTCCTTCAGCGCGGTATCCACCCGTGTTTGCCAGCCATCGCCTGTTGCACGAAAGGCTTGCAACACGTCATGTGAAAGGCGGATGGTCGTCGACACCTTTGTTGGCGACTTTTGTGGGCCTCGCGCACGCATGCCCAGGGATTTTTGCAGCGCCTGCGGTAGCACCTCGCCGGCGGGTTTAAACGTGCGCATATCTGCTGCCGTCAATTCGCGAACCTCGCCTTCGTTATCAATGAGAGGGATACGTTTCTTCATAGTGTTTAACTTCACGTGTGTTGGCCTTGCGAAAACTGATGACCCGAATGCCGACTTCAATTGGCGTGAAGCACAAAACATGTAACCGGGCATCCAAGAAACCCACCGCTACATATCGCACTTCGGGGTAGGGCTTACGCGAATCACGCTTGATGATTGCACTGTCAAAATCGAAATCAGACGCTCGTTCCAACGACAGACCGCGCTCACGGATGTTGGTGTCATTTTTGTTAACGTCGAACTCAATATGCATCAGTCAAATTGTAGTAACACTTTTGAGCCTAGCCAAATCATTTTGTTGCTATATGTTTTCATGGGTCTTTACCTTTGGCTGCACTTGCTGTTCAAAGAGCAAGCCCATAAAGCTCGCCGGGTGTTACGGTCCTACCGCCCACTTCGCCCATGGTCTGTGCCATCCACTGGCGTGGTCCAAGAAACGGCTCAGGCCCCTGCCCGGTAAGCGATGTCCAGGGTGATGCTGCCCACCACCCGTGACACGCAGACGCAAATGCGCTGGTTTTGCAGGTGCTCGTGGGCGCTCAAAAAGACATCGCGGTGGTCGATCACGCCGTCGAGTGCCAGCACATCCGGCGCACACAGACCACATTCGCCTCGCCGACAATTCGACAGGGCGCTGACCCCGGCGAGCTCCAGGGCGTCAAGCAGGCTCTCATTCGCGGCGACGGTGATGTCAATGCCCTGGCGTGGGACTTTCAGCCCAAAAGGCAGCGGTGCTAGATGGCCGCTGCTGCCAAAGGTCTCAAAGCGCAGGTCGTGGGCCGGTCGGCCGGCGTTGGCCCAGGCCTGGCGCGCCGCCTCTAACATTGGCGCGGGGCCGCAGACGTAGAGTTGGCCGCCGAGGGGGAGAGCGGCAATTTCACCAGCAAAATCAATGCGTTCAACGCGCTCATCCACCACTTGGGTCAGCCGATCGCCCAGCGCTGCGCGCAGCACGTCGCCATAGGCCAGCTCACTCAATGTGCGGGCGCCCTGCACCAGCCGTACCGGGGCGCCACGTTTGGCTAGGGTTTGCGCCATCAACACCAGCGGGGTGATGCCGATGCCGCCGGCCAGCAGCAGGTAGCCCGGTGCCGCCAGGCTCAGCGGGAAAAAATTGCGCGGTGCACTGATGCGCAGCAGGTCACCCGGCGCGAGCCGCCACATGGCCAGCGAGCCGCCTCGCCCCAATGGCAGTTGCTTGACGGCAATCCGGTACAGACCATCATCGTCCTGCCCGATCAAGGAGTAAGAGCGGGTCTGTGGCTGGCCGTTGATCAGCAGTTCGACCTGCAGGTGGCTGCCCGCAGCGTAGGGCAGGCTGGGGCGGGTTGTCGCCAGGGTGAACTCTCGTACGCTGGGCGTGAGCTCACGGGTGGCTTGGACCACGGCCTCGGTCCAGACGATGTCGCCACTCATCAGCGTGGCTTTCGGATCAGTCGTACGCCTGGCAGTTGGTCTTGGCGGGGGCTTTGCACCACCTCGCGCAGGTTGCGCTGGGCCAGCCGCGAGTGTTCGCGCATGATGGCTTCGGCCCGGGAACCTTCGCCTTGCGTGATGGCGTCCAGCACCTGTCGGTGCTGGTCCTGCGCCACCACCAGCATGTCGCGCGCGGCGGTGGAGTTGGCCTGCGCCACCACAAAGCCAGAGGGTGAGGCAAAGGGCAGGCTCATCACCCGTTCCAGCTGGCGTGCAATCACCGCGCTGCCCGACATTTCGGACAGCAGGGCGTGGAATTGTTCGTTCAGGGCCACATAGCGTGAAAAAGCCTGGTCGTCCAGTGTGGGTGACTTCAAAAATTGGTCAATCGCGTCCAGACAGGCGCGCGCTTCAGCCAGCACCACGGGGGCGGCGCCACGCTCCGCCGCCAGCCGGGCAGACAGGCCCTCTAGCGTGCCACGCAGCTCGATCGCCTCTGACACATCGCGCTCGCTGAAGGTCTTGATGGCGTAGCCGCCGGATGGCAGTGCCTCCAGCAGGCCTTCTTGTTCCAGGCGCATCAGCGCCGCACGCACCGGCGTGCGTGAGGCGCCCAGCCGTTGCACCACCGCCAGTTCAGTGATGCGGCTGCCACCGGCCAGCTCGCCTGACAGGATCAGTTCACGCAGCTGCAGCAGTGCCCGCACCTGCACGCTGTCTGAACTGGTTTGTAGAGGCATTTCGGCCGCTAGCCCTTTGCCAGCGTCATTGTTTGCTATTAATTTAGTAGCTTTTGTCATGGTGTTGGCTTTCAGGCTGCGGCGCGGATTGGAACCACGGTGCGCTTGGGCTGTTCCTGCGCCACCAGGCCATCGATCAGCCGCCGCGCCCAGACTGCGCCTGCGTCGATGTTGAGGTTGTAAAAGGCGCGTTCGGGGCGCTCGACCATGGCGCGTTGCTGGGCTTCCAAAATCAGCTCGTCTTCACGGAAGATCTTGGCCACGCCCTCTCGCAGCTGGTGTGTAAGGCCTTGTTCGCCTAGACGGTAATTGCGGGCAAAAGCCCAAAAATAGTGGCAGCTGCCGTCGGTCTCGGGGGTGATGGTGTTGAGCACCATGCCGTTGACGCCGCTGCTGCGGTCGCTCAGGCGCGCATCCCCCATATTGCCGCCCGGGGGGACGGCGCCCGTGCCGGCCTCGGCCACGCCAACATCGATGCTGACGGTGCAGGGCGCCTCAAAACGGATGATTTGCCAGCGGTCGACCGGGCCCTGGTAGCCACGCGCCTGCCGGATCTGCCCGGCCCAGAAGGGCGGTGCGTCAATGTTGGACATCCAGCGCGTGACGGTAGCGCTGCGGTCCCCATGGGTGGCCACAAAAGGGGCCTCGGCCACGGCCTGCTGGCCAATGCTGGAGCCGTGGACAAAGGTCTCATGCGTCAGGTCCATCAGGTTGTCGATGACCAGGCGGTAGTCGCATTGCACGGTAATGAGTTCGCCGTCGCCAGCCCAGGCCGGGTCGTCGTTCCAGTGCATGTCGGGCACCAGGGCCGGGTCGGCCTTGGCCGGGTCACCGGGCCAGATCCAGACAAAGCGGTGTTTCTCCACCACCGGGTAGCTGCGCACGCAGGCCGTGGGGTTGATCGTCTCCTGGCTGGGCATGTGGGTGCAGCGCCCCTGCGCGTTGAATACCAGGCCGTGGTAGCCGCAGGTCACTTCGTCGCCATGCAGGCGGCCCATGGAGAGTGGCAGCAGCCGGTGCCAGCAGGCGTCTTCCAGCACGGCCACGCTGCCATCGGTCTTGCGGAACATCACCACCCGTTGTTTGCAGATGGTGCGTGCCAGCAGCTGTTGCACCATCTCCACATCGTAGGCGGCGGCATACCAGGCATTCAGGGGGAAGGAGGGGCTGATGAGCATAATGAATACTCATTGTATACATTGGCTGTAGGATTTTGGCTTGAGGTGAGACAAAGAGCGTTCAAAGCGCCCTGTCGGTATCCATTAACATGGGTTCTGAGCGCAAAGCCTGCGTCGACCCCCCCACCATGACCGGAGATGCCCCCATGACCCCCACCCTACCCGCCCACTATGACCACGTGGGCAGCTTTTTGCGCCCCCTGGCCCTGCTCGAAGCCCGCGAGCAACACGCCAAAGGCCAGATTAATGCCGACGCATTGCGGCTGGCGGAAGACCGCGCCATCACCGACATTGTCAAGTTTCAGCAGGACGTAGGCCTGAAAAGCATCACCGATGGCGAGTTTCGCCGCACCTATTTTCATATCGACTTTCTGGAACAGCTCGGCGGCGTCAAGACCGACATCCCGATGACCATCCAAAAGCCCGACGGCACCCTGGAACTGGCCCCGCCCGTGATGCGGGTGGTGGACAAGGTGCGCCATGTTAAAGACATCCAACTGGCGGATTTCCAGTACCTGAAAAGCCAAGTGGCGGCTGGCCACACGCCCAAAGTGACGATTCCTTCGCCCACCATGCTGCATTTTCGCGGTGGCCGCGCCGGCATCAGCCGCGAGCACTACCCCGAACTTGACCCGGTTTTTTATGACGACGTGGCCAAGGCCTATGGCGACGAGTTGCGTAGCCTGGCCGCCGCCGGTTGCAACTATGTGCAAATCGACGACACCAACCTGGCCTACCTGTGTGACGACAAAATGCGCGAAGCGGCACGCCAGCGTGGCGATGACCCCAATGAGCTGCCGCACCGCTACGCCGCCTTCATCAACAAGGTGGTGGCGCAGAAGCCGCCTGGCATGTTGCTGGCCATGCACCTGTGCCGGGGCAACTTCAAGAGCACGCACGCCGCCAGCGGCAACTATGAGCCCGTGGCCGAGGCGCTGCTGAGCGAGATGAACCTGGACGCCTACTTCATGGAGTACGACGACGACCGCAGCGGCGACTTCAAACCGCTGCGCTTTCTGCCCAAGGGCAAGACCGTGGTGCTGGGTCTGGTGACCACCAAGTTCGACCAGATGGAAAGCAAGGACGACCTCAAGCGCCGTATCGACGAAGCTGCGCGTTACGCCCCAATGGAGCAGTTGGCGCTGTCACCCCAATGCGGCTTTTCCAGCACCGTGCATGGCAACAACATTGCGGTGGAAGCCCAGCGCAACAAGCTGCGCCTGGTGATTGAGACGGCACGCGAGGTCTGGGGCGACTGAGCGCTGGGCAAAATCTCAAACAGAACCCGACGCCACAGCGCCGCGATCAGGTCGACCGCCAGCTCGGCGATGCCGTCGAGTTGTTTCAGACCGGTCGCTGCAGCTGAAAGACCGGCCGCCGCGCCCCCACAGTCAGGCCACGCGCATTGACCAGCGTCGGCGCCCGCCAGGCCGCCAGCTCGGCCCGCTGCGCCTCGTCCAGCCAGCCCAGCTGGTCCATCACCTCGACACTGGCCGCAAACAAGGCCGGTTTGTTGCCGTCAATCACCTTGATGGCAAAGGCCTCGCCCCGGCTGGTGCTGCCTACCACCTGCACACCGTCAGCGCCCACCTTGCTGACCCAGTCGCCGCGCCCGGCCTGCATGAAAGCCAGGTCATTGCGCTTTGTGCCCGACACCAAATCGGGGTGCGCCGTCATGGCCTCGCTCAGGGCAGCAAAGCTCTGGCCAAACTCGGCATCACGCGCACCACTGGCCAGCCGGGCGTAGCCGTAGGCCAGACGGTCCAAGGGCAGCGCGTAATTGGGCGCCGAGCAGCCGTCCAACCCCATCTTGAAGTCGTTGGCATCCATGCCTACGGCGCGCGCCACATCGCGCCGGATCGCCTGCTGCAGCGGGTGGCCTGGGTCGATGTAATCGTCCAGGCTCAGGCCGTGCTGCACGCAGTAGGCCAAAAACCCGGCGTGCTTGCCGCTGCAGTTGTTGTGCCGCTCGTCAAACTGCAACCCGGCTGGCGGCG
Source organism: Rhodoferax sp. OV413 (assembly GCA_945885775.1). Lineage (GTDB taxonomy): Bacteria > Pseudomonadota > Gammaproteobacteria > Burkholderiales > Burkholderiaceae_C > Rhodoferax. The sequence goes on along the minus strand of CAMCZF010000006.1, from coordinate 3,765 downwards.
CCTGGTCGAGCAGGGTGAACAGCCCGGGCACATGGCAGCCGCAGCGCAGCGCCTTGTAGGTCAGGCCGGTTTTCTCCAGCATGGTTTGCGTCTGCGCCACGTGCATGTCTTCGCCGTTGTGGCTGGCGCACAGCATGGCCAGTTGCTGCGGGCCAAAGCCAAATTGGGCTGCGCCACCGGCCTCCATGAAGGGCAGCGCCTGCAGCGCCTTGAGGGTGGAGCGCGAAAAGGTCAGCCAATGCGGGTCACCGGCTTGCGCCAGCAACTGGCCGCGCGTGTTGACCACGGCCACCGCGCCCAGGTGCAGGCACTCGGGCGTGCCGCCACGGCTGAGTTCGATCAAAGGGACAAGGTTCACGGCGGGCTCCAGCGGGTTGGTGATGCGTTCTATTGTCGGGCCGGCGTGGCGGGCCTTCTGTGTGGGCCTGCTACCGGGCGCTGTCTATACTGGAACTTATGCCCGCCACGCTCACACCCGACCAGATTGCCAGCTACCAGCGGGACGGTTTTTTGGTGCTGCCGGACTTCAAGCCCGCGCCCGAACTCGCCGCGGTGCGGGCCCGGGCCGAGCAGATCGTGGCGGCGTTTGAGCCCGGCGAGCGGGTCAGCATTTTCAGTACACACGAACAGCGCCGCACGGCTGACGACTATTTTTTGGGCTCAGGCGACCAGATCCGCTGTTTTTTTGAGGAGGAAGCCTGTGACGCCGCTGGCCAGCTGCGCCAGGCCAAGGCGCTGTCCATCAACAAGATCGGCCACGCCCTGCATGACCGGGACGCGGTGTTTGACGCCTTTTCGCACGGCCCGGCGCTGGCCGGCGTGGCGGCCGGTTTGGGGCTGGCGCAACCGCAGCTGTGGCAGTCGATGTACATCTTCAAGCAGCCCGGCATTGGCGGCGAGGTGGGCTGGCACCAGGACGCCACGTTTTTTGAGACCGTGCCGCACAGCGTCACCACCTTTTGGTTTGCGCTGGAAGACGCCACCTTGAGCAACGGCTGCCTGTGGGTGGCGCCCGGTGCGCACCGTGGCCCGCTGCGCCAGCGCTTTGTACGCCAAGGCGACGTGGTGCACATGGACACTTTGGACGATACGCCCTGGCCGAGTGGCGCCCAGGCGCAGCCGCTAGAGGTAGCTGCTGGTACGCTGGTGGTGTTTCACGGCCTGCTGCCGCACTACAGCGCCCCCAACCGGTCCCTGCAGTCGCGCCACGCCTATACCCTTCACGTGACCGACGGGCAGGCCACCTATGCGGCGCACAACTGGCTGCAACGCGATGGTCGCCTGCCACTGCGCGGCTTCATTTAACATGCACGACGCCTTCAAGTCACACCTCTGCCTGCCCCTGAACGCCCCCCTGGTCAGTGCACTGGCCAGGATGACCGCGGCCATTGGCAGCGCAGACTGGTTCGATGCAGTGCTCAACCTGCTGGGCACGGTGTGCGCCATCGATTCTGGCGGCGCGATGGTCTACTACCGCGAGCAACGCCCCCGGCGTATCCTGCACCGGTTTGACCCCTCAGAGCGGGCGCTGCCTGAGGACGCCTACCTGTCTGGCCCCTATGTGCTGGACCCGCATTACCAGCTGTTTGCAGCCGGTGCGCCCAGTGGTGTTCACCGGCTCACCGACATCGCCCCCGACGATTTTTTTCAGAGCGAGTACTACCGGGTGTTCTATTCGCAAATCGGGTTGTCCGATTCGATCGAACTGCTGTGGCGCATCGACGCAGACAGTGCGCTCAATATTTTCATCGAGCGCAGTATCCGTCACCCAAAGTTCCAGGATGCCGACACGGTGGCGATCAACACCCTGCTCCCGGTCATCTTTGCCTCTGCCGCACGCCACCATGAGCTCACCGCCGCCGCCTCGCGGCGAGACACCGACAACTTGACCCACCGCAAGGTGCAGGCCACGATCGAGAACTTTGCCAGCTCGCTGCTGACACAGCGGGAGCGCCAAGTGTTGTTTTACCTGATCAGCGGCTACTCGTCAGCGTTGACGGCGCAGCGGCTTGCCACCACCGAGGGCACCATCAAGATCCACCGCCGGAACATCTACCGCAAGCTCGACATTGGTTCGCAGGCAGAGTTGTTTTCGCTGTTTATCAACTGCATCCAGTTTGCTTTGCCCGAGGCGCCGGTTGACCCGCTGCAGACCTACCAGTCGGCACCCCATGCGGCACGCACGCTCTCACTGCTTGGCGTGGCGCCGGCCTGAGCGACCAGCCATCTTCAGTGTCGCGGCGGGATGTAGACCCCACCCTGGTTGTCATGCAGCCAAGGGGCGATGTCCATGTCTCGGTCCAGCGGGAACATCGGCCGCGGCACCTGAGTGAAGGGCAATGCCCCGTAGTTGACGGTGCACAAAGCGCCGCTGTCGCACACGATGACTTGGCCTGCAATGGGCTCGAAGGCCGCACGGAAGTGCTGCATGGATTTCAATGCCACCACGTCCTTGTGTGAGGGATCGATTCCGAAGGCCAGGAACTGCTGAAGATCAAGGATCTGGGCCCGAACCGTCACCACCAGAATCTCGATGCCCTCCACCTGCACCACGGCCAGCGGCCCCCAGGACCGCTGCAGGCCCCCGATCATGGCGCCACTGCCTGTGTAGTTACCGTTGGCATTGAGTGACACCAGGGTACCCGTCAGCGCGAGTGGCGTGCCACCAACACCCGGATCGGTCTTGCCGCCAAGCGCAATGTGGACGGTGTCGCCGGGCGCATGGCCTTGTAACTGCTGCACGGTTTGGGCGTCGACCATGGGCCCGAAACAGGCGTTTTGCAAGCCGGCGTCCAGCATGGCCTTGAGCAGGTTGGTTGAGTCGCCATAGGTACCGCCACCCGGGTTGTCGGCATAGTCGGCGACGATGATCGGGCCGCGACCCTCCGGGCGGTAGGCCTTGCAGATCGCTGCCGCCTGCGCCACGGTGTGGAACTGGTTGATGGCGTCGTGGCGGCGGGCCCAGATGTCGTCAGCCAGCTCACTGGCGAAGGCCGCGTGGCGGGCCATATCGCCTTGCGCGGTGACGGTCACGCTCGTGCCCACCTCGGCGATATTGGCATGCGGGAACGCGCCGTTGATGCTGACCGCGAACACGTCGGCTTGCTGCTCATAGGCCCGCGCCCGTGCCAACCGGTCGACCATGGGCCCGATGTCGGTGCGCCCGCCGTTAGCCTCTTCCAGCATGGGGCGGGTCACGCGCAGCGTGACTGGGTGGATCTCGCCTTGCATCGTGCGCTGCAGGATGTCGGCGGCATGCCGCGCTGCGAGGCGCATGTCGGTGTGCGGGTAGGTCTTGAATGACACGATGATCTGGGCCAGATCACACATGGCGCGGCTGACGTTGGCGTGCGGGTCCAGGGTGATGCCAATGGGCAGGTCCGGGCCGACCACGACACGCAAGCGGCGCAGCAGTTCACCCTCGCCATCACCACAAAAATCAGTCACCATGGCGCCGTGCAAGCCGAGCAAGATGCCGTCAAGCGTGTCGCGATGGGCCTTGGCCGCTGCCACGATGGGGTCGGTGAGTGTGTCAAAGGCGTCGCGCGTGACCAGTCCGCCCGGCTGGGCGTGGGCACTGATCACATGTGTAACGTCCCAGTTGTAATCGGAGCCGGCCTCCAGAAAACCACCGAGCTCGGTGTTGTTGTCTTGACGCGCCGCGACGGCCTCGGCGCCGTAGAGCAAGCCGCGTTCGGCAAAGACCGCCAGGTCGGTGGGTAGTTTGCAGAAGGTGTTGGTCTCGTGCAGAAACTCGGCGGTGAG
>CAMCZF010000005.1 GCA_945885775.1 Rhodoferax sp. OV413 | reverse complement strand
TGGGCACCAAGGCGCTGCCGCATGCCGGCATTGGCGTGCCGAGCTATGCCTGGAGCACCTCGCCGCTGCGCCGCTACACCGACCTGGTGAACCAGTGGCAGATCATTGCCTGCGTGCGCCACGGCAAGACGGCGGCACTGGCGGCGCCGTTCAAGGCCCGTGACACCGACCTGTTTGCCATCATCTCCAGCTTTGACGCCGCTTATGCCGCCTACAACGGCTACCAGGGGGCGATGGAGCGCTTCTGGACGCTCAAATACCTGCAGCAGCAGGGCCTGACCGAGCTGGATGTGACCCTGTTCAAGGACAACCTGGCCCGCGCCGACACGCTGCCCCTGGTTCTGCCGCTATTGGGGGCGGCGGGTCTGCCGCGCGGCGCGCGGGTGCGGGTGCGGCTGGGGGAGATTGATGAGGTCACACTGGACATCAGCGCCACGGTGATGGTCCGGCTGGACGCGGCCCCCGATGACGCTGCCGATGCCGAAGCCGAAGAGACTGATGACGATAACGAGGTGGCCGGCCCCATTGCGATCGCCGTTGACCTGGCAGAGCCAGACACGGCGGCGAACCCTGGCGCGAGTGATCCGCCGGCGCCGTGAATCTGCGCCGGTTCAGCCCCCTGCAACTGGCGCTGGCCGTCTCATTGGCGCTGCACGCCGCCTTGTTGACGCTTCGCCTGGTGGACCCAGAAACTTTCAAACGGGTGTTCGAAGAGGCGCCGCTAGAGGTGATCCTGGTGAACGCGCGCACGGTAGAAAAGGCTGAGAAGGCGCAGGCCATCGCACAGGCCAACATGGCAGGCGGTGGCGAGGCGGCACAAGGCCGTGCCACCAGCCCGCTGCCGCCCTCGCTGCGCACTGAAAGTGGTGACGACGCCCAGGAAGCAGCGCAACGCAACCTGCAAACCCTGCAAGAGCAGCAAAACCTGATCCTGGCGCAGGTGCGCAAGCAGCTGGCTGCGCTGCCCCCGCCCGACCCGGCGCGGCCGGACAGCTCCGCCGAGCAGGTGCAACGCGAGGAAAAACGGCGCCAGTTGGTCAGGGTATTGGCCGAGATCGAGCGCCGGATCAATGAAGAAAACGCTCGGCCCAAGCGGCGCTACATCAGCCCGGCCACCCGTGAGGCGGTGTATGCGGCCTACTACGACCACCTGCGCCGGGCCATTGAGGACAAGGGCACTGAGAATTTTCCTCAACTTGGTGGCCAAAAACTGTATGGCGAGTTGACCATGATCGTCACGGTCAACCACGATGGGCGCCTGCTCGGCACCGAGGTGGTGGCCAGCTCCGGCAACCGCGCGCTGGACCGCCGGGCTGAGGCCATTGCCCGGGCAGCCGCGCCGTTCGGCCGCTTCAACGAGGAGATGCGGCGCAAAGCTGACCAGATTCTGGTGGTGTCACGCTTCAAGTTCACCCGGGAAGAGGTATTGGAAACCCAGCTCACCGCCGGTGGGGCCCGACCGTGAGGGCCCTGCTTCGTTGGCTGGCCCTGCTGCTGCTGGCCCTCTTGGCCCTGCAGCTGTTTTTTGTGCTGCGGATCGCGGCCATGGCGGTGCTTGACCCGCAGTCCACCGCCTTTCAGCGTTCCGAGGCCTGGCGCATACTGACAGAAAAAGACCGGTTGCAATGGCGTCAGCAATGGGTGGGCTATGGGCAGATTTCAGACCACCTCAAGCGGGCGGTGATCGCCAGTGAGGATGATGGCTTTACCGGCCACGACGGGGTGGACTGGGACGCGCTGGAGAAAGCCTGGCAGAAAAACGCCAAGGCCGAAGCCCGCGCTGCGAAAAATGCGCCAGCGGCCAAAGCGGGACGAGCGCCCAAGGTGGTGGGCGGCTCAACCATCACCCAACAGTTGGCCAAGAACTTGTTTTTGTCGGGCGAACGTACGCTGCTGCGCAAGGGCCAGGAGTTTGTGCTGACGCTGCTGCTGGAGGCCCTGCTGAGCAAGCAACGCATTTTGGAGATCTACCTCAACAGCGTCGAATGGGGCGAAGGCGTTTTTGGTGCTGAGGCCGCGGCCCAGCACTATTTCCGCAAACCGGCGGCCAAACTCACTCCCCTCGAGGCATCTCGCTTGGCTGTCATGCTGCCGCGCCCACGGTATTTTGAGAAGCTGCCCAACTCGGGCTACCTGGCCGAGCGTGCGGCGGTCATTGCGGAGCGGCTGCCCAACGCGCAGCTGCCCTGAGCATCACCGGGCCACGCACCATGCGAATCCTTGGCATTGACCCCGGCCTGCGCACCACGGGCTTTGGCGTGATCGATGTGACCGGCGCCGAGCTGACCTACGTGGCCAGTGGCACGATCAGCACCACCCACCTGGAGAAGGGCCGACTGCCGGAACGCCTGAAGGTACTGTTTGACGGTCTGTTGGAGGTGAGCACACGCTACCAGCCCGATTGCGCCTCGGTCGAGATCGTGTTCGTCAATGTCAACCCGCAGTCCACGCTGCTGCTGGGTCAGGCGCGCGGCGCTTGCATCACGGCGCTGGTGTCACGCCAACTGCCAGTGGCCGAGTACACCGCCTTGCAGATGAAGCAGGCAGTGGTGGGTTACGGCCGGGCCGACAAAACCCAGGTTCAGGAGATGGTGCGCCGCCTGCTCGCCCTGCCCGGTCTGCCCGGACCCGATGCCGCCGACGCCCTGGGCCTGGCCATTACCCACGCCCACGCCGCCAAGGCCATGGCCCGCTTGGCCCAGGCCGATGGTGTGCTGGGCGCAGGCAGTGGCAAGTACAAGGCAGGGCGCAGCAGGTAACCATCGGCGTGCCCGTCATCCCAGACCTCCCACGTCATCCTCGTGAACACGGGGATCCATGACTCCTGGATTCCCGGTCGCAGCCGGGAATGACGGTCAAGGGCTCCGCCTTAAAGCCCAGCCAACTGGCGCACGGCCTCCAGCGGCGGCATGACCTCGACGCCGCCGCTGGCCGGGTAGCTGCCAGCCACTGGAGCGATCAATAATTTGCGGGTGGCACCCAGGTCCTTGGCGGCTTCATGAAAGCCGCGCGAGACAGTGGGGGCCGACGATCGTTTGATTTCACAGGCCCAGGTCTGGCCCCCAGGCGCTGTCAGCACCAGATCGCACTGTGCGCCATGCGAGGTTCGGTAATAACTGGCGGCCGCACGGGGCGCGGCGCTGACAAGTTCCTCCAGCACATGACCTTCCCAGCTTTGTCCGGCAACAGGATGAGACAGCACCGCCTGCAGTGTCGGCAAGCCGAGCAACGCATGAACCAGACCACTGTCGCGCACATAGACCTTGGGTGTACGGACCAGTCGCTTACCTACATTGCCCGCCCAGGGTGACAGCCGCCGCACCAACATCAGATCACACAAGACATCGATGTACCGCGCGACCGTCTGCCCAGATACGGCCAGGGCACCGGCGAGTTGTGACTGGTTGAGCATTTGGCCCTGGTGGTGCGCCAGCATGGTCCAAAGGCGGCGCAGTGTGGCCGCCGGGATACGCAGGCCAAGTGCAGGGATGTCGCGCTCCAGATAACTGGTCATAAAGGCTTCACGCCAGCGCAGGCTGGCAGCGTCAGATCTGGCCAGATACGACAAGGGGAAGCCACCGCGCACCCACAGGCGGTCCAACCCGGCGAGCGCCCCTGGTAGTGCGGCATCTGGGTCGAGCGTCAGCGCCATTTCTCGCGATTGAAAGGGGGTAAGTTCGAGCATGGCGACCCGACCGGCCAGACTTTCGGACGCCTGTCCAAGCAAGACACCGGAGGCCGATCCCAGCAGCAAAAACTGCCCGGTATGGAAGCCGGCCTGACGGCGTTGGTCAATCACACTGCGCAGAACGGCGAACAGGTCGGGGACCCGCTGCACCTCATCGAGAACCAGCAGTTGGCCATCATGGCTGGCAAAAAAGGTTTCGGCGTCCGCCAACTGATGCCGGGCCGAGGGAAGCTCGAGATCAAGGTACAGGGGCTTGGGGCCGCCGCTGGCACTCGCCTGCGCCACCCATTGCTTGGCCAGTGTCGTCTTGCCCACTTGCCTGGGCCCGAGCAGGACCACCGCTGGAAATTCATCCAAAAGCTGGGCCAGCGCCGGGAAAATCGCCCGGTTAGAAGTGAATTCGCTTATCATAAACCGTGTAATTCTACTGTTTCATAGAGAAATTACACGGTTATTTTTATAAGCCTTGCCAATAGCTTTTCAGGACCCATTGTGGATTCCCGGTCTCAGCCGGGAATGGCGGGCAGTCGTCATCACTGACGACGGCGAGGGGGGTCGCCAGTTACCAGGCGCGTGCAGGTTGGGCAAAGCCCGCCGGCGCCCGCTTGTCATCGGCAAAACTGACCACGTCCCAGGCCTCGGTGTGCTTGAGCAGCTCATGCAGCAGGCGGTTGTTGAGCGCGTGACCGGAGCGGCGGGCGCTGTAACTGGCCAGCAACGGCTTGCCCACCAGGTACAAGTCACCCATGGCGTCCAGGATTTTGTGCTTGACGAATTCGTCGTCATAGCGCAGGCCTTCGGCATTGAGCACCTTGTAGTCGTCCATCACAATGGCGTTGTCGAGCCCGCCACCCAGGGCCAGGCCGTTGGCGCGCATCATCTCGACGTCTTTTGTGAAGCCGAAGGTGCGGGCACGGGCAATGTCCCGCGAGTAAGAGTCGGTGCTCATGTCGAACACCACACGCTGGCCGGTGGCGTCCACCGCCGGGTGGGCAAAATCAATCTCGAAGCTCAGCCGGTAGCCATGAAAGGGTTCAAGCCGGGCCCATTTTTCTGCTGCGCCCTGGCCCTCACGCACCTCAACCGGCGCCAGCAGCCGGATGAAGCGGCGCGGCGCATTTTGCAGCACGATGCCCGCACTTTGGAGCAGGAACACGAACGATGCGGCCGATCCGTCGAGGATGGGCACCTCTTCAGCCGTGATGTCCACATACAGGTTGTCCACCCCCAGCCCGGCGCAGGCCGACATCAAGTGCTCAACGGTGTGCACCTTGACGCTGCCATTGGACAGGGTGCTGGCGAGCCGGGTGTCGGAGACAGCTGCCGCCGACACCACGATGTCCACCGGCTCGGGCAGGTCGACGCGTCGAAAGACAATGCCGGTGTCGGGCTGCGCCGGACGCAGGGTCAGCTCCACCCGCTGCCCGCTGTGCAGCCCGACGCCAACGGCGCGCGTCAGGGTTTTGAGAGTTCTTTGTTGCAGCACCCCTTGATTTTACTAATCGGCCTGCTTGCGCAGGAATGCGGGGATTTCAAAGTCCTCCATGCCACCGGATGACAGCGCGTCCACCTTGGCCGCGGCCTGGGTACGGTCCCGCTGGCGCCAGACGCTGGGCCGTTTCATGTCGTGGTAATCGGGCTGGGCCATGCCCATGCCAGCGGGTGCCGACGAGCCTGCGCCGCCGAGGGAGGCCACGGTTGAGCCAGATGCACCGTTGGTATTCAGTGTAGGTACATGGAAGGGCGTGTTGTCGGTGCCGGTGCGCAGCACTTGCAGCTGCGGCTTGGCGCGGTTGGCGCCTTGGCGCGACAAGCCGGTGGCAACCACCGTGACCCGGATGTTGTCACCCAAGGAGTCGTCGTGGGCGGTGCCGTAAATCACATGGGCATCGGGCGAGGCAAAAGCCCGGATGGTGTTCATCGCCAGGCCGGATTCGCGCAACTTGAGCGAGCCCTTGGCGGCAGTGATCAGCACCAGCACGCCTTTGGCGCCCGACAAGTCAATGCCCTCTAGCAATGGGCAGGCCACAGCCTGTTCGGCGGCGATGCGGGCCCGGTCCGGCCCGGCAGCCTGTGCTGTGCCCATCATGGCCTTGCCAGGCTCGCCCATCACGGTGCGAACGTCTTCAAAGTCGACATTCACATGGCCTTTGACGTTGATGATTTCGGCAATGCCGCCCACCGCGTTCTTGAGCACGTCGTTGGCACGGGCAAAGGCTTCGTCCTCGGTGGCCTCATCACCCAGCACTTCCATCAATTTTTCATTGAGCACGACGATGAGAGAGTCGACATTGGCTTCCAACTCGGCCAGGCCGGCTTCGGCATTGCTCATGCGCTTATTGCCCTCAAAGTCGAAGGGCTTGGTCACGACACCCACGGTCAGGATGCCCATTTCGCGTGCCACCCGGGCAATCACTGGTGCGGCGCCTGTGCCCGTGCCACCGCCCATGCCGGCGGTGATGAACAACATATGAGCGCCTTCGATGGACGCCCGGATGTCTTCAATGGCCAATTCTGCGGCTTCGCGGCCCCGCTCTGGAATGCTGCCGGCGCCCAAACCGGTGCGGCCCAGCTGGATGATGCGGTGCGCATCGCTGCTGCCCAACGCCTGGGCGTCGGTGTTGGCACAGATGAACTCCACGCCCTGCACCGCGCTGTCGATCATGTGGCTCACCGCGTTGCCGCCACCGCCACCGACGCCAATGACCTTGATCCGGGTGCCCTGGTTGAAAGCTTCCTCTTCGATCATTTCGATAGGCATTTTTGTTCTCCTGGTAAATAAATAAGTTGCAGTTGCTAAAAAAATTGGCTCAGTTGTTTTCTATTCGACTTTCGCGTCACCAAGGCGGGCCGGTGCACCGCCGGCGCCCTGGGGGACTGGCGCGCTGGCGCCACAAAGCTTGGTAGTTAGGGCAGGCCATCAAAATATCCCAGTGAACCAGTCTTTGAACTGGCCGACCGCTGTTTTCATGGAACCATTTTTTTGCGCCACCTTGAAACCGCGCAGACGTGCCATGCGCGCCTCTTCGAGCAGCCCCATCACGGTGGCAGCGCGCGGTTGTGCCACCATGTCGGCCAGCGCGCTGGCGTACTTGGGGATGCCCCGGCGCACCGGTTTCAGAAAGATATCCTCGCCCAGCTCGACCATGCCCGGCATGATGCAACTGCCGCCAGTCAGCACAATGCCGCTGGAGAGCATTTCCTCAAAACCCGAGTCGCGCAGTACCTGGTGAACCAGCTGGAAAATTTCTTCAACGCGCGGCTCGATCACGCCGGCCAGGGCCTGGCGGCTGAGCATGCGCGGGGCGCGGTCACCCAGGCCGGGTACCTCGACCTGCGTGTCAGGGTCTGCCAGCAATTGCTTGGCGTAGCCGTTTTCGACCTTGATGTCCTCGGCGTCGTTGGTGGGAGTGCGCAGGGCCATGGCGATGTCGCTGGTGATCAGGTCGCCGGCAATCGGGATCACGGCGGTGTGACGGATGGCGCCGTTGGTGAAGATGGCAATGTCGGTGGTGCCAGCGCCGATATCGACCAGCGCCACGCCGAGCTCGCGTTCGTCCTCGGTCAGCACCGACAGGCTGCTGGCCAGCGGGTTGAGCATCAGCTGCTCCACCTCTAGGCCACAGCGGCGCACGCACTTGATGATGTTTTCGGCCGCGCTCTGGGCGCCAGTCACGATGTGTACCTTGGCTTCGAGCCGGATGCCGCTCATACCAATGGGTTCGCGCACATCCTGGCCGTCGATGATGAACTCTTGCGGCTCGACCAACAGCAGCCGCTGGTCCGTCGAGATGTTGATGGCCTTGGCGGTTTCGACCACGCGCGCCACATCGGCGGCGGTCACCTCGCGGTCCTTGATGGCCACCATGCCGCTGGAGTTCATGCCCCGGATGTGGCTGCCGGTGATGCCGGTGTAGACCCGAGTGATCTTGCAGTCGGCCATGAGCTCGGCCTCTTTGAGCGCCTGCTGGATGCTCTGCACCGTGGCGTCGATGTTGACCACCACGCCGCGCTTGAGGCCGTTACTGGCGGCAATGCCCAGGCCGGCGAGTTTGAGCTCACCGTTGGGCAGCACTTCGGCCACCACGGCCATGACCTTGGAGGTGCCAATGTCAAGGCCTACGACCAAGTCTTTGTATTCTTTTGCCATATGTCGTCACCTGTTGTTGGGGTTGCCACTACTTTTTCGCTCCATCCTGCGCCAGGGTCGTCACGCCACGCATGCGCAGGGCATAACCGTCTTGGTGGCGCAGGTCCGCCGTCTCCAGCGCCTCGGGCTTGCGCCCGTAACGTGCGCTCACCTGGGTCAGGGTCTTCAAGAAAGCCTGGGTGCGGGCCTGCACCTCGGGCAAGCTGCCGGCGCCGAGTTCGATCACCGCACCGGTGTCGAGCCGTGCACGCCAACTGCCCCTGCCGCTGAGTTCGAGTTGCTCCAGCGCCAGGTCCATTGGGTCAAACAGGGGCTGCAAGGCCTGGAACGCCTCCCAGACCTGGGCCGACTGGCCGTCTGGCCCCTGCAAGCGGGGCAGGCCATCGTGCTCGACCTCGCCGACGTTGGCCTCAAACACCTCGCCAAAGCTGTTGACCAGGCGGGAATCCCCTTCCGGCCCCCAATACGCCACGGCCCGGTGCTCTTGCAATTGCACCCGCAGCCGGTTCGGGAACTCGCGCCGCACCACCGCCTGGCGCACCCAGGGCACGGCCTCAAAGGTGGCGCGGGCACGGCCCAGGTCGAGCGTGAAAAATGTCCCCCTCAAATGCGGCGCTACGTTGGCCCGCAGCGTCAGGGCATTGTTGTGGGTGACATCGCCGCTCACGGCGATGCTGCGGATCGCAAACACCCCGTGCCGCGACACTAAGATGGCCATGCCCGCCAGCGCCAGTACGGCGAGGACCGCCCACAAGGCTTGCGCCGTGAGTTGCATCAGCCGGATGTCGGTGGGCAGGGCCTGTGGCTTGCTCACGGCAGCGTCCCAACTGCGGCGGACGGCCGCGCATAGTCCAGGGTGGCCTGCTTCAGAACCGCGAGGCACAGGGCCGGGTAGTCGATGCCGGCAGCCCGCGCCGACATCGGCACCAGTGAATGACTTGTCATGCCGGGCGAGGTGTTCATCTCCAGCAAAAAGGGCTGGCGGTCGCTGGCCCGGATCATCAAATCGGCGCGGCCCCATCCACGGCAACCTAGCGCGCGGTATGCCGCTAGCACAATGCGGGAAATTTCAGCCTCCTCAGCCGCGGGCAGACCGCTGGGGCAGTGGTACTGCACCACATCGGTAAAGTACTTGTTTTGATAGTCGTACGCCCCCTGCGGCGCCTGGATGCGCACGACCGGCAAGGTGTGCGCCTGTGCCCCGCTGCCCAGCACCGGGCAGGTCACTTCTTCGCCCTCAATGAAAGCCTCGCACAGCACCTCGGCGTCGTAGCGGGCGGCCAGTTGAACAGCGGGCGCCAACTGCTCAGCCTGTGCGACCTTGCTGACACCGATCGACGAACCCTCGTGCGGCGGCTTGACGATCAGCGGCAGGCCAAGCTGCTGGCAGACGGCGGCCAGTTGGCCAACTGGAAAAGCGTCCCCTGGTAGCAGCACATGGGCCGGCGTCGGCAGGCCTTGCGCCTGCCAGATGCGCTTGGTCATGACCTTGTCCATGGCGATGCTCGACGCCATCACGCCTGAGCCGGTGTAAGGCACGCCGAGCAGCTCCAGCGCGCCCTGCACCGTGCCGTCTTCGCCATAGCGGCCGTGCAGGGCAATGAAGCAGCGGGCAAAACCGTCGCGCCGCAGCTCGGCCAGATCGCGCTCAGCCGGGTCAAATGCGTGGGCGTCGACCCCGATGGAACGCAAGGCCTGCAGCACGCCTTGGCCCGACATCAGCGAGACCTCGCGCTCGGCCGAGGTGCCGCCCATCAGAATCGCTACTTTTCCAGCATCAAATTGACTCACAACCCTTGTCCCTCATGGTTTTTATGCTCTTTAATTGATAGCAAACTTAACACACGGGCTGGTACCCCGCCGATAGACCCCGCGCCCATGCACAAGACCACGTCACCGGCACGGGCGTGGTCGGCAATGGCTTGCGGCAGATCGGAAATATCGTAAACAAACTGGGGTTCCAGCCTGCCCGCCACCCGCAGCGCCCGCGCCAGGCTGCGGCCGTCGGCCGCCACGATCGGGGCTTCGCCGGCGGCGTAGACCTCGGTCAGCAAAACGGCGTCGGCCAGACCGATCACCCGCACGAAATCTTCAAAACAATCACGTGTTCGGGTGAAGCGGTGGGGCTGGAACGCCAGCATCAGGCGCCGCCCGGGGAAGGCACCGCGTGCCGCCGCCAAGGTGGCTGCCATCTCGACCGGGTGGTGGCCATAGTCGTCCACCAGAGTAAAACTGCCACCGGTGGTGGCCGTCACCTCGCCATAGCGCTGAAAGCGGCGGCCAACGCCTTTGAAATTAGCCAGTGCCTGCTGAACGGCCTCGTCTGGCACATTGAGTTCGACCGCCACCGCAATGGCCGCCAGCGCATTGAGCACGTTGTGCCGGCCTGGCAGATTCAGCACCACCGATAGATCAGGCAGCACCACGCCGTTGCGGCGCTGCACCGTGAACTGCATCTGCCCACCCACTGCGCGCACCTCAACAGCCCGCACCTGGGCGCCTTCTTCGAAGCCGTAACTGGTAACGGGGCAGGTGACCTGGGGCACGATGTCCCGGATCGCAGCGTCGTCAGTGCAAAGGATCGCCGTGCCGTAAAAAGGCATGCGGTGCAGAAAATCAACAAACGCCAGCTTGAGCCGGCCAAAGTCATGGCCATAGGTCTCCATGTGGTCAGCGTCGATGTTGGTCACCACCGCCATGACCGGTAACAGGTTGAGGAACGAGGCGTCAGATTCATCGGCCTCGACCACGATGTAATCACCCTGGCCCAGGCGGGCATTGGCGCCGGCGCTGTTAAGGCGGCCACCAATGACAAAGGTGGGGTCCAGGCCGGCCTCGGCCAGCACACTGGCCACCAGGCTGGTGGTGGTGGTCTTGCCGTGGGTACCGGCGATTGCAATGCCCCGCTTCAGGCGCATCAGTTCGGCCAGCATCAGGGCGCGCGGCACCACTGGAATGCGCCGCTCCCGCGCGGCCAATACCTCGGGGTTGTCGGCCTGCACGGCGGTTGACGTAACGACCGCGTCAGCGCCGGCCACGTGGCTGGCCAGATGGCCCACCTGAGTCTGGATTCCCAGGCCCGCCAAGCGGCGCAGTGTGGCGCTGTCGGCCAGGTCAGAGCCCGAGATCTCATAGCCCAGATTCAGCAACACCTCGGCAATGCCCGACATACCGGCGCCGCCGATGCCAACAAAATGGATGTGGCGCACAGCGTGCTTCATGGGGTTAACGCCTCGCAGGCGGCCACCAACGCGGTGGTGGCCTCGGTTTTGGCCAACTGGCGGGCCCGCGTGGCACAGGCCAGTAGCTCTTCGCGGGTCAAGGTGGCCAGCATCGCGGCCAGCCGTTGCGGCGTCAAAGCCGGTTGCGGCAGCAGCCAGCCCGCACCCTGGCTGACCAAAAATCGGGCGTTGTGGGTCTGGTGATCGTCCACCGCCGACGGGAACGGCACGAACACCGCCGCCGCGCCAACGGCGGCCAACTCGGTCACGGTGCTGGCGCCAGCGCGGCAGATCACCAAGTCAGCCTCCGCGAAGGCCTGCGCCGTGTTGTCAATGAAAGGCGTGAGTTCGGCCTGCACACCAGCGGCCGCGTAGTTGGCGCGTAGGTCGTCGATCTGGCGCTGGCCGCTCTGGTGCGTGACCTTCGGCTGTTGCTCGGGCGGCAACAGGGCGAGGGCCTGGGGCACGATGTCATTGAGGGCGCGCGCGCCCAGGCTGCCGCCCAGCACCAGCACCCGCAGCGGCCCGCTGCGTCCGGCAAAGCGCTGAGCAGGCTCGGCCACCCCAAGAAAAGCACTGCGCAGCGGATTACCGACCCATAACCCCTTGGCAAGCACCTTGGGGAAGGCTGTGAAGATGGCATCGGCCACACCGGCCAACACCTTGTTGGCCAAACCCGCGACCGAGTTTTGCTCATGCAGGACCAGCGGCTTACCCCACAGCACCCCCATCATGCCGCCCGGAAAGCTGATGAAGCCGCCCAGCCCCACCACCACGTCAGGCTTGACCCGGCGCACCACCTGCAGCGCCTGCCAGAAAGCGCGCAGCAGCCGCAGCGGCAACAAAGCCAGTGTGTGCAAGCCTTTGCCGCGCACGCCTGAGAAATCAATGGCCTCAAAAGCGAAGCCCTGCGGCGGGACCAGCTGGCTTTCCATGCTGGGTTGGCTTGGGCTGCCAGTGCCACCCAGCCAGTGCACGCGCCAGCCGCGTTCGCGCAGGGCCTGCGCCACCGCCAGCCCCGGGAAGATGTGCCCGCCCGTGCCGCCGGCCATGATCAAGGCGCTTTTCATACCCGCCCCCCATGCATCAGAATGCGGTTTTCGTGGTCAATGCGCAGCACCACAGCGACGGCAATCAGGTTGACCAAAATAGCGGAGCCGCCGTAACTCATGAGCGGCAGCGTCAGGCCCTTGGTCGGCAGAGCACCCAGGTTCACCCCCATATTGATGAAGGACTGGAAACCCACCCAGATCCCCACGCCCTGGGCCACCAGCCCGGCAAACACCCGGTCCAGCGCGATCGACTGACGACCGATGTGCATGATGCGCCGGGTCAGCCATAGGAACAGCCCAATCACGCACAGCACACCCACCAGGCCAAACTCTTCGCCAATCACCGCCAACAGAAAGTCGGTATGCGCCTCTGGGAGCCAGTGCAATTTCTCGACGCTGCCGCCCAGTCCCACGCCAAAGATCTCGCCACGACCAATAGCAATCAAGGAATGCGTCAACTGATACCCCTTGGCCAGGGCATTTTTCTCGCTCCACGGGTCCAGGTAAGCAAAAATGCGTTCGCGCCGCCAATCGCTCAAGGCGATCATCAGGCCAAAGGCCACCAGCAGCCCCAAAGCGATCACGAAAAACATGCGGGCATTGACGCCGCCCAGGAACAGGATGCCCATGGCGATCACGGCGATCACCATGAAGGCCCCCATGTCGGGCTCAGCCAGCAACAGCGCCCCGACCAGCACTACCGCAGCACCCATGGGCGTCACATGGCGCAGGAAGCGGTCTTTCACCTCCATCTTGCGCACCATATAGTCGGCGGCATAGAGCAGCACGGCGAATTTGGCCAGTTCGGACGGCTGAAAGCCGATCGGCCCCAGGGAAATCCAGCGCCGCGCACCATAGACCATCTTGCCGACATTGGGTATCAGCACCACCACCAGCAGCACCAGTGAGGCCACGAACAGCCAGCGCGCCGACTTTTCCCAGTGCGCCACCGGCACCTGGAACGTCACCAAGGCGGCGACGACGGCCAATGCCAGCCACATCACATGGCGAATCAAGAAATAGCTGTGCGTGTAGCGAGCAAAACGCGGGTTATCCGGCATGGCAATCGAGGCCGAATACACCATCACCAAGCCCCATAGCATCAGGGTTACCGTGACCCAGAGCAGGGCCTGGTCGACACCGCTCACCGTGCTGGGCAGGTTGACGGTGTCGATGCGGCGCGTGCCACTCAGGCGCACAGGCAGCACATCGGCCGCCGGTTTGTGCAGCCGGCCAATCCAACCCTGCAGCCGACCGTTCTGCGCGCTCATGCAGCTGCCCCCAGGCTGATGACACCGAACTCGTCGGCCAGGCCCTGCACCGCAGCGACAAAGGCATGGGCCCGGTGCTCGTAGTTGTCAAACATGTCAAAGCTGGCGCAGGCCGGCGACATCAGGACCGCGTCGCCGGCATGGGCCAAGCCAGCCGCACGGGTCACTGCATCAGCCATGGAACTGGCCTCCAGCAAAGGCACGCCAGTTTGCGCCAAGGCAGCACGGATCAGTGGCGCGTCGCGACCGATCAACACCACCGCGCGTGCATGGCGGGCCACGGGCTCGGCCAGCGGGGCAAAGTCCTGCCCCTTGCCGACGCCGCCCAGAATGGCAATCAGCCGCTGCTCCTGACCCAGCCCATTCAGGGCGGCCACCGTGGCGCCCACGTTGGTGCCCTTGCTGTCGTCAAAATACGTCACCTCTTGCAAGATGGCGACCGCCTCGACCCGGTGCGGCTCGCCACGGTAATCGCGCAGCCCATACAACAGGGGACCCAAGGCACACCCGGCGGCCTGGCTCAATGCCAAGGCTGCCAGGGCATTCATGGCGTTGTGCCGGCCACGGATGCGAAGGGCATCGGCTGGTATCAGCCGCTGCAGGTGCAGCTCCAACGCTTCACCTTTGCGCGGCTTGAGGGTCTCGTCGGCCTCTAGCGCGCGCACCAACCAGACCATGCCATTGACCTCTTCGATACCGAAGTCACCCGGGCGCTGCGGCAGGTCGCCGCCAAAGGTGATGTGCTCACGCCACTGCGGGCGCTGCAGCCGGGCCCGGGTCGGTTCGGGCAACAGGGCCATCACCAGCGGGTCGTCGCGGTTGAGGACCATCAAGGCCTGCTGGCCAAACACCCGGGCCTTGGCGCTGGCGTAGGCGGCCATGCTGCCGTGCCAGTCCAGGTGGTCTTGGCTCAGGTTCAGCACCACGGCGGCGGTGGGCTCAAAGCCCGTGACACCGTCCAACTGAAAGCTGGAGAGCTCCAGCACCCAAACCTCGGGCAGGCTGTCGGCTGCCAGATGCTGGCCCAGTGTGTCCAAAAGCGTCGGCCCGATGTTGCCCGCCACCGCCACAGTTTTTCCGGCCCGAGCCACCAGTTGCCCGGTCAATGCGGTCACGGTCGTCTTGCCGTTAGTGCCCGTCACGGCCAGCACCCGGGGTGCATAGCCGCGCTCGGACCGCAGGCCGTCTATCGCTTGCGAAAATAGGTCTAATTCGCCGCCAAGCCACAGCCCGCTTGCCTTAGCCGCTTCCAAAACAGGAGCAATGTCAGCCGGCGACAGGCCGGGGCTGCGCAACACTGCGCGCACCGGGGTGCCCGTCACCAACTCGGCGCTCAGCGGTCCGCTGACAAAGCGCACGCCCGGCCACTCCTGCTGCAGAGCGGCCAGCCCCGGTGGCTCAGCCCGGGTGTCGGCCACGGTCAACTGCGCGCCCGCCCGTGCGCACCAACGCGCCATCGCCAGGCCGGACGCACCCAGACCCAGGATCAGCACATGTTGGTCTTGCAATTGCAGCACCGCTTACCTCAGCTTCAAGGTGGACAGGCCCACCAGGCACAGCAGCATGGTGATGATCCAAAAGCGCACCACCACCTGCGTTTCTTTCCAACCGCTTTTCTCGAAATGGTGGTGCAAAGGGGCCATCTTCAAAATGCGCCGGCCTTCGCCATACTTGCGCCGGGTGTACTTAAAGTAAGTCACCTGCAGCATCACCGACAGGGCCTCGACCACAAAAATACCACCCATGATGGCCAGCACGATCTCCTGGCGCACGATGACCGCAATGGTGCCCAGGGCCGCTCCCAGCGCCAGGGCGCCGACATCACCCATGAAAACCTGGGCCGGGTGGGTGTTGAACCACAAGAAGGCCAGCCCGGCGCCCGCCATGGCGGCGCAGAAGATCAGCAGTTCGCCCGATCCAGGAATGTGCGGAAAAAACAGGTATTTGGAGTAAACCGCGCTGCCGGTCACGTAGGCGAACACGCCCAACGCCGAGCCCACCATCACCACCGGCATGATGGCCAGGCCATCCAGCCCGTCGGTCAGGTTGACGGCGTTGCTTGAGCCGACGATGACCAAATAAGTCAGGACAACAAAGCCCAGTACCCCCAGGGGATAGCTGATTTCCTTGAAAAACGGCAACAGTAGCCCAGCCTTGGGCGGCAGATCCAGGTCAAAGCCTGACTGCACCCAGCGAAAAAACAACTCCAGCACCCGAAGGTTGGAGTTCTCCGAGATGCTGAACACCAGGTACAGCGCCGCCAGCAGACCGATCAGCGACTGCCACAGGTATTTGTCGCGCGAGCGCATACCCTCTGGGTCCTTGTGCACCACCTTGCGCCAGTCGTCTGCCCAGCCAATGGCGCCAAAGCCAAGTGTGACCAGCAGCACGATCCAGACAAAGCGGTTGCTCAGGTCGAACCAGAGCAGGGTCGAGACCGCGATGCACAGCAAAATCAGCACGCCGCCCATGGTCGGGGTGCCACTTTTGCTCAAATGAGATTCCACGCCGTAACCCCGGATCGGCTGACCGATTTTGAGCGCTGTCAGACGACGGATCACCCAGGGCCCCGCCGCCAGCCCCATCAGCAAGGCGGTCAGGGCCGCCATGACGGCCCGGAAAGTCAGGTACTGGAACACCCGGAAAAAGCCGAACTCGGGCGAGAGCGACTGCAGCCACTGGGCCAGGCTTAAGAGCATGACAGGGTCCTTGTAAGGTGGCTAGGCCGCATGGTGCGCTGCCTCCTGGGGTTGCACAGAGGCCTCAAGCGCCACGATCACCTGCTCCATCTTCATGAAGCGGGCGCCCTTGACCAACAGGCTGCCCAAGCTGGGCAGTGCGGCCGACACGGCGGCCTGCAGGGTGGCCATGTCATCGAAATGCCGGGCCGCGCTGACGCTGGCTGCAGTGTGGCGCGCCAGGCTGCCCAGCGTGAAGACCTGCTCAATGCCCAGTTGCTGCGCCAGCGCACCAGCCTGGGCATGAAACAACGGACCCTGGTCACCGACCTCACCCATGTCACCCAGCACCAAGAGGCGCGGCGCCGGCAGTGCGGCCAGCAACTCAATGGCGGCCTGCACTGAATCCGGGTTGGCGTTGTAGCTGTCGTCCACCAGCGTTACCCCACGGTCAGCCACACGGAGTTGGCGGGCGCGCGAGCGGCCCTTGACCGGCTCAAAAGCGGCCAGGCCCTGAGCGATAGCCGTCAATGGCACGCCGGCCGCGCAGGCGCAGGCCACGGCCGCCAATGAATTGGTGACGTTATGGCGGCCGGCAATGCATAACGGGTATTGCAATGGCCCGGCGGGCGTGTGTACCGACACCTGCCAGGCCGCACCCGACCACTGCGCGCCGGTGCAGCGCACATCGCCAACCGGGCTGGTGCTATTGGCGGCAACTTGACCGTCAAAGCGCAGCACCGTGCGTGCCCCGGCCAGGCCGGTCCACAGGGGGCTGTAGGGGTCCTGCGCCGGGAACACCGCCACACCGTCAGCCGGCAAGGCGCTGATGACTGAACCATTTTCCTGGGCTACCGCCGCCACCGTGGCCATGAACTCAAGGTGTTCGCGCTGCGCGTTATTGACCAGCGCGACCGTGGGCCGGGCCAAATCCGCCAAGAGAGCGATCTCGCCGGGGTGGTTCATGCCCAGTTCCAGCACGGCCACCTCATGCTGCGCGCGAAGGCGCAGCAGCGTCAGCGGCACGCCAATGTCATTGTTGAGGTTGCCCTGGGTGGCCAGATGGGCCTGCGGCTTCCAGGCCCGCAGAATGGCGGCAATCATCTGGGTGACGGTGGTCTTGCCGTTGCTGCCCGTCACCGCGATCAATGGCAGGCTGAATTGGGCGCGCCAGGCGCTCGCCAGCGCCGCCAGTGCCAGCCGGGTGTCTGGCACCAGCAGCCCGGGCAGGCCCACCGCTGCCAGCCGATCGGCCGCATCGGCATCGCACAAGGCAGCCACCGCACCCTGCGTGCGCGCCTGGGCTAAAAAGTCATGGGCATCAAAGCGCTCGCCACGCAATGCCACAAACAAGTCGCCGGGCTGAAGGCTGCGGGTGTCGGTGTGCACGCGTTGCACCGTCATGGCGCCGTCACCGACCAGACGGGCACCGGGCAGCCAGCCCATGGCTTGCTGCAGGCTGAACATGGCGGTCATTCGCGCGCCCCCACGCCGGCTGCCGCCCAGGCGGCACGCACCTGGGCCGCATCGGAGAACGGCAAACGCTGACCAGCCACCTCCTGGTAATCCTCATGGCCTTTGCCGGCGATCAGCACCACATCCTGGGGTGCTGCCAAGGCCAGCGCACGCTTGATCGCCAACGCCCGGTCCGGCTCAACCACCACCCCGGTCTGGCCGCCAAGCGCGGGCAAAATCTGCGCCAAAATGGCCTGCGGCGACTCGCCGCGAGGGTTGTCGCTGGTCAGCACCACGCGGTCAGCATGGGCGGCGGCCATGGCCCCCATGAGCGGGCGTTTGCTGGTGTCGCGGTCACCGCCACAGCCAAACAGGCACCATAGGCGCCCGCGCCGAGCCCGAGCCAGCGGTCGCAAGGCCAGCAAAGCCTTGGCCAGGGCATCCGGGGTATGGGCGTAGTCCACCACTGCCAGTGGCTGACCCGTCGTGCTCAGGCACTCCATCCGGCCGGGCACCGGGCTTAGGTTGGCACAGGTTGCCACCACATTGCTCAACGCCACGCCCAAAGCACGCAGCGTTGCCATCACGCCCAGCAGGTTGGCCACGTTGTAGTGGCCGATCAACGCAGTGCTCAAGCGGTGTTGCGCCTCGCCCTCGCGCACCGTGAAGCTCAGGCCCTGTGCCCCCTGCTCGATGTCCGTGGCGCGCAGCCTGGCCGGGCCGTCGACACATGACACGGTCCAGAGCGCCAGGCCATGGCCGTGCAGCTCATGCGCCAATGCTGCGCCCTTGGGATCGTCGATGTTGATCACCGCCGCCTGCAGCCCGGGCCAGCGAAACAGGGCGGCCTTGGCGTCCCAGTAAGCGGCCATGCTGCCGTGGTAGTCCAGGTGGTCCTGGGTGAAGTTAGTGAAGATGGCGGTGTGCACCTGGGTACCGGCCAGTCGCTGCTCGGCCAGTCCGATGGACGAGGCTTCAATGGCACAGGCCTGTAGCCCCGCATCAACAAAGTGACGCAGGGTTTGTTGCAGCAGCACCGGGTCGGGCGTGGTCAGACCGGTAGCGACGATGCTGTCAGGCCCCTCAGAGGCCCCGGGCAATGGCACGCGACCCACACCCAAAGTGCCGATCAAGCCGCATGGGATCTGCTTAGTTTGCTTTAAATTTGATAGCGCTTGCGCCAACCACCAGGCGGTGGAGGTCTTGCCGTTGGTGCCGGTTACGGCGAGCACGGCCAGACGCTGAGAGGGCTCATCAAAATAGGCGGCGGCAATCGGCCCGCTGTTGGCTTTGAGTGTGGTGCAGGCCGCCACCCGGGCGTCGTCAAAGCCAAAGGCCTCGGCCCCCTGCCACTCCACCAGGCAGGCCGCCGCGCCGAGCGCCAGCACCTCGGGCACGTAGCGACGGGCATCGCTGGCGGCACCGGGCCAGGCGATGAAACCATCACCCGCCCGCACCCGCCGGCTGTCGGTGCACAAAGTGCCACCCACACGCGTGCGCAGCCAACGGGCGGCTTCGACGGGTGAATGCAGCAACTGCATCAGAAGCTCTCCGGCTCAGCTTGGGCCACGATTTGTGGCTTGACGTTCATGTCGGGCTGGATGCCCAGCAGCCGCAGCGTCTGCTGCACGGTTTCGCTGAACACCGGCGCGGCCACGTCGCCACCAAAATACTTGCCCCCGGTGGGCTCGTCAATCATCACGGCCACCACAATGCGCGGTTTGTCGATCGGCGCCAGGCCGACAAAGAAGCCACGGTATTTTTTATCAGCGTAGCCACGACCCTCAACCTTGTGTGCGGTGCCGGTCTTGCCGCCCACCGAGTAGCCCATGGTCTGCGCCTTGGTCGCGGTGCCGCCGGGGCCGGTGACCATGTGCAGCATATTGAGTACAGCGTTGGCGTGCCCCGCCTCCATCACCCGAACGCCAGCAGCGGGCTGAGTTGTCTTGAGCATGGTGACGGGCACCAGTTCGCCGTCACGACCGAATACGCTGTAGGCGTGAGCCAGCTGGAACAGGCTGGTGGACAGGCCATAGCCGTAACTCATGGTGGCCTGTTCGATCGGCTTCCAAGTCTTGTAAGCGCGCAGCTTGCCACTGACCGAGCCAGGGAAAGGCAATTGCGGCTTTTGACCCAGGCCAACTTGGCTGAACATGGTCCACATGTCGCGCGGCTGCATCTGCATGGCAATCTTGACCGTGCCGACGTTGCTCGATTTCTGGATCACCTCATTGACGCTCAGCATTGCGTGCGGATGAGCATCGCTGATGGTGGCGTTGCCAATGTTGAACCGCCCGGGTGCGGTTTGGATCATGGTGGTCGGCGTCACCAGCCCTTTGTCCAGCGCCAAACCAATGACAAAAGGTTTCATGGTGGAGCCGGGCTCGAAGGTGTCGGTCAGGGCGCGGTTACGCAACTGTTCGCCACTCATGTTTTGACGCGAGGCCGGCGAATAGCTGGGGTAGTTGGCCAGTGCCAAGACCTCACCACTCTGGACATCCAGCACCACCACGCTGCCGGCTTTGGCCTTGTGAAGCAGCACCGCGTCGCGCAGCTTCTGGTAGGCAAAGAACTGCACTTTGCTGTCTATGCTGAGCTGCAGGTCACGCCCATCGACCGGCGACACCTGCTCACCAACTGCCTCTACCACCCGGCCCCGACCGTCCTTGATGACCCTGCGCGAGCCCGCGCGGCCAGCCAGGTCTTTGTTGAAAGCCAGCTCAATGCCTTCCTGGCCGATGTCCTCAACATTCGTGAAACCCACCACATGGGATGCGGCCTCGCCTTCGGGGTACTGCCGTTTGTACTCTTCCCTCTGATGAATGCCCTTGATCCCCAGGGCCATGACTTCCTTGGCCACACTGAGATCGACCTGCCGCTTAAGCCAAACAAAGCCCTTGTCTTCGTTGGCCAGCCGCTTGTCCAGCTCGGTCACAGGCAGTTGGAGCAACTGCGCGAGTTGCTTGAGCCGGACCGGGTCTCGCTCGACGTCTTCAGGCACGGCCCAAATGCTGGGTGCGGGAACGCTGGAGGCCAAAATCAGGCCGTTGCGGTCCAGCACCCGGCCACGGTTGGCCGGCAGGTCGAGCGTGCGGCCAAAGCGCACGGCACCCTTTTGCTTAAAAAATTCATTTTCAATCACCTGGATGTAGACGGCACGCGCTGCCAGCACACCAAAGCCAAGGGCAATCATCGCCACGATCAATTTGCTGCGCCAGACCGGTGCCCGGCTGGTCAACAGCGGGCTGGAGGTGTAGGCGATGCTGCGGCTCATGGCTTCACAGGCTCTGGCGGTGGCGCGCTGACTGCGCCAGCAGTGGCACCAGCACTGGCGCTCACATAGTGGGTGATCGCCGGCGTAGCCGCGCGCATCTGCAAGCGCTCTCGGGCCAGTTTTTCCACCCGCAGCGGTGTGGCCTGGGCGCGTTTCTCCACCTGCATGCGTTCGTTTTCAGTCTCCAGCAGGCGGGCCTCGCTGAGGGCCTTGTCCATGGCCGAGAACAGGCGGCGCGACTCGTACTGCACATTCACCAGGTACAGCGCGCTGGCCATTACGGCCAACAACAGAAGCAAATTAAGCCGGGTCATTGCCATAGCCTCAGGCGGCGCTCCGTTCGGCCACGCGCATGATGGCGCTTCGGGCTCGCGGGTTGGCAGCCACCTCGGCGGCGCCGGGTTTGATGCGGTCCAAGGCCTTGAGCTTCATGACGCGGGGTGCGGCAAACGGGTCTCGGCGGTCGTAGGGATCGCTGGCGTGGCGGGCAATGAACTGCTTAACAATACGATCCTCCAGCGAATGAAAACTGATCACCACCAAGCGTCCACCAGGCGCAAGAACATTCAAACTGGCAGCTAGGGCCTGTTGCAATTCTTCAAGCTCAGCGTTGATGAAAATCCGAAAAGCCTGAAATGTGCGCGTTGCGGGGTTCTGACCCGGCTCGCGGGTTTTGACCGTGTCAGCCACGAGTTGGGCCAATTCGGTAGTGCTTGACATTGGGCCCCGTTCCTGCCGGCGAGCAACAATCGCCTTTGCAATGGCGCCAGCAAACCGTTCTTCACCGAAGTCACGTATCACCTCTGTGATTTGATCTAGTTCGGCCGTATGCAGCCACTGCGCCACGCTCTGGCCGCGTGTGGTGTCCATGCGCATGTCCAACGGGCCCTCGAAGCGAAAACTGAAGCCGCGCGCCGGGTTGTCGATCTGCGGCGAGCTGATGCCCAGATCCAGCAACACCCCGGCCAAACTCGCCACCGGCATGTCGCCCAACTGGCCAAACGCCTGGTGCCGGATTGAAAAGCGCGGGTCCTGCAGCGCAGCCGCTGCGGCCAGCGCCTCCGGGTCCTTGTCGAAGGCCACCAGTCGGCCGGCCGCGTCCAAGCGCGACAAGATCAAACGCGAGTGACCGCCGCGCCCAAAGGTGGCGTCCACATAGGTCCCGGCCGCCGAGCCGGGGGCGCCCAGCAACGCGTCCACGGCTTCGTTCAACAAAACTGTGGTGTGTGACCATGCTGTGTTCACCGCCGGTCCTAGAAAGAAAAGTCCTTGAAGACGTCGGGCATCGCGCCCTGCATCGCCTGAGCCTCCTGCGCCTCGTAGGTGGCCTTGTCCCACAACTCGAAGTGGTTACCCATGCCCAGCAGCATGGTGTCGCGACTGATGCCGGCAGCGGCGCGCAGTTCGGGCGACACCAGCACGCGGCCTGTGCCGTCCATCTCGACGTCCATCGCATTGCCCAGAAAGATGCGCTTCCACCACTGAGCGGACATCGGCAAGGTGGCCACCCGTTCGCGGAATTTCTCCCACTCAGGGCGCGGAAACACCATCAGGCAGCCGTGCGGGTGTTTGGTCAAGGTCAGCTGGCCACCTGCCGTGGCGCTCAGGACGTCACGATGCCGAGTTGGCACCGACAGTCGCCCCTTGGCATCCAGACTCAATGATGAAGCCCCTTGAAACACGACGATCCACCTACCTTTGATATGGGTTCAAGAAAAGAGAGCTAAGCGGCACTTTTCACCACTTAATTGCACTTTTTTGCACTGTATCAGCAAATGCATCGAAAAGCGATGGTCTAGCGCCCGTCATCGCTAATTTTTTCCAATGAAATCAAGGACTTAGAAGCGACTCTGCCGGTAAAAACCGGCAGAAATCTGTTCTAAATTAAGCACTTAGCACTGGTTGTGAAAGTGAAAGGTGAAGCCAATGCCAAGCACCGGCCGCCGTGACGCTTACAAAATGTAGCGGGACAGGTCCTCGTCGCGGCTGAGTTCGCCCAGCCGAGCGTCCACGTAGGCGGCGTCCACCGTCACGGTCTGGCCGGCCAGGGTGGTGGCGTTGAAGCTGACTTCGTCGAGCAAGCGCTCCATGACGGTGGAGAGGCGCCGCGCGCCGATGTTTTCGGTGCGCTCATTAACATCAAATGCGGTCTGCGCTAGCCGCGCGATACCGGCCTCGGTGAAGTCGATGTGCACTTCTTCGGTCGCGAGCAGCGCCTGGTACTGGCGCACCAAAGAGGCATGGGTTTGCGTCAAGATGGCCACAAAATCCTGCACCGAGAGCGATTGCAGTTCGACCCGGATCGGAAAGCGCCCCTGAAGCTCGGGGATCAGGTCGCTCGGCTTGCTCAAGTGAAAGGCACCCGAGGCAATGAACAGAATGTGGTCGGTCTTGACCGGGCCGTACTTGGTCGAGACTGTGGTGCCCTCCACCAGCGGCAGCAGGTCGCGCTGTACGCCCTGTCGTGACACCTCGGCGCCCTGCCCCTCGCTGCGCGAGGTGACCTTGTCGATTTCGTCGATGAACACAATGCCGTTCTGCTCCAGCATCTGCAACGCTTGGGTACGAATCTCGTCCTCGTTGATCATTTTGGCGGCTTCTTCGTCGGCCAGCACCTTGAGCGCCTCGCCGATAGGCAGTTTGCGCGTCTGCCGCTTGCCCTGCCCCATCTGACCAAACAGGCCGCGCAGCTGCTCGGTCATCTCCTCCATGCCGGCCGGGCCCATGACTTCGAGCGCTGGGGCCGGCCGCGCGACATCGACTTCAATGCTGCGCTCGGCCAATTGGCCTTCGCGCAGCTTCTTGCGAAAGCTCTGGCGGGTGGCGCTTTCAGGCTCACCGCCGGGCTGAAAGCCGAACTCACCGCGCGGCGGAGGCACCAGGATGTCAAGCACCCGGTCCTCGGCCGCGTCCAGCGCCCGCTCGCGCACTTTGGCCATTTCGCTGCTGCGGGTCTGCTTGACCGCAATCTCAGCCAGGTCACGGATGATGGCATCCACATCCTTACCGACGTAGCCGACTTCGGTAAATTTGGTGGCCTCAACCTTGATGAAGGGCGCATCCGCCAGCCGCGCCAACCGCCGCGCGATCTCGGTCTTACCGACCCCGGTGGGGCCGATCATCAGAATGTTCTTGGGCGTGATCTCGGCGCGCAGACCGGGCTCGACCTGCTGGCGGCGCCAGCGGTTGCGCAGGGCAATGGCCACGGCGCGCTTGGCCTGGGCCTGGCCGACGATGTGCCGATCCAATTCGGCGACGATGTCCTGGGGTGTCATGGCAGGGTCTCGATGGTGTGGTTCATATTGGTGTAGATACACAGCTCGCCGGCAATCTCCAGCGAACGGCGCACGATGTCCTGGGCCGACAGCTCGGTGTGGTTCAGCAGGGCCAGGGCGGCGGCCTGGGCATAGGCACCGCCCGAGCCAATGGTGACCACGCCGTGCTCAGGCTCCAGCACATCGCCATTACCCGTGATGATCAACGAGGCCTCGCGGTCGGCCACCGCCAGCATGGCCTCCAGGCGACGCAGCACCCGGTCGGTGCGCCAGTCTTTGGTCAGCTCGATGGCGGCGCGCACCAGGTGGCCTTGGTGCTTCTCAAGCTTGGCCTCAAAGCGCTCGAACAGGGTGAAGGCGTCGGCAGTGGCGCCGGCAAAACCGGCCAACACTTTGCCGTGGTAGAGCTTGCGCACCTTACGCGCTGTGCCCTTGACCACGATGTTGCCGAGCGTCACCTGGCCGTCGCCGCCGATGGCGACCTGCGGTCCGTCGGGCGTGTTACGCCGCACGCTGATGATGGTGGTGCCGTGAAATTGTTCCATGAGGGTCTCAAGTCAGGTTGGCGCGGGCAAAAACAAGACGCGCCGTCTACAGTTCACAAAAATACCCCGCTTAACGCGTACGCAGCACCACTTCGGCGTGCTGGTCGATACCGATCACCTGAAAAAATGCAGCCACCAGGTGGGGCACATCGTCAAAGCGAACGGTACAGCCATCTTGCTGGCGCGCCATGGCCCAGCTGAGCAGGGTTCCCGCAGCTGAAAAATCAACCCGAACCAGCTGTGCACATGACACCTCGACTGGCACGCCCGGGAGCAGCGGACGCTGCAGTTCAGCCAGTGTCACCGGCATGTCCCCCCGCAACTCACCGCACAAGGCCAATGCGGGGGCAGCCCCAGCAGCGCCGCTCGGCGGCTGTGGGTTGGCAGCACCTGCGGGCAAGGGCGAGGGGGCGACCGGCGTCAGCCGGCAGAGCGGCGCCGCCCAGATTGGCGGGGCGGTTTCGTGGGTCACGCAGAAGTCCAGGGCTGTCAGCTCAAATTCATCACGCTGCTGCAGCAGGCGCAGGGCGTCGAGGCGCAACCGCCAGCAGGCCACGGGCAAGGCTGGGTCGCCCGAGGCCGTGAGCTGGCGCAGGGCCTGCTCCAGGCGTTCGGCGCCGACAAACTGCAGCGCCACCGGCTCAGTACACCAAAGGGCAAAGAGGGCCTGTAAATCAGTCACCGCCTCAACACTGATGGCCTCAAGCTGTGACCAGTCCAGCCGCCATGGCGAGACGCCTGGCAGCAGACTGACGAGCAGGTGCGCCACGGCCTCAGGCACCAACAGGCTGGGGCAGGTCCAACTGCTGACCGGGTTTGCCGCTGGCGCGACCACCGCCACGCCCTGTGGCACCCACGGCGCCAGGGCGTCGGGCACCGAGAACCAGACCGGCACACCCCGCTCAAAGTGCCGACCATACTCGCTGGCTACGGCGTCAAACAGCGCCCGCTGTCCGGTGGTGCGACCCAAGTCCAGCAGGGCCGCGGCCCATTGCAGTGCAGCACCAGATCCGAGCGGCGCCGCCCTCAAGGCCGTGTGCAGCGCCTGCTGGGCCCCCGCTAGGTCGCCGTTGGCAAAGCGCAGGGCCGCTTGCTCCAACTCGACGTCAGGGGCCGGGACTGGCGGTTCGATAGTCAACAGGCCAGCGGCCATAAATTCACTGGCACTGGAATCAGCCTCGGGTGACTGCCAGGCATCGGCGGGCGACAGCGGGTCAACCATGGCAATCGCCAGCTGGGTGGCCTCAAACCCGGTAGCCTCCCAGGCGTCCGCCCCCGGGCTACGGGTGCTGAGGCGGGTTGATGCGTAGGCCAAGTCAGGCGTCGCGGTATCAGGCGTCGGGCTGCGGGTGACGGGCAGCGGCAACGGACGCATATTGACCCCACCACCGCCGACCCGCCCCTTCCACCAGTGGCGCGACATTTGGGCCTCGATCGCATCAATTTTCCGCAGGGTCAGCGATTGAGCGTCGGGGTAGTGCATGACGCTGCTGTGAAAGTAAGCCGCAGCAGCCGTGTCAGCAGCCTCGGACTCCAAGCCTGGCCCCTGACGCCTCAGTTGGCGTAATCGGTCAAGTTCCTCGCGCCGAGCTTGGTCGTTTTTGCGTTTGCGCTCGATGGTTTCCTTGAGCGCACGTTTGCCGAAGCTGCTGTCGGCAGAGCCAGCCACGGAATGGTCTGGTCGGCCAACTGCGCCGACCCGGTGCAGCAGACCGGACAGCCGGTCAAGCCAGCCCGCGTTGCCGCCTGGTTTGGACATGCACGCTGCCGTGAGTGCTCAGGACGCCCGCGCCGGGTCAGTCGCCAAACATTTTTTGTTTGAGCTCACGACGCTGCTGCGCCTCTAGCGACAGGGTCGCCGTGGGGCGTGCCAGCAGGCGGCCAACACCGATCGATTCACCGGTTTCGTCACAGTAGCCGTAGTCACCGGCGTCGATGCGCATGATGGACTGCTCAATTTTCTTCAGCAGTTTGCGTTCACGGTCACGGGTGCGGAGCTCTAAGGCATGCTCTTCTTCAATGGTGGCGCGGTCGGCCGGGTCGGGCACGACGACGGTGTCTTCGCGCAGATGCTCCGTGGTGTCGACCGCATTGCTCTGGATTTCCAGCTTGAGACTGACCAGTTTGCTTCGGAAATAGGCCAACTGCACGGCGTTCATGTAGGCCTCGTCGGGCATGGCCATCAGGTCAGCGTCTGTCAGTTGGGCCAGCGGTTTGGTTTTCCAGTTGTTGGCGAGCTTCGGGTCTTTTTTGATGGCAGAGGCAAGCGGTGGCACGATCAGCGGCGCCGGTATGGTCTGGGTGTAACTGGCTTTGGCGGCAGTCGACGCCACCGACTGCGCCATAGAAGGCACGGTCAGCTGCGCCAGGCGCGATGACGGTCGTCCCGCGCGGGGAGGCACCGCCGCCATCGGCGAAGGGATTGAAACTGGCACTGGCGCCTGGACGGCAGCCACTTTGTCTGATGTAACTTTCACGGATTCCTTGGTTTGGGCTTTCACTGGCGCTTGAACAGACTTGGCCGAGACGGCAGCCTTGACCGGCACGGGTTTACTCGGCGCAGGCTTGACAGACGTCTTGGCCGGCGCCGGGTCCTTTTTGACGGGCTTTACAGCCGCCGGAGCGACCTTCACGGCCGCCTTGGCAGCGGGCTTGCCCTTGGCGGGCTGGGCAGGCGTGGCGGACGCTGCCTTGGCTTTTCCGGACTCAGCTTTCACGTCTTATCTCCTCGCAGAATGCGCCTGCAAATGCAATTCGCTGGTGGCTCGATGCCTGCTACTCCCCGCTCGACGCCCCTGGCCTTCAAATCGTCAACACCGCCTTTGTCAGGCTGCTTTTTGTGATCTTCTTCGGCGCGCGAGTGTACAGGTTTCGGCAGAGCAAATACCGTCAATTGAGAAATAGAAGCGGACCTAGCCCTGCACGTCGGGCCTGAAGACCACTCAAACGACCAGACACTGCGTTAGGCCCTGCAAGAAGATCTCGCGTGGTAAGTCGATGCCAATGAACACCATTTTGCTGCCGCGAGCCTCGTCGGCGCCCCAGGCTGGACCCAGATCACTGCCCATGAGCTGGTGCACGCCCTGAAAAATCACCTTGCGATCAGTGCCTTTCATGTGCAGCACACCTTTGTAACGCAACATGCGCGGGCCATAAATATTCACCACGGCACCCAAAAAGTCTTCGAGTCGGGCTGGGTCGAACGGCTTGTCTGACTTGAAGACAAAACTCTTGACATCATCGTCATGGTGGTGGTGGTGACCGTGGCCAGCAGGCTCATCTTGGTGCGAGGGATGGTCGCAGTGCTCGCCGTGGACATGGTCATCGTGGCCTTGGTGGCCATGACCATGAGCGTGATCGTGGGCGTGGTCATGACCATGCGCCTCGTCCTTCAGAAAATCAGGGTCAATGTCCAGTTTGGCGTTGAGGTTGAAGCCGCGCAGGTCAAACACCTCGGCCAGGCTGACTTCGCCAAAATGCACGGCTTTTTGCGGGGCCCTTGGGTTCATGTGCTTGAGCCGGTGCATCAGCGCGTCCACCTCGGCTGGCGCCACCAGATCGGTCTTGCTGATGAAGATCTGGTCGGCAAAACCCACCTGCCGACGGGCTTCCTGACGGTCGTTGAGCTGCGTAGCGGCGTGCTTGGCGTCGACCAGCGTCAAAATCGAGTCCAACAGGTAGCTTTCAGCGATTTCGTCGTCCATGAAGAAGGTCTGCGCCACCGGGCCAGGGTCGGCCAAGCCAGTGGTCTCAATCACCACCCGGTCAAACACCAGCTCGCCCGTACGCTTTTTCTCGGCCAGATCGCGCAGCGCGCCACGCAGGTCTTCACGGATGGTGCAGCAGATGCAGCCATTGCTCATCTGGATGATCTGCTCCTGGGTGTCGGACACCAGGATGTCACTGTCGATATTTTCCTCGCCAAATTCGTTCTCGATCACCGCGATTTTCTGTCCATGAGCCTCAGACAGCACGCGCTTGAGCAGCGTGGTTTTGCCTGAGCCGAGGAAACCGGTGAGTATGGTGGCGGGAATGAGTGACATGGCGATCCTGGGTGGGCTAAGAAGTCCTGGATTCCCGCCTACGCGGGAATGACGAGGGAGGGCGGGAATCTACGAGCTCCTGGATTCCCGCCTACGCGGGAATGACGAGAAAGGGCGGGAATGACGAAAAAGGGCAGTAATGACGGGTAAGCGCTGATCAGAGGCTTTGAGTTTAGCGGGGAATTTGAGGGTGCTCAGCGGCGCATCACGACCAGGCCCTTCAAGTACTCCCCCTCTGGAAAGTTCAGAGTCATGGGGTGATCCGGAGCGCCACCCAGACGTTCGGTGATAAAGCCGTCAACGCCAGCGTCGCTGCCGGCCGACGCCACGATCTTGTGAAACAGGTCGGCGCTGATGCCGCCCGAGCAGGAATAGGTGAACAGCACGCCGTCAGGCGCCAGCAGCTTGAAGGCCAGCCGGTTGATGTCCTTGTAGGCCCGGGCTGCGCGGTCGGCGTGGGCCACCGTCGGGGCGAACTTGGGCGGATCCAGCACGATGGCGTCAAATCGTTGGCCCTCGCGGTCGAACTGACGCAAGGACGCATTAACGTCCGCATCCATAAAACTGGCGCGCTGGGCATCAAAACCATTTAGGGCGACATTGGCCGCGGCCTGAGCCAGCGCAGGCCCTGAAGAATCGATCGAAGTCACATGGCCAGCGCCGCCGGTCAGGGCCGCCACCGTGAAACCGCCGGTGTAGCAAAAACAATTGAGCACGCGCTCAAAGCCAAGTCGGCGGGTATCGTCGGCAAACTTGCGCCGGCTGTCGCGCTGGTCCAGGTAAAAGCCGGTCTTGTGACCCGTGGCGATGTTGAGCGCCAAGCGCCAGTCATGCTCGCGCAACATCAGCTCGACCGGCGGCTGTGGGGCGCCCACCGGACCGGCGCCGCGCAACCAGCCGGTCACTTCGGCCAAGCCCTCTAGGGCTCGGCTGCTGGCATCTGAGCGCTCGTACAGCCGGGTGAGCCCGGTCTCTGCCAGCAAGGCGTCGACCAGCACTGCTTTCCAGCGTTCGGCGCCACTGGAGAGAAACTGCGCCACCAAGGTGTCGCCATAGCGGTCCACGATCAGGCCAGGCAGCCCGTCTGACTCACCGTGGACCAGTCGAAAGGCGTCACTATTTATATTAAATCGGGCTCTAGCCCTTATGGATGCTGATACTGTTGCTATGAAAAAAGAAGCATCAATGCGCTGCGCCTGGTCAAAACTCCAGACCCGGGCGCGAATTTTGGAGGCCGGGCTGAACGCCGCCCAGGCCAAAAACTCCCCCGCATCCGACTCCACCCTAACCGTCTCGCCGGCGTCCGCGCTGCCACGGGCGATGGCCGACTCAAAAATCCAAGGGTGGCGGCGCAGCAGGGAGCGCTCTTTGCCAGGGCGCAGGCGAATGGTTTTCATGGGGGTATTGTCGCGGCCGCCTCAATTGGAAGGAATAAGCCAGTGCGATACTGCCGTTCACCCTTCTCGCCAATCACGCCCAAGGCCCCCATGACCCCACAACAGCTGATCCTGAGCCTGGTGCTGGCCACCATGGTGTTTGCCGTGGCCCTGGAGCTCAAGCCAGATGATTTTCGGCGGGTGGCGCAGGCGCCCAAAGCCGTGCTCGTCGGGCTGATCCCGCAGTTCATTTTGCTGCCGGTCGGCACCTGGCTGGCCACCCTGGCGCTGGACCTGCCGCCCAACATCGAGGTGGCCATGATCCTGGTGGCGGCCTGCCCCGGGGGCAGTTTGAGTAATGTGGTGACGCACTTTGGGCGGGGTAACACGGCGCTATCGGTCAGCGTCTCGGCCGTGGCTAGCCTGATTGCCCTGGTGGCCACGCCTTTCAACTTCAGCTGGATGGTGGCCAACAATCCGGCCACCGCGGGCTGGCTCAAGGTGCTGGCGATCGATCCCTCCGGCATCTGGGTCAGCCTGTTTTTGCTGCTGGCGCTGCCCATGGCGGCGGGCCTGGCCCTAGGCCACAGCCAGCCGGCGCTCACAGCGCGTATCCGCAAGCCACT
This sequence comes from Rhodoferax sp. OV413, assembly GCA_945885775.1. Taxonomy (GTDB): domain Bacteria; phylum Pseudomonadota; class Gammaproteobacteria; order Burkholderiales; family Burkholderiaceae_C; genus Rhodoferax. Next base: position 2,836 of record CAMCZF010000005.1, on the reverse strand, counting down.
GGGACACTTTTCACTGCTGGCTTTGCTGGCCTTCATTGTGCTGGGGCTGATCAAGGAGCGCCAGTTACTGACACTGGGCCTGCTGCCCACACTGGCGCTGGTCATTGCGCACAACGCCAGCGGGCTGCTGCTGGGCTGGGCGGCCAGCCGGGCCATGGGCCTGAGCTTGGCCGACCGCCGCGCAGTGATGATCGAGGGCGGCATGCAGAACGCCGGGCTGGCGCTGGGCATCATCGCGGTGCAATTCAATTCGGACCTGGGCATGGTGGTGATTGCCAGCCTGTGGGGCATCTGGCACATCGTCAGCGGCATGGGGCTGGCCCTGTTTTGGCGCCGGAGCGACCGCCTGCTTGAACAAGGAGCACAACATGCTTGACCTGTTGATCCGGGGCGGCACCCTGGTGGACGGCAGCGGCGCGGCGCCCTACTGCGCTGACCTGGGCGTGCAAGACGGTCGTATCGTCGAGATCGGCAGCATCACGCAGGCGGCACGCGAGACGGTGGACGCCAGCGGTGCCTGGGTCACGCCGGGCTTTGTTGACATTCACACCCATTACGACGGGCAGGCCACCTGGGATGCCACCTTCAGCCCCAGCATCCACCACGGCGTGACCACGGTGGTGATGGGTAACTGCGGCGTTGGGTTTGCACCGCTGCGCCCGGGCAGTGAAGACCGGCTGATCAAGCTGATGGAGGGGGTGGAAGACATCCCCGGCGCGGCCCTGAAAGAGGGCGTACGCTTTGCCTGGGACAGCTTTGGCGAGTACATGCACGCGCTCGACGCCATGCCGCACAGCCTGGATTACCTGGCCATGGTGCCGCACGATCCGCTGCGCATGCGCGTGATGGGCGCGCGGGCCGAGGCGCGGGAGGCCGCCACCGCAGACGACATTGCCGCCATGCGCGAGCTGCTAAAAGCGGCGTTGGACGCAGGCGCTGCCGGCTTTTCCACCGGCCGCTCGGACAACCACCGCACCGCAGAGGGGCACGACACGCCGGCCTCGATTGCCAACGCGGCCGAGCTCTGCGGCCTGGCCCAGGCCTTTGAAGGCCGCCAGCATGGCGTGGTGCAGGTGGTGAGCGACTTTGACCTCATGCAAGGCCCCGGGGGCTTTGATGCCGAATTTGAATTGGTAGAACAACTGGCCCGCGCCAGCGGCCGGCCCCTGTCCATGACCTGGCTTCAGCGCGACCCGGGCGGCGATCAGTACCTGGCCATACAGGCGCGGGTTGAAGCCGCTGTGGCCCAGGGGCTACCGCTGTACCTGCAAGCTGCGGCGCGCGGCATCGGCGTCATCATCGGCCTGGAGGCCAGCTTTCACCCCTTTATGGGCTTCCCCGGTTACAAGGAGATTGCTTCAATTCCGATAGCAGAGCGGGCAGCAGCCATGCGGGTTGCAGCACGAAAAGCCCAAATTCTTGGAGAAAAATCTGATCGCTTGGCGGGCGACGGCACGCCGATTCCGCCGCTGGTGGACCTGCTGCTGGCGCGCATCGAGCAGATTGCCGGGCGCATGTTCCCGCTGGATGACCGCCTGAACTACGAGCCCGATGTGATGCAAAGCTTTCTAGTGCTGGCCAAAAAGCGCGGTTGCAGCGCGATGGAGGCCCTGTACGACCATTTCAGCGCGGGCGACGGTGGTGGCCTGGTGTACTTCCCGATCTTCAATTACAACCAGGGCTCGCTGGACACGGTGCGCCGGATGCTGATGCACCCGCGCGCCCTGTTCGGCCTGGGCGACGCCGGCGCCCATGTGGGCACCATCTGCGACGCCAGCTTCTCCACTTTCATGCTCAGCCATTGGGTGCTGGGCCGCACCCATGACCGGTTGCCGCTGGCGCAAGCGGTGGAAATGATGAGCGCACGCAACGCCCAGTACCTGGGCCTGCAAGACCGTGGCCGGCTGGCACCGGGCCTGCGCGCCGACCTGAACGTGATTGACCCGGCCCGACTGCGGCTGAATCTTCCGCAGCTGGTGCGCGACCTGCCGGCTGGCGGCAAACGCTTTTTACAAACCGCCCAGGGCTATGTGGGCACCTGGGTCGCCGGGCAGGCCGTGGCCCGTGAGGGCGTTGTCACCTCCGCCCGACCGGGGCGTCTGGTGCGTCTGGTGCGCGTGGGCGTTAGGGAAACAGCAGTTTGACCAGGCCCAGGGCCAGCACCGGAAAGCAAAGTAGCGCCAGCAGCCGCAGGGCGTCCCACACGAGAAAGGGCATGACACCCTTGTAAGTCTCGGCCATGGGCACGTCCTTGGCCATGCTGTTGACCACGTAGACATTGAGACCGATCGGTGGCGCGATCATGCCGATACCCACCGTCATCAGCACCAGAATACCGAACCAAAGCGCCTTGGCCTCGTACTTCAGGCCCCACAGGTCCAGCGCCATGATGGCCGGAAAGATCACCGGGATGGTCAGCAGCAGCATGGACAGTTCGTCCATCACGCAACCCAGCAGCACATACAGCAGCAAGACCGCCAGCACCACAGCAATCCCCGGGATCGGCAGGTGGGTGACCCACTGGGCCACCAGCTTGGGCATTTCGGTCAGGGCCAGCGTGGCGTTCATCAGGTCGGCGCCGAGAAAAATCATGAACACCATGGCGGGGGTTTCAGCCGTACCCAATAAGGCTGAGCGCATGCCCTGCGGCGACAGTTCACGCTTGAGCAGGCCGACCAGCAGGGTGAGCGCGGCGCCCACCGCAGCCCCTTCAGTCGGCGAAAAAAGGCCGCCGTAAATACCGCCGAACACCACCACACAGATGAAGGCAATCGGCCAAACCGAACCCAGTGCCTGCCATTTGGCTCGGCCCGTGGTGGCCGTGGTGGCAGGCGCG
>CAMCZF010000004.1 GCA_945885775.1 Rhodoferax sp. OV413 | reverse complement strand
TCACACCCTGGGCACTTTGATGCCGTATCCATCAGAGGATCCACCTCGATTGCTCGAAGTCTCTCTTCCTGATAGACGGCTGTTCATGCTCTTGGCGTTCAGCGGTCTCAATTCCTTGCCCGTGGGCAGGGAGGCATCCATAGCATCTCTGGGACGGGATGGCGCACGTAGTCCTCGTGCCGCTCCCGCGTTGGCAAGACGATGGCTGGGTGTTCAATTTCGCCGTATGGAATCTGCCCCAGTAGGTGATGAATGCAGTTCAGACGCGCTTTTTTCTTGTCCACGGCCTGGACGATCCACCAGGGAGCCTGGTCGATGTGGGTACGCTCGAGCATCACTTCTTTGGCCTTGGTGTAGTCTTCCCAACGCCGCCGAGACTCGAGGTCCATGGGGCTGAGCTTCCATTGCTTGAGCGGGTCATGAATGCGGCCAAGGAAGCGCGCATACTGCTCGTCGTCAGAAATCGAAAACCAGTATTTGATCAGCTGAATACCGGATCGAACCAGCATTTTTTCGAATTCGGTCACTGAACGAAAGAATTCTTCGTACTGCTCGTCAGAGCAAAACCCCATGACTCGCTCGACACCAGCACGGTTGTACCAACTACGGTCAAAAAGCACCAGTTCACCGGCAGCGGGCAGGTGCGACACATACCGCTGAAAATACCATTGAGTTTTTTCGCGATCGTTGGGCGCCGGCAACGCAGCGACGCGACATACACGGGGGTTAAGGCGCTGAGTAATGCGTTTGATGACGCCGCCCTTACCTGCCGCGTCTCTACCCTCGAACAAGATAACCACTTTTTGGCCACTTTTAACGACCCAGTCCTGCAGTTTGACCAGTTCTGCCTGCATCCGGAACAGCTCACGAAAGTAGAGGCGTCGGTTGTCCCGGACCTCGGCCAAAGTCAGCTGGCCCGCCTTGTTTGATACGGTATCGAGAAATCGATCTTCAAGCTCAAGTTCGTACTCCTCGTCGTAGCTGTCCAGCAGGTCATGCGCAATTCGGTCTGCCAAAGTTTTGTCGTCGGGGTTCAATGGATGGTCCTGATCTCGAGGCTTACACGTTGCCGGACGATAGTTTAAATTGGTGACGATTTCGTGACAGTCTTGTTCATGCTTTGCATGGAATCCTGGCTTGAAGCGTTTTAAAATTGTCACAACATTGACACATTGGGGGCTTAAAGTACTTAACAGCTGGAGAACCAGTTTCGCAACTTAACCCCAAAGGAACTTCAATGACATTCAAATTCAAAAACACGGTAGTCGCCACGGGCTGCCTGCTGTCCCTCTTGTCCGCCAATACTTTGTGGGCGCAAGAAATTACCGGTGCTGGAGCTTCCTTCCCTGCGCCGATCTATTCCAAGTGGGCAGCCGATTACAACAAGGCGACCGGTGTAAAAGTCAATTACCAATCCGTTGGTTCAGGTGCGGGCATCAAGCAAATTGATTCCAAGACCGTTGATTTTGGCGCGTCAGACATGCCCTTAACCGACGACGAGTTGGCCAAGAAAGGGCAAATTCAGTTCCCTACAGTCATCGGTGGTGTGGTGCCGGTGATCAACATCAAAGGCATCAATCCAGGCCAGATGAAGCTCAATGGACAGGTGCTTGGTGACATTTTCTTGGGCAAAATCACGAAGTGGGATGATGCGGCGATCAAAGCGCTCAACCCGACTCTCGCCTTGCCTGACGCTGCAATTGCGCCGGTTCGCCGCGCCGATGGTTCAGGAACCACATTTCTCTTCACCAATTACCTCAGCAAAGCGAATGCTGAGTGGAAAACCAAAGTGGGTGAGGGCACAGCAGTCAATTGGCCGACAGGTGCTGGTGGCAAGGGTAATGAGGGTGTGGCTGCTTTTGTAGGCCGCCTGCCGAACTCGATCGGCTATGTGGAGTATGCCTATGTCAAGCAGAATAAGATGACCTACGCCTTGATGCAAAATTCAACTGGAGCGTTTGTTTCCCCTGACGACACGGCCTTCAAAGCGGCTGCTGCCGGGGCAGACTGGGCCAAGACCTTTTACCAGGTCTTGACCAACCAGCCTGGTAAAGATTCTTGGCCAATTTCTGGTGCTACCTTTATCTTGATGCATAAACTGCAGGACAAGCCAGTGAATGGCAGCGAGTCGCTCAAATTCTTCTCTTGGGCTTATAAAAATGGTGACAAAGCCGCAGACGATCTGGACTACGTGCCGATGCCTAAGCCGGTTGTTGCCGCCATCGAAAAAGCCTGGGGTGAACTCAAGGATGCATCGGGCAAGCCGATTGCGTTCAAATAATTAGACCAGCAACAGCGGCGTCCTTCCCAGAGGTGTGATTGTGTCATCTACACGGCCTGTTTCCGACATGTCCCTTGACCGTGCAACCGGTGAGACGGGCCGTACTATGACCAATCCACCACCCCGAAAAAGACCCATCTCGGGCCCAATAGCGGACCGAGCCTTCGGTTGGCTCGCCAAGGGTGCAGCGGTGTTCACCTTGGCCATATTGCTGGCTATCCTCGCGTCGCTTACCATTAGCGCTTGGCCTGCCATCAGCAAATATGGTTTTGGTTTCTTGACCAGCACCAATTGGGACCCCGTGAAAGAGGATTTCGGTGGCTTGGTGATGATCTACGGGACCTTGATGACATCGCTGATTGCGCTGATCATCGCGGTCCCGATCAGCTTTGGCATAGCCGTTTTTCTGACAGAGCTTGCACCCGCTTGGCTCAAACGACCCTTGGGTACCGCCGTTGAGCTTTTGGCTGCAGTCCCGTCCATCGTTTATGGAATGTGGGGATTGTTGGTGTTTGGGCCGGTACTCGCCACCTACGTGCAACTGCCGTTGCAGGCTCTGTTTGGAGGAGTCCCTTACCTCGGCGCACTGGTGTCCGGGCCGCCGGTCGGGATTGGTATTCTGTCGGCCGGAATCATCCTGGCGATCATGATTATTCCCTTCATAGCGGCAGTCATGCGGGACGTGTTCGAGGTGACTCCGACACTACTGAAAGAATCAGCCTACGGCCTCGGTGCCACGACATGGGAGGTCGTTTCGAAAGTGGTGTTGCCCTACACGAAGGCGGGCGTGATTGGCGGCATTATGCTGGGCTTGGGTCGCGCTATTGGCGAGACGATGGCCGTGACCTTTGTCATTGGTAATTTCAATCAATTGGATTCGCTGAGCTTGTTCCAGGCGGCCAACAGCATTACCTCCGCGCTGGCCAATGAGTTTGCGGAAGCTGGTCAAGGCTTGCACCAAGCTGCGTTGATGTATCTAGGGTTGGTACTTTTCTTTATCACCTTTGTGATCCTCAGTCTGTCCAAATTGTTATTGGCGCAGCTCAAGAAAAATGAGGGTTCGAAGACATGAGTACCGGTGAATACCTTTTGAAAAACGCGGATTTGCGAGCCACTCGCCGTTCCAACTATGCCAGTCGGAAACTGGTTAATCAGGTGGCGTTATCGCTTTCTCTGCTGGCAATGTCATTTGGTCTGTTTTGGCTTTTTTGGATCTTGTTCGACACCATCGTGCTTGGTGTCAGCGGCATAACCTGGACGACCATGACCGAGATGACACCGCCGCCAAACGACGTCGGTGGTCTCGCTAATGCCATTTTTGGGTCTTTCCTGATGGTCGGCCTGGCTGCGCTTGTAGCGACTCCGATTGGTATCATGGCCGGAATTTATTTGGCCGAGTTCGATACGCGGGGCTGGTTGGCGTCGGTGACCCGTTTTGTCAATGACATTCTTTTGTCTGCACCCTCTATTGTGATTGGTCTTTTCGTGTATTCGGTGGTGGTGGTGCGGTTCAAGTCTTTTTCGGGCATAGCTGGTGTTATAGCTTTAGCTTTGATTGTTATTCCCATCGTGATCAGGACGACAGAGAACATGCTCCAGTTGGTGCCGTCTGGCCTGCGGGAGGCAGCTTATGCACTTGGCGCACCCAAGTGGAAGGTCATTCTTAGCATCACGCTGCGTGCTTCAAGAGCTGGGGTTGTGACTGGCGTGTTACTGGCGATCGCAAGAATTGCTGGCGAAACCGCACCATTGTTGTTCACGGCGCTGAGTAACCAGTTTTGGACGGCGAGCCTTGGGGAGCCGATGGCAAGTTTGCCGGTGACCATATTTAAGTTTGCCATGAGTCCTTACGAAAACTGGCAAAAACTGGCTTGGGCGGGTGTTTTCATCATCACGGTCACAGTCTTGGGGCTCAATGTTTTGGCACGGGTGCTAACTCGCAGCAAGAACTAGCTCTGTCACCGATTTAAATACAAGACAATCATTGATTGGATCACCATGAATGTTGCAAGTGCAGTGCTGGATCGGCCGAAAATTTCGGTCAAAAATCTTGATTTTTACTACGGCAAGTTTCATGCGCTGAAGAATATCAATCTCGAGATCCCTGAGAAGAAAGTAACCGCATTTATCGGCCCATCGGGATGCGGGAAGTCGACATTGCTGCGGGTTTTTAACCGAATGTTCGAGTTGTATCCGGAACAGCGTGCCGAAGGGGAAATTCTTCTGGACGGCGATAACTTGCTGACCAGTAAAGAAGATGTTGCCTTGTTGCGTGCCAAGGTTGGCATGGTGTTTCAAAAGCCCACCCCCTTCCCTATGTCAATTTATGACAATGTGGCTTTCGGTGTAAAGTTGTTTGAGTCCCTGAATGCCACTGACCTAGAGGAGCGTATCGAATGGGCCTTGCGCAAAGCGGCACTGTGGACAGAAGTCAAAGACAAACTGCACCAAAGCGGCTCGAGCTTGTCGGGTGGGCAACAGCAGCGCTTGTGCATTGCTCGGGGCATTGCCATCAAGCCCGAAGTGTTGTTACTTGATGAGCCCTGCTCGGCGCTAGACCCGATTTCAACGGCCAAGATCGAAGAGCTGATCACCGAGCTCAAGTCGGATTACACAGTGGTAATCGTGACCCATAACATGCAGCAAGCTGCTCGGTGCAGCGACTACACAGCCTATATGTACCTTGGTGACTTGATTGAGTTTGGTGCTACAGAGCAAATCTTTTTCAAGCCTAACCGCAAAGAAACTGAAGACTACATCACCGGCCGCTTTGGATAAGGATCTCTCATGCCCGAAAAACATCTCTCCACCCAATTTGACAGCGAGTTGAGCGCTGTTTCCAGTCGGGTCATGGAGCTCGGTGGCTTGGTCGAATCCCAGATTCGCCAGGCAATTTACGCGCTGTCTCAATTTAGCGTTGAAGTTGCCAATGAAGTCTCAGCTGCCGAGGCGAGAGTAAATGCCATGGAAGTGGACATCGACCGTGAACTCTCCAGCATCATCGCCCGTCGCCAACCGACGGCGCGTGATTTAAGGTTGCTCATTGCTATTTCTAAAACGACGGCAAACCTAGAGAGGGTCGGCGATGAGGCTGAAAAAATTGCCCGCATGGTGCGTTCCATCATCGACAGTGGTGCGCCACGGTCTCTGCCTTCGCTTGAGTTGCGGGTGGCTGCCGATCTTGCGTCTGGCTTGCTGCGCAAAGCGCTTGATGCATTTGCTCGTCTGGACACGCAAGCAGCTGTGTCTATCTTGAAAGAAGACGATCAAATCGATCGCGAGTTTGATGGTTTTGTGCGTAAGTTGGTGACCTATATGATGGAAGATCCTCGTATGATTTCACCCAGCCTAGACTTGCTGTTTCTCGCAAAAGCGATCGAACGAATCGGTGATCACGCGAAAAACATCGCGGAGTTCATCATCTATGTGGTCAAAGGCGCGGATGTGCGCCATACGCCAATGGAACAAATTGAATCGGTGGTGAAATGAGGCAGCAACCCGGTGTGCTGATTGTTGAGGATGAGCCCGCTATTGCCGAATTGATAGCTGTAAATTTGCGGCACAACGGTTTCAGACCGATTTGGGCCATGGACAGCACTTCAGCCCAATGCGAGCTCGATGCAGTTCTGCCAGACGTCATCTTGCTGGATTGGATGCTACCCGGCGAAAGTGGGCTTACTCTGGCCAAGCGATGGCGTGCCAACTCGCGGACCAAAGCGGTTCCAATTATTATGCTTACTGCGCGTGGTGATGAAATAGATCGTGTGGCTGGGCTCGACGCCGGTGCTGACGATTACATTGCAAAACCCTTTTCCACCAAGGAGTTGTTGGCTCGGGTGCGTGCGGTACTGCGTCGACGTGCCCCCGAACAGGTCGGTGGAACGGTGGCAATTGCGGGCCTGTCCCTTGACGCCTCCACCTACCGCGTGACCTTCATGGACCAGATGTTGAAATTGGGGCCGACCGAGTTCAAGTTGCTTCATTACTTCATGAACCATGCCGAGCGTGTGCACAGTCGTTCACAGTTACTTGATAAAGTCTGGGGCGATCATGTCTTCATTGAAGAACGCACGGTGGATGTGCACGTCAAGCGTTTGCGGGAAGCACTTGGCGCAACCGCTGGGCAAATGATTGAAACGGTTCGCGGTGCCGGCTATAGGCTAACTGCACAGGTCACCCAGGTGGCTCGCTCACAGGCCAATGCCTGAAGACGCCCCCGTCTCGCCTGCGTTTAATCTGAAAAAGGCTGTGCCATGATTTGGCGCGCAGTTGGTTTTTTTGGGTTCCAAGTTGCTGGCGGCTTGTGCGGTTGGCTCGTCCTGCCAGTCCAGCCTGATAAAGGCGCTTTGGCAGGCGTGGTAGCCTTTGGCCTTGCCTGGTTTATGGCGGATACTTTCAGGGGCGCTCGCTTGCTGCGATGGGTTCGCGCTGGTGATGTGGCGCAACCAGCGCCTACCTCTGGACTGTGGGGCGAAATTGCCGAGAGAGTGCGCCGCCTGGTCCGTGCGCGGGAGCGGATGACCAGCGATAGCCAAGATCGTTTGAACGATTTTCTGGGCGCCTTGCAAGCCTCTCCAAACGGCGTGGTGCTGCTTGATGCGCAGGGCCGAATCGAGTGGTTCAACCACACGGCGTCCCAGCACTTCGGGCTCGACGCCCGGCGCGACTTGCAGCAGTATTTGGGTAATCTGGTCCGCGATCCCGGTTTTGCGGCCTACTTGGCTGGGCGCGACTACAGCCATGAATTGGCCGTTCCTGGTCGTGGCAGCACGGCTTTGCGACCGGTCAGTCTGTCCATTCAACTGCACCCCTATGGTGAGGGGCGCTTGCTGCTGCTGTCGCGCGACGTGACAGCGCTCGAGCAAGCCGAGGCGATGCGCCGAGATTTCGTCGCCAACGTATCGCATGAAATTCGTACACCTCTGACGGTTCTCTCCGGTTTTGTCGAGACCCTGCAAACCCTGACGCTTAGCGAGACCGAGCGCGAACGCTACCTGGGTACGATGGCCTTACAAGCCCAACGCATGCAAACGCTGGTGAATGACTTGCTGATGCTGTCGCGGCTGGAGGGTAGCCCGCCGCCGGGGCTGGCAGACTGGGTGTCTATGCCCATCATGATGGCGCAGTTGGAACGCGAGGCGCGTGAGCTGTCAGCGGTGCTTTGCGCCAAAGCTGGGAGGATCCAGAACATTGTGTTTGCCAGTCAGGGTCAGTGCGAGTTGAGTGGGTCGGCGAGCGAGCTCCTCAGTGCTGCCAGTAATCTAGTCACCAACGCTGTCAGGTACACGTCTCTCAACGGTGAGGTGCATGTGGGCGTTGAGACTTTGCTGGATGGAAGCGTTGAGTTTTCTGTGCGGGACACTGGTCCGGGCATTGCCCCTGAGCATATTCCTCGGCTGACCGAGCGCTTTTATCGCGTCGATCGCAGCCGCTCTCGGGACACTGGGGGTACCGGGCTGGGCTTGGCAATTGTCAAGCATGTCGTACAGCGTCACGGTGCCGAACTGACTATTGCAAGCACGCCAGGTCAAGGTTCCAGATTCAGCATCATTTTCCCGCTGGAACGCGTTCGCCAACTCGGCTGAGATATTTTTTGACCTAGAGGGTGGGTTGGACCTTGCGCTTGTAGATCAATAAATTGTCGCTGTTGTCGGTCGGATGACTTTGCTGCGAAATCAGCGTCCAAGGCGATAAATCCAGGGTGGCAGGCATCGATGTGGCAGCATCCCGATTGACAATCAGCCATCGGCACTCTGTGGCGGTGTCGGCGGGTTTCACAAGCAGGTGGCCGTGCAGCTCAAACGCGGTGATCTGACCGACGTTCAGACCAAAGTTATTTGCGCAATCACCAGCCTGCTCAGGGCGCATTGTGATCAGAGTGCGGTGCACCAGAGTCACATAGCTACGCGCGTAATCCAGTAGCGGTAACCACAGGGTCATAAGCAGCAACCAACACAGGGCAGCCCCTCCGGCTGGCAGAACCATGCTTTTCCAGATCGCTGCCCGATGCCTACCGGCGCGCCACTTGACCAGCCAGACCCAGGCGCCGCTGGCGGCGAGTGCGATAAGAAATGGCACGATCGAAAAGCTCGGGACAAAGCCAGGCGCCAGGCGCTCTACATTGGCGGCCGGTTGCCATGGGACGCCTGTTTGCATCGCCACCCACACCAGCCAAATGATGACAGCACAACCTGAAAAGAACAGGAGTGTGAACCAGTCGATGAGAGCCGCAACGGTTCGCCCAAGTGTTGGCAGTGCAAATGCTGCCATCGAGGCGAGGGCTGGCAGAGCCAGCAGTAGCGTGCGTTCTGGTGAGGTGGTGGAGAGCGTTGTCCCCAGGGTGACCAGGATAAACCACAATGGTAAGGCTAGGTGCCGACTGGGGCGACTCAGATTGCGCACTAAATGGCGTCGCCATCGCCATAAGGTCCAAAGGGCCAGTGGCCAAGCCGGCCAAGTGAACCAGACCAGTAGGTTGCCGATGCCAAGCCAGGTTTGCCCGGCGGCCGGCGGCAAGGCGATGCGCCAATGCCAAAGCTGCAGCGCACTAGCAAGAGATGCCGCCAGAAGCGCCAAGGCGGCCATGGTCGCAGCCCGCAGCCTGGCAGAACGGACTTCGGCCGGTCCTTCGCCGGTGTTTAGCAGTAAGGTCAGCGACCCGCCTAAGCCCAGCAGGGTGGCGAGAGTAGGCGCTCCCGAGAGCACCAATCCGCCCAAACCTACGGCTGTAGCCAACAGCGGGAGGCTAAGGCGACTTGGAAAAGCCGCAAAGCCATAGAACAATAGAGCAGAGAAACCGAGCTGCGCCAGAATGGGCGTCGTCTCATGGCCGGGTTGGGCTAGCCCGAGGCAAGCAATCAGTGCCAATAAGGCACCATCTGCAAGCGCGCGCGCGTAATCGGTCGGCAGGGCTTCGCCGCCAAAGGCGAACGGTAATGGCTGCGCTTGCGGGCTTCGGGCCAGTTGGTAAGTGCCGTACCATGTCCCTATCAGCGTGACCATCAGCAGCCCAATAAATGGGACTCTGGCGGCAAATTCGGGACTCACCCAAGAAGGCGCCAGCTGTATGGCCCAGGCTCCGAGCCAGTAGGGCAAAAGAGCGTCTACTTCGGGCACGAGACCCATGATTTGGGGTGACATCCAAGAGCTAGCCCCAGCTGCTAATGCTGCCATATAGCCAAAAGCGGTGATGTCGTCCGATCGCCAGGGTGCGCGACCTATAAAACCCGGCAGAATATACGCTAGGCAGAACAGTGCCAGCGCTGCACGCGGTAGCCGCTGCACGGCTGCCTGAGCCACGATAGCTGGGTTAGGTCGGTTCATGTCAAATAAAAAAAGGCAGCACGGTAAACCGAGCTGCCCTTACTTGGAAACTGTTTTGCTGGCTTATTTGGCCGCAGTCTTTCCAAAACGATTGCGGAAGCGCTCGACGCGGCCGCCCATGTTGTCCACCGATTTTTGAGTGCCAGTGTAAAACGGGTGCGATTCACTAGAGGTATCAAGTTTGTACAGCGGCAGTTCGCGGCCATCTTCCATTTTGATCATCTCTTTAGCGTTGGCACAGGAGCGTGTGACGAACTTGAACCCGTTGGACAGATCCATGAAGCACACGTCGCGGTAATTGGGGTGAATGCCGGTTTTCATTGATTCTCCATCAGTTGCGTCAGCCGCGACAGGCCCTCGAGCAAACCCTTGCTCAATTCAAAGCCTGTCGTACTTGTCGCGTGAAGAGGTAAATTATAGTCTAGCCACCGCGACGCATCATGTCGAAGAATTCACTGTTGGTCTTGGTGGCACGCATCTGCTTGAGTACCATTTCCATGGCCTCGATCTCATCCATGTTGTACAGAAATTGCCGAAGAATACGGGTTTTTTGTAAAATTTCTGGTTGTAGCAACAACTCCTCGCGCCGGGTGCCGCTTCGGTTGAGTTGGATCGATGGAAACACGCGCTTTTCGTAAAGGCGGCGGTCAAGGTGTATTTCGGAGTTACCAGTACCCTTGAATTCCTCAAAAATCACTTCGTCCATGCGACTCCCCGTGTCGATCAAGGCTGTGGCAATGATGGTCAACGAGCCCCCTTCTTCAACATTGCGCGCGGCGCCCAGGAATCTTTTGGGTCGTTGCAGGGCGTTGGAATCAACGCCGCCTGTCAGAACCTTGCCGCTGGATGGAACCACATTGTTGTAGGCGCGGGCCAGTCGGGTGATGGAGTCAAGCAAGATCACCACGTCTTTTTTAAGTTCAACCAGCCGTTTGGCACGCTCGATAACCATTTCAGCAACATGGACGTGCCGTGCTGCCGGTTCATCAAAGGTTGAGGCAATCACTTCGCCTTTGACGGTGCGCTGCATCTCGGTCACCTCTTCAGGGCGCTCGTCTACCAGAAGCACCATCATATGGATATCCGGATAGTTGGCTGAGATGGCGTGGGCAATGTGCTGCATCATCACCGTCTTGCCGCTTTTCGGCGGCGCCACCAGCAGGGCGCGTTGGCCTTTGCCAATCGGGGCAATAATGTCAATCACGCGCCCCGTGATGTTTTCCTCGGTTTTGACATTTTCCCGCTCTAGACGCATCTGCACTTTGGGGAACAGTGGAGTCAGGTTTTCAAACATCACTTTGTGTTTGTTGTCCTCCGGCCCACCGCCATTCACCCGATCAAGCTTGTTCAGGGCAAAGTAGCGCTCACCATCTTTGGGCGTGCGGACTTCACCCTCAATCATGTCGCCGGTGTGCAGGTTGAAGCGGCGCACCTGGCTGGGGCTGATGTAGATGTCGTCGGTGCTGGCGGTATAGCTGGTGTCAGGGCTGCGCAGGAAGCCAAAGCCATCTGGCAGGATTTCAAGCACACCATCGGCGATGATCTGTTCGCCGGTACGAGCCCGCTTCTTGATAATGGCAAACATTAGCTCCTGTTTGCGCATTCGCCCCGTGTTTTCGATTTCAAGCTCTTCGGCCTGTTTGAGGACTTCGGACACGTGAAGTGCCTTGAGTTCGTTTAAGTGCATGAAATAGCCCTGAATGGGTTGAAAACAAATGCCGGGGGGAGGTTTGGGGAGTGGCGGAACGGTATCCGCAACCACAGCGTTCTAAACCAAGAACTCGAACCGGCTCAGGTTGAAAGCCAGCGATCTCAGATGATTATGACAGGAAAATAGGGCTATGAGGTGGCAGAAGGTGAAACGGCGACCTTAACAATCAGCGAGGCCCCGACTGAACTTAGTGAAGATCTCGGGTAACCCCATCGCTAACCGGTTGCATTATGCCAATTGTTGGTCAATAAACGCGGTCATCTGGGCCTTGCTCATAGCGCCCACTTTGGTCGCAGCCAATTGTCCGTCCTTGAACAGCATGAGAGTCGGAATGCCACGGATGCCGAACTTGGCCGGAATGTCCCGGTTTTCGTCCACATTCATTTTTGCAATTTGCAATTTGCCTGCGTAAGCGGACGAGACTTCGTCTAGGATGGGCGCGATCATCTTGCAAGGGCCGCACCACTCCGCCCAATAGTCCACAAGAACGGGCTGGCTCGATTGCAGCACGTCTGTGTCAAATGTTGCGTCGGTGACGTGTTTAATGAGTTCGCTGGCCATGGTATTTCCTAAAGTCGAGTGGTCGATACAGTTAAAGTGGGGAAATTGTGACAGAAACCAAGCCCCATCACCCAGTGTCTTTGACCTATGCCTGAATTAGCCCAGAAGCATCACGCCGATTTGGCGTGGGACCGGGTGATTGAGCTGCTGTCCGTTGAGTTGGAACGCCGTCGCGTGCATCCTACCCGGGTCGTTGTGCTGCTTCCGTTTGCGCAATTGATGGCGGAGGCCATGAGCGCCTGGCAACGGCGCCAGGCCAGCACAACGGTGCACGCGCAATTTGCACCCCGTTTTGAAACAACCAGCAACTGGTCGCGCAGCCTGGGTGCTCCCGCGTTCGATCCGAACGACTTGCGACTGGATGCGGCGCGTGATGTGCTGACAGCAGCAGCCTTGTTGAAACGCACGGGCTTGGGCGAACACCAGGAGACCTTAACGCCCAAGCTGATGGAAGCTGCCTGGAGTTTGGCCCGGGTCGGTGCTGCAGTATCGCCAGAGCGACGGGCTGTCTGGGCGGCATCATTGGCGCCGCTGCTGACGGCCGGTATGGCAGAACCGGTCCTGTCCCTGGAAGCGGCAGCAGCGCAACTGGCGCTGGCCTGGGTCGGCAGCTCGAACTACCCCACTGATCAGGTGTTTAGCTGTGAGCCTGAGATGTTGGTGGTATTGGAGGGTTTTCAGGATGAGGGTTTGACCCAGGCTCTGCTGACCCTGCGCGGCAACAGGGCGATGGCGCTGTCGCTGCTGCCTGATCAGTTGCAGTCGCCTACCGAGGGGCAGATCACCTTTCATGCGGCGCAAGATTTACACGACGAGGCCGAGCGGGCGAGTGCATGCGTGCTGAACCACATTGCGGCGGGGCATGCCCCGGTGGCGCTGGTGGCGCAGGACCGTGTTCTGACGCGCCGGGTGAGAGCCATGTTGGCCGAACGCGGCGTGGCCGTCCGCGATGAGACTGGCTGGACCCTGTCGACGACCCGCGCGGCTGCTTCGCTAATGGCGCTTTTGCGCAGCAGCCTCTGGGACGCCAGTGCTGACCAGGTGCTGGATTGGCTGAAAAACGCCCCGGCGTTCGATGCCGCGCAGGTTTCGGTGCTGGAGACCCGCCTGAGGCGTGAAGGGGTGCGTGACTGGCAAGCGCCGGGTCCAGACGAACCATTGGGCCCGCAAATTCAAGCCGTCCGCGACAGCTTGCAACCGGCGCGGCCACTGTCGCAATGGCTGGCCGCTCTGCGCTTGGCCTTGCAGGCCAGCGGCCAGTGGCCACTTTTGCTGGAAGACGCGGCGGGGCAGGCAGCGCTCGATATATTGAGGTTACGCCAGGGCGCAGAACAAGAATTTGAGGATCTGGCGGCTCGCATGGGCTTGCCGGCATTTATTGGCTGGGTCACCCAAACGCTGGAGAGTGTGAGCTTCTCGCCGCCTCACCCGGCCCAGGCCCAAGTGCACATTTTGCCGCTCACGCAATTGTTGGGGCGACCGTTTGCGGCCGTGGTGTTTCCGGGATGTGATGAAGTGCGGCTGCCAGTATCGCCGGAGCCGCCAGGGCCGTGGACACCCGCACAACGGCTCCTGCTGGGGTTGCCGTCCCGCGAGCGCCTGGCGCTGGCACTCAGGGATGCTTGGCGCTACGCCCTGCAGTTTCCGTCCATTGATATTCTTTGGCGAACCAGTGAAGGTGGTGAGAGCTTGCTGCCCAGCGGCTTGGTGCAACAACTACAGTTGGATCGATCGCCTGCCCTGGCAAAAGACCCGCGAGCGCTGCACCGGCTTGTGCCACAGCCTGGCCTCCGGCCACAGCCGCGCGCTCAGAGCCTGCCATTGTCCCGGTTGTCCAGTTCGGCCTATGAAGACCTTCGGCGCTGTCCGTACCGGTTTTTTGCCCTGCGCCAGTTGCGGCTGCAGGAGGCCGATGAACTCGACGCTGGGCTGGATAAACGTGATTTTGGCAATTGGCTGCATGCGGTACTGGGGCATTTTCATGAGACCCTGGCGGCTGCGCCGAGCGCTGAAATGTCGGCACGACTGGCCCTGATGCAATCGGCAGCAGAAAAAAGTACGCTTGATTTGGGTTTGTCGCCTGCTGAATTTCTGCCTTTTGCCGCAGCTTGGCCGCGTATTCGGGCCGGCTACCTCGCTTGGTTGGCAGAGCACGAGTCCGCTGGCGCGCGCTTCGGTGCGGCAGAGGTCTGGCGAGAGCAGCCGTTGGGTCAGTTGACCTTGGTTGGGCAGATCGACCGCGTGGACCGACTGGCTGACGGCAGCGCCCTGGTGCTGGACTACAAAACCGAGGGTCGTCAAACCACGGCTCAGCGGATCAAGGCGCCGTCGGAGGACACCCAGCTGGCTTTTTATGCGGCCTTGTTGGGTCAGGATGCCGTCACTGCGGGCTATGTCAACGTGTCTGAGAAGGAGGGAACCCGGAGCTACGCGCAGCCTGGCATTGAGGCATTGCGCATGCAACTTTTAGCGGGGATTGCATCGGATGTGGCGCGAATGGCAGAGGGCGAGGTTTTGCCGGCGATTGGGGCTGGGCAGAGCTGCGACTACTGCGCGGCGCGTGGTCTGTGTCGCAAGGATTTTTGGCACGACGGCCTGTCGCAGGATGTTCTGCATGAATGAGTTGCAGGCCGCTTACGAACACAACGGGCGTCCGGTCAGCGCTACAGCTTTCTACGCCGTGGCCTGTGACCCCCGGCGTAGCGTTGCCGTAGAGGCCTGCGCTGGTGCTGGCAAAACCTGGATGCTGGTGTCTCGCATTGTGCGTGCCCTGGTCGAAGGGATGGACCCAGAAGGCGGTTGCCTGCACGTGCAGCCCCACGAAATACTGGCGATCACCTTTACCAAGCGCGCTGCCGGAGAGATGCGCGAGCGCCTTCAAACTTGGTTGGCCGAGTTTTCAGCGGCCAGCCCCGCAGAGCTCGCCGAAGCGCTGCAAACCCGTGGCGTTGTGAGTCAAAATGGCCCTGAGGCCTTGTCCAGCTTGGCTAAGCAGCTATCAAATTTATATCAACAGGTGCTTGCCAGTGGCCGGCAGGTGCAGGTGCGGACCTTTCACAGCTGGTTTGCTGCCTTGCTGCGCAGCGCTCCCTTGGCTGTGCTCCAACAGATGGGCTTGCCCACCCAGTATGAGCTGCTCGAGGATGATGCGCCTGCCAAGGCGTTGGTGTGGCGGCGGTTTTACGCGGCCCTGGCCGCTGAGGGAACGGAAGCAGCACAGCTGAAGGCTGATTTTGATGCCGTGGTCTTTGCGCATGGCCGCTTCCAGACTGAAAAGGCCTTACAGGCTGCGCTGGATAAGCGGACCGAGTTTGGCCTTGCCGATGCGCATGGCGTGGTGCTGAGTTCAGTGCGCCATTTCACCGCGCAGTACCCAGATTACGCGGGCTTGGCTGAGCCTGACGACCTGCTGCGCCAACGCCTGCCAGAGCGGCAGACGGTCCAACAAGCTGCGTCGGCCCTAGGCCGTGCGACGGCCAGGACTTTTTCCGAGAAGGGCATTGCCTTGGAGGTCGCCCTGGCCGCGAGCGAGGTCGATGGGATCATCGCGGCACTGCTGACTGACAAGGGCGAGCCACGCAAGTTCAGCGACAAACTCTTGGATATCGAGCAGGTTCGGGACGCTCAAGCCCTGGTGATGCGCTTGATGAAGGCGCGCCAGCAGCATGCCGCCTGGCTTTACCAGCAGCGCATGACCCGCCTGACGCGGCGGCTGATTGAAGATTTCTCCAGTCTCAAGCGACAGCGCGGCTGGGTGGACATGAACGATGTCGAACGTGCGGCACTGGTCATGCTGGGGGATCCGGTGTTGTCGGGCTGGGTGCAGGAGCGGCTTGATGCTCGTATCAAACACTTGCTGATTGATGAGTTCCAGGACACCAACCCCTTACAGTGGCAAGCGCTGCGCAGTTGGCTCAGCGCCTATGCCGGTGCTGGAGGGCAGCGGCCGAGCGTTTTTTTGGTGGGCGATCCGAAGCAGAGCATCTACCGCTTCCGTCGGGCGGAGCCACAGGTGTTCCAAGCGGCGCAAGCCTTTGTGCGGGATGGCTTGGGCGGTGACTTGCTAAGCTGTGACCATACGAGGCGTAATGCCCGCTGTGTGGTCGACAGCGTCAACTTGGTGATGGGGCAGGCCGCTCAGAGCGACAACTACCCGGGATTTCGAGCGCACACGACAGATTCAGCGCAGGTGGGTTTGGTGTGCAAGCTGCCACAAACCCCACGCCCAGCACCGCCGATTAACCCGACCAACGACGGCATGCCAGCGGAGAATTCGGGCTGGCGTGATAGCTTGCGCACGCCTCGCGAATTGCCAGAAGACAGCCTGCGAGCCCAAGAGGCGCGGCGGGCAGCTGCCTGGATTGCACAGCAGCTGGGCGACTGGCAGGCCCAGGGCAAGGACCTGGGCCCTGCGAATGTCATGGTGTTGTCGCGCAAACGGGCTGGTTTATTGCCCTTGCAGGACGAGCTGCGCCATTTACAGATTGCCGCCTATGTTGGCGATAAGTGCGATTTGATCGAGTGCTGTGAGGTGCAGGACGTCGTCGCGCTGCTTGATGCGCTGGTGTCACCGCAGCACGATCTGTCACTGGCCCGTGCTTTAAAGTCACCCTTGTTCAATTTGGACGATTCTGTGCTGGTGTCCCTGGCTTTAGCGCGTCGTGATGAGCCGCTCTCTTGGTTTGAACTGCTACAAAAATTGCAGCTGAAAACCCATGATGGGCGGGGGGTATCGGCTGATTTGACTCGTTGGAAAGGGTGGTTGGACACGCTTCCGCCCCACGACGCTTTGCAAGCCATTTATACCGACGGCGACGTGTTAACCCGTTTCGCAGTGGCCGCACCACCGAGTCAGCGCGACGCGGTTCTGGCCAATTTGCGGGCCGTTCTGGGCGTGTCGCTGCAGCTCGGGGGTGGTCGCTATGCCACGCCCTATGCATTTGTCCGGGCCCTCAAGGCTGGCGGTGTGTTGGCACCACCAGTGGCGGCATCGCAGGCTGTGAGGTTGCTCACCGTGCATGGTGCCAAAGGGCTTGAGGCGCACACAGTGCTGCTGCTTGATACCGACTCACCAGAACGCAAGGCCGAAACCATGGGTGTCTTGGTCGACTGGCCGGGTGAGTCGCCAGCCCCGGTTCGCTTTGTTTTTCTGGCCAGCGAGAGCCAGCCACCGGCCTGTGCGGTCGACGCACTGTCTGCCGAGCGGCGTGAGCGGGAGCGAGAAGAACTCAATACCTTGTATGTGGCTATGACCCGGGCCCGCCATACCCTGGCTGTCTCCAGCATTGAGCCTTACCAGGGGTCGGGGCGCAGTTGGTGGAGCCGGTTGGAGCCGCTGGCCGATGAAGTCGCACTGGGAGAGCAGGGCCTCAACCAGGCTCCGGTGCCTCTGGCCGATGGCTTTGACTTGAAGGGCTTGCCACTTGGCCCGCCGCGGGCCGTGTCAGCCGATGCGAGACCCGGCACCCCTGGGGTTGCCGTGGGTCTTGCAGATGTGTCCCCGAGCGACCCGGTGCTGGCGCGACGGGGCTTGGCAATGCACCGCGTGCTGGAGTGGGGGGACGGCTCGATAACTGCGATTCGCGCTGCGGCGCAGGAATTCGGCCTGGACGCGGAGCAGGGCGCGCAGGCAGCGGCGATGGCTGAGGCGATCATGCACGGCGAGGGCGCCTGGGCATGGGACCCGCAGATCTTGAGTTGGGCAGGCAACGAGGTGACTCTGGTTTATTGCGGCCAAACCCTCCGGTTGGACCGATTGGTACAGCGACGTGACCTGGGCCACGACGGTCACTGGTGGGTGCTGGATTACAAATCGTCTGCGGCGCCATTGCAACAAACCGCTTTGGTGGAGCAATTGCGCCTGTATCGGAAAGCGGTGCAATCCGCTTACCCAGATGAGGTGGTGCACGCGGCTTTTTTGACGGCGCGTGGCGCCATGGTGGTCTTAGAAAAAAAAGATGAGTTCTGACAAACCGCGCAAAGTGCTGGTGGTCGGTGGCGGCCCGGCTGGATTAATGGCCGCCGAAGTGCTTTCCGCCGCCGGCGTGGCCGTGGAACTGTTTGATGCCATGCCCTCAGTCGGGCGCAAGTTTCTGCTGGCAGGAAAAGGGGGACTCAACCTCACCCACTCAGAGCCAATCGACCGGTTTGAAAGTCGGTTTGGTGTGCGCCAGGTCGCGCTGACACCGTTGCTGAACGCCTTTGGTCCAGCCGCGCTGCGTAACTGGGCAAGTGCGCTGGGGGTCAGCACTTTTGTTGGCAGTTCGGGGCGAGTCTTCCCGACCGATATGAAGGCGGCGCCCCTGTTGCGCGCCTGGCTGCAGCGGTTGCGGCACCCTGCGAGCGGTTTGGGCGTGCGGTTTCACATGCGCCACCGTTGGACTGGCGCATTGGCGCAGTCTGATGGGAACGACATCGCATTGGTGTTCGCCACCCCAGCGGGGCAGGTGCAAGTGACTGGCGACGCCGTGGTACTTGCGTTGGGTGGGGCCAGCTGGGCCCGGCTCGGGTCCGACGGCGCGTGGGTTCCCAATTTGTCGGCTTGTGGTGTGTCGGTCGCGCCACTGCGGCCCAGCAACTGCGGCTTTGACAGGACCGGAGGATGGACCCCTTTTTTCAGAGACCGCTTTGCTGGGCAGGCTTTCAAATCGGTGGCGATAGAAGTGACGCCGCTGTCGGGTCCTGCATTTCGGCGCAAGGGTGAGTTCGTGGCCACCGCCACAGGGGTAGAAGGCAGCCTGATTTATGCCGCCTCTAGTCTGTTGCGGGAAGGCATCCTGCGGGACGGGCGAGCCGAGTTCAAGCTAGACCTGTTGCCGGATCTGAACGAGGAGCGGGTTATGTCTGAGGTCGGCCACCCACGGGGCTCACGGTCATTGTCAAGCCACCTTAAAAGTCGCCTTGGCTTGGACGGTATCAAAATGGCTGTGCTTCACGAGTGCCTGACCAAGGCGCAGTTGCAGGATCCCGCAACCTTGGCCGCCGCCATCAAGGCCTTGCCCATTGAGCTCGCGACACCTCGCCCGATTGATGAGGCGATTAGCAGCGCCGGTGGTGTGCGATTTGAAGCACTGGACACCGAATTGATGGTCGGTGTACTTCCCGGCGTTTTCTGCGCCGGTGAAATGCTTGACTGGGAAGCGCCAACGGGCGGTTACTTGCTGACCGCCTGCCTCGCAACGGGCCGACGAGCTGGGCAGGGAGTACTGACCTGGTTGAATAGGGGCGGCTGAATAGGGGCGGCTATCAAGGAGTTGCTTTGCCTTCTGAGGGCACGGCCCGCCTAGATTTTGGACACCTGTGACGGCTCAGAGCCAATCCCGATGGCTTTATCAATGGGTTTGGTCACAACTCGTTGTCCGAAAACGAATTGAAGGTTGACGAGCCTGACCCCGGCACTGGCTCCACAGTTAGGGCTGCTTGGTTCCCCACCTGACCCGGTTGGCCGCTTTACCATGCGGGAAGGCCCGTCACAGGTGATTGTAAGGCCGTGTGGCCTGGTTTCAGGACGCCACGTGCTAGCCGACACGGGTCGTAGAATCAAGCCATGTCTTACCTTGTGCTCGCCCGCAAATACCGGCCTCGCAATTTCACCGAAATGGTGGGGCAGGACCATGTGGTGCAGGCGCTTGGCAATGCGCTGACGACACAGCGTCTGCACCATGCTTACCTGTTCACCGGTACCCGCGGCGTCGGCAAAACCACGGTGTCGCGCATTTTGGCCAAGTCGCTCAATTGTCAGGGGCCAGACGGGCAGGGCGGCATCACAGCGACACCCTGCGGTGTATGCCAGGCCTGTACCGACATCGACAGCGGTCGCTTTATCGATTACACCGAGTTGGATGCTGCCTCCAACCGTGGGGTGGACGAAGTGCAGGCATTGTTGGAGCAGGCCGTCTACAAGCCGGTACAGGGGCGCTTCAAGGTTTTCATGATTGACGAGGTGCACATGCTCAGCAACACGGCCTTCAATGCCATGTTGAAGACACTGGAAGAGCCGCCCGATTACCTGAAATTTGTGCTGGCTACCACGGACCCGCAGAAGGTGCCCGTGACTGTGTTGTCCCGTTGTTTGCAATTTAATTTGCGACCGATGGCGCCTGAGACCATCCGTGAGCACTTGCAGCTTGTGCTGAAGGCTGAAGCAGTGGATGCCGACGCCCAATCATTGCGGCTGTTGTCGCGTGCCGCGCGCGGCTCCATGCGTGATGCTTTAAGCCTGACCGATCAGGCGATTGCTTT
This sequence comes from Rhodoferax sp. OV413, assembly GCA_945885775.1. GTDB lineage: Bacteria > Pseudomonadota > Gammaproteobacteria > Burkholderiales > Burkholderiaceae_C > Rhodoferax. The sequence continues at coordinate 14,541 of CAMCZF010000004.1, read as the reverse complement.
TGGTGCCGGTCGGCTGCAGGAACCCACCGTGCGTCAGATGCTGGGCAGCGTTGACCGCAGCTATGTTTTCAACCTGTTGCAGGCGCTTGCGCAAAGTGATGGCAAGGCCGTGGTGCAAACCTCAGAGGCATTGCGTCTGCACGGTTTGAGCGCTGCGGCCACCCTGGAAGACATGGCCACGGTGTTGCAACGTATGGCGGTATTGCAGGCCGTGCCCAGTGAAGCCGACGAGACCGACCCGGAAGCGGCTGAACTCGCTGTCCTGGCGCTAGCCATGCCTGCCGACGAAACCCAACTGCTGTACAGCCTGTGCCTGCACGGCCGTGGCGAACTGGGCTTGGCGCCTGACGAATATGCGGCGCTGACCATGGTGCTTTTGCGCCTGCTTGCGTTCAAGCCGCGGGGCGCTGCAACAGCGGAGCCGGAAAAAAAAACTCTAAAACTGGGGTTTGAACCCACATCTGCAGCCCCATCCATCGCTGCGGTCACGCTGTTGGTGGCGGATCCGGTTCAATTTTCTGTGACTCCAATAGCGGTGAAGCCCGCGTTTAGGCCAGGTCAGCAACTGCCCGTTCTCAGTGCTGCTTCAGGTGCGCGTCCTTTGTCCACTTTTTTGTCAAATCCTGCCCTAGGCCCCGTGGATACTCAGGTGTTAGCTACAAATATTGAAGCAATACCGGTTCGCGTACAGGCTGATTCACGTGCTGAAGCTGTGATCACGCCGAAATCACCCGCGCTGGTACCCACCGAGGACGGGGCGTTTTGGCATGCCCTGGTGCAGCAGCTGATTGAGCAGGAGGCGATTGCGGCCCTGGTGCGTGAACTGGCGCTGCAGTCGCAGCTGGTGGCACGCGACACTGACCAGTGGCTGCTTCGGGTAGAACGCGAATCACTCAACCAGCCCGGCACGCGTGACCGACTCGCTGCAGCCTTGCAGGGGGCCGGTCATGCCGTACGACTGGTGGTCGAAGTGGGCCGGGTCGGCGACAGCCCGGCCCGCCGCAACGCAGCTGTTGCTGCCGAGCGCCAGCTGGCGGCCGAAAAAATCATTTTTGATGATCCGTTTGTGCAGTCGATGATGCGGGATTTTGGGGCGAAAATCGTGCCAGGCAGCATCAAGCCGGGTTGAACTGGGGAACCGACGGCTGCGGTCGGCATCGGACCCTGACGTACCGGCAGGGCTTTTTTAACCCAACCTATCACCACCCAAGGAATACCATGTTCAACAAAGGTCAACTCGCTGGTCTCATGAAGCAGGCCCAGGCCATGCAGGACAACATGAAGAAAGCCCAAGATGAGCTCGGCTTCATTGAGGTCAGCGGCGAGTCTGGCGCTGGCCTGGTCAAGGTCACTATGACCTGCAAACACGATGTCAAGCGCGTGACGATTGACCCGAGCTTGCTGGCAGAGGACAAAGACATGCTCGAGGACCTGGTCGCTGCCGCGTTCAATGCGGCCGTGCGCAAGGCCGAGGAAACCTCCGCTGAAAAAATGGGCAAGCTCACAGCTGGCATGCCAGGTCTGCCCGGCGGCATGAAGTTCCCGTTCTGAGCTGCGATAAAGCCGTGGCTGATGCCAACGCGCTAGAGGCCTTGGTTCAGGCCTTACGCCGGTTGCCAGGAGTAGGCGTCAAGTCGGCTTCGCGCATGGCTTTTCACTTGCTGCAGCATGACCGTACCGGTGCCCTGACGCTGTCCCGAGCTCTGGCCGAGGCCGCTGAACAGGTTTGCCATTGCGAACGCTGCCATACCTTCACGCAGAGCTTGGTCTGCGCGACTTGTCTTGATGCGCAACGTGACGCGGCCAAACTTTGCGTTGTCGAGACCCCGGCCGATCAGTCGGCGGTGGAACGAACCGGGGCCTATCGCGGTCTTTATTTTGTTCTGATGGGCCGCCTCAGCCCGCTGGATGGCATTGGCCCCAAGGACATCGGCCTGAAAAAACTGTTTGACCGGGCTTGTGACGGCCTGGTCCAAGAAGTGATTCTGGCCACCAACTTTACTGCAGAAGGCGAGGCGACGGCGCATGTCATCAGCGAGGCGCTCAAGTCTCGGGGTTTGAACTTGACCCGGCTGGCGCGCGGTGTGCCGGCCGGCAGCGAACTGGAATACGTGGACCTGGGCACAATCGCCCATGCCTTGGTCGATCGGCGCTAGCACAGCGATGCGGATCGGCTGTTATAAACTGATGTTTTTGGATTCACACGCACCATGACGACCCAATTCTCCCTGGCCCACTGGTGTGTCTTGGTGGCTGCATTGTTACCTGTCGTCTGTGCAGGCATCGCCAAATCAGGTGCTATCGGCAAGTCACGACGGGATGGTGGTTATGACAACGGCAACCCAAGGGCCTGGCTTGCTGTTCAAGCAGGTTGGCGCGCCCGTGCCAACGCTGCCCAGGCCAACAGCTTTGAAGCCTTGCCCTTTTTCATTGCTGCGGTGCTCATTGCCCAGCAGTTAGCGGCCCCGCAAAGCCGCATCGACGCCCTAGCCTTGGTATTTATTACGCTACGGTTGGCTTATATCGGCAGTTATGTGGGAGGGTGGGCGACCGTGCGCAGCCTGATTTGGGTGCTGGCTCTGGCGGTCAATATCGCCATATTGATGCTTGGTTGGCGCGTCTAACTGCCGACGAGGCTTGAGGTGAACAATGATCTGGTGATGATCACCGAGGCGTGGGCTCCCCATGCTGGCTGGCCTCGCATTGTGTTTGTGAACGAGGCGTTCGTCCGTCTGACGGGCTACAGCCGCCAGCAGGCTCTGGGTCAACCCTGCAACCTGCTGCATGGTGAAGAAACCGACCGCGATGAACTGAACCGCTTGGAGCAGGCTATGGCGCGCGGCGAACCGGCGCGCTCCGAGCAGATGAACTATGCCCAGGACGGGCGACCTTTTTGGACTGGCATCGACATGGCGCCGATCCTAAGTGCCACAGACGCCAAGACACCGTGGGTGTTTGTGCAGAGTGACCTGTCGCGTCGGCCGCGGACCAGCGCTGAGATCGAGCATCTGGCTTACCATGATGCGCTGACCGGATTGGCCAATCGCACCCTGCTGATGGACCGGCTGCAGCAGACCCTGGCGGCCTGTGCCCGGCACCCGGTCTACTGTGGCCTGATGTTCATTGATCTTGACAACTTCAAGGACGTTAATGATCCCGGTGGTCATGCACAGGGTGACCAACTGTTGTTGGAAGTGGCCGAACGGTTGCAAACCTGCGTGCGTGAAGCGGACACCATCGCCCGATTTGGCGGCGATGAATTTGTGCTCCTGTTGCAAACCCTAGGCTCTGATCCTGCAGAGGCAGCAGCCAACGCCGAGACCGTCTACCACAAGATCGCAGCACTGTTGGCGGAGCCTTTTCAGAGCCAGTCCCTTCAGTACCGTGCGAACGCTAGCGTTGGAATTAATTTATTTGGCCAACTGCCGACGACGGCGGATGAATTGATGCGCCATGCCGATATGGCGATGTACCAGGCCAAAAGTGCTGGAAAAAACACCTACCGGTTTTTTGACACCGGCATGCAGAAGATGGTGGATGACCAGGCGTGGATGGGCAACGAGTTGCGCCATGCGGTGCAACGAGAGCAATTGTCTTTGCACTACCAGGCCCAGTTCGACGTGCAGTACGGAATGATTGGCGCGGAAGCACTGTTGCGTTGGTCATTTCCCGGGCGGGGCCTGGTTCCAGCGGAAATTTTTATTCCGTTGGCGGAGCAAATCGGCGTGATCCGGGAGCTTGGCAATTGGGTTTTGGGTGTGGCCTGCCAAGAGTTGGCCCGCTGGGCAACCATCCCTGCGATGGCACATCTCGTGATGGCGGTCAATGTCAGTCCCCAGCAGTTCCAGTTACCTGGTTTTGTCGAAGCCGTGCTCGATGTGCTCGCCCGTACCAACGCCCGACCAGACCGATTGAAGCTTGAACTGACCGAGAGTGTTCTGATTCAGGATCTGTCGGGCGTTCGGCGCAGCATGGCGACGCTCAAAGCCCACGGTGTCGGCTTTTCGCTCGACGATTTCGGCACTGGTTATTCATCGCTTAAGTATCTGAAACAACTCGCGTTGGATCAGCTGAAGATTGACAAGTCATTTGTCGCTGATGTGATGACTGACAGCCATGATTCAGCCATTGCACTCACCATCGTGACCCTGGGCCATTCTTTGGGGCTGCAAGTGATTGCCGAAGGCGTTGAAACCGTAGCTCAACGCGACTTTCTGGTCCGCATTGGCTGCAATATTTTTCAGGGTTACTTGTACAGCGAGCCGCTTGCTGCCAAGGAATTTGAAGCTTTCATCTGCCTCCAACCGCAGGGCGCCAAGGCGCAGGTCTGATCACCCTCAGTCAGGCTCAGCGCTTGGCGATCGGGGCTGAGCCTTGGCGCGGTTTCGCGGTGATTTGCCTTGGAGCCGTTTTTTTACGTTGCTCTGCCCGTGCCGGCAGGTACAGCACCACGGTCTGGCCGGCTTTGAAGGTGGCCGATGCGCTGACCTTGTTCCATTCGGCGATCGCCGCCGGGCTTACCCGGTATCGTTTGGCCAGACTCGCCACCGTTTCACCCTTGACTGCCTTCACTGCGCTGCGTTTAAGTACTTGCTCGGGCGACAGCGAAAGTTGACCCTGATCTGCCACACGTTCCGCAACATCCGCGCTCAGGCTACTGGAGCGCGGCACCAGCAAACTTGAGCCTGCCCGGATCAGCATCCTCGGTGGGATGCTGTTGATATTCCGCAGTTCGGACTCAGACATGCCAACACGCTTGGCGGCATCGGCGGGCCGCATGTTGGTCGGCGCCATCCAGACTGTCCAACTGGCTAGCCGACCACCACCAAAGGCTGCCAGGTTGTCCTGAAAGGTCTGCGCATTGTCCCAGGGCAACAGAATTTGGGGCGTCCCCCCGGCCAGGATCACTGGCCGGCTGGCCGAGGGATTCAAAGCCTTGAAGTCACTCACACTGACGCCAGCCAGCTTTGCCGCCAGCGCCACATCTATGTCACGTTTGATGTCTACCGTTTGAAAAAAAGGGTGATTTTGGATGGGTGGTAGTTGCGTGCCAAAAGCTTGCGGGTTGGCAACGATATTTTTGATGGCTTGAAGCTTGGGTACATAAAACCGGGTTTCCATCGGCATGGCCAGATCGACATATCGGCTGGGTTGGCCAGCTTTCTGGTTTTTGAGTATCGCCCGGCCGACACTGCCCTCGCCCCAGTTGTAGGCCGCCAACGCCAAATGCCAGTCACCGAACAGCTCATAGAGTTTCTGCAAGTAGTCCAGTGCCGCCCGGGTAGACGCCAGAACGTCCCGACGGTCATCACGAAAGGCATTTTGCTTGAGCGCATACTGCTTACCCGTGGCCGGCATGAACTGCCAAATGCCAGCCGCCTTGGCTGATGAGACTGCTTGTGGATCAAATGCACTTTCGACGAAGGGCAGTAATGCCAGTTCGCCCGGCATGTTGCGCCGCTCCAGTTCTTCAACAATATGGAACAGGTACTTGTGGGAACGCTCGGCCATGCGGAATATGTAATCTGGGCGGATGCTGTACCACTGCTCCCGGTCGCGAACCAGGTCGTTTTTGAGGTCGGGCATCGCAAAGCCGCGCCGGATCCGCTCCCAGAGGTCACTCGGAGTTTGTAAGGAAGCCACTGGACGCGCATCCACCTCAGTCAGACCGATCGACAATAAGTCAGTCGGCTCGGCTGCCGGAGTAGGCGGCAATAGCCCAATAGGCATTGGCCTCAAGGTAGGCGTCAAAGTTGGCGTTGAGGTCGCGGTCGGATTAATGTCAACGACTGGCACGGCATCGCCTTGAGCAATTCGGGCGAATACGTCCTGGGATACGACTTGAGCGACCGCAGGTAACACCTTGGACGCTGGCGAATCAAGGATTAAAGTCTGAGCGACAACGGCATCACCAGGTAGCCAGGCCAGGCAGTACCCTATCAGCAACAGATAAACTCTGATCACTCGGGGCACGTTAGTGTCAGCCAGGACAGGACCCTGTGAGCCGCAGTGTTCTGCAACTGCTTGCTCCGTGGTCTTTGGTTGTGCGGTTGAATGGTGACCCTTGCGGCGACCGCGGCTGATTTAAATTTCATGAATGACCAAATTATAGGTTTGCAGCATTGGCTTAACTCTCCGCTTGGGCAGTACCTGCTGGCGTGGGAACGCCAGCAATTTGACTTGGCCGTAGCCGATGTGTTCGGTTTTCATGCGCTGCAGCTCGGTTTGTCAGAGATCGATGCGCTCGCTGCCAACCGGATGCCACACCGCTGGTTGGCGTGCCAGGCACCGCAGACTCGCGCCCACCTCGTGACAGAATTTTCAGCTTTGCCTTTCCCCGCCAACAGCCTAGACTTGGTCGTGTTGCCGCACGCGCTTGAATTGTCGCCTGACCCACACGCCACCTTGAGAGAGGTTGAAAGGGTGCTGGTGCCGGAAGGGCGTGCGATCATCACCGGACTGAACCCGCTGAGTCTGTGGGGATTGCGGCAACGCCGTGTTCGCGCTTACCAAAAGCTGGGATTGGCACAGTCGTTCCTGCCGCAGAATGAGTTTATTGGCTACCTGCGGCTTCGAGACTGGGTGCGTCTTTTGGGTTTTGAGGTTGAGGTGGGCCGTTTTGGCTGCTATCGGCCAACTTTTCAGAGCGGCAGGTGGTTAGAGCGGATGGATTGGATGGACCACGCTGGCGCGCGCTGGTGGCATATATTTGGTGCTGCCTACTTTCTAGTCGCTGTCAAGCGGGTGCGTGGTGTGACCCTTCTCAGCCCGAACTGGAAGGCGGCGCGTGTGGCCCAACGTGCACCGGTTTCTGTGGCCAACAGTGCCGTGTTAAGCGGGCCCAAGAAAAGCGAAGACGACAACAAACGGAGTCTGCATTGAACCGGATAGAGATCTACACCGACGGCGCCTGCAAGGGCAACCCTGGACCGGGCGGTTGGGGTGCCCTACTCAAATCGAAGGGTATACAAAAAGAATTGTGTGGTGGCGAATTGGAAACCACAAATAATCGAATGGAGATGTTGGCGGTAATTGAAGCGCTGACGGCCTTGAAACGACCCTGCCATGTGATCTTGCATGTAGATAGCCAGTATGTGCTCAAGGGAATGACTGAATGGCTCCCAGGTTGGAAGGCCAGGGCTTGGAAGACCGCAGCGAAGCAGCCGGTCAAAAACGTTGACCTCTGGCAGAGGCTGGATGCCCTGGTCAATGGGGCCGGCCACGCGATCGAATGGCGTTGGGTCAGGGGTCACAACGGTGACCCAGGTAATGAACGTGCCGATGCCTTAGCCAATCGTGGCGTCGCACAGGTGCTACAGGCGCGCTGAAGCCAAAGTGCGACGTATCTGCGTACCGGCCGATGAACGCCACGCTGGTGTAACCTGTGTGTAGTTTATTGCTGGGCCTGTCATTGATTTGGCGCAAGGGCTGCTACATTTGCGGTTTTGCCGTTCGGCGCGAGGCCATTGGCACCTTCGATAACTTTGTTGCAACGGCAAGCTCATGGTCAAAAAAATAATTTACCCCGTGGTCGCTATTCTCGGCATTGTGGCCGTTTCAGGAGCGGCCTGGTGGTACCAGTCCAAACCGACGGGGCCTAAGGAAATAGTGGCTGGCGCTGGGGGAGCACCGGCTGGTGCGCCGGCAAGAGCGGCTTCTGGCCCGGCTGTTCCCCGAGCGGCGGGGGTGGAGGTTGCTAAAGTCGAGACCATGTCGTTGCGCGACGATGCCCAGGCGGTAGGAACCCTTCGATCTCGCCAGAGCGTGATGCTGCGCCCCGAAATAGCGGGCCGAATCAAGGAATTGGGCTTCACCGATGGCGCTAGGGTACGCAAAGGGCAGATGCTTGTTCAGCTTGATGATGCCTTACAACGTGCTGACCTGCGTCAGGCACTGGCGCAGGTCTCCATCGCCAAAGCCAATTTAAAGCGGAATGAAGAGTTGGTCGCCCAGAATTTCGTGGCCAAGCGGGTGCTGGATGAAAGTGCCGCCAGTTTGCAGGTTGCAGAAGCCCAATTGGGACTGTCTTGCGCCCGGTTGTCGCGCATGGTCCTGTTGGCGCCCTTTGACGGTACATTGGGGATCAGAAACATCAACTTGGGTGATTTCGTCAAGGATGGGGCCGACTTGGTCAACCTGGAAGACACCAGCAGCATGTATGTGGATTTCCGCTTGCCTGAGCGTTTTCAAGGAAAAATAAAGCTTCAGCAGCAAGTCGAACTGCTGCTCGATGCCGTGCCAGGACGTAAATTCAAGGCGCGCATCGAAGCGCTTGACCCTTTGCTGGACGTCAATGGCCGCTCGGTGGGTGTCCGAGCTGTCCTGCCGAATAACATGGGTGAGGCTGCCACCCCACCGGGGGCTGGCGGTGGTGGCAGGCCGGCGGCTGCACCTGCAGGGGCAGCCTCGGCCCCCAAGGCACGACCAGCACGCCCGGCTGCGGCCCGTCCCAATGCAGCGCCAGAGTCTGGCCCTGTGTCACGTGCAGCCAGTCCCTATGAGGCGCTGGGTTGTCCGCCGGACGCGATTACCCCAAGCGCTCGGCCTGCAACGCCAGCCGCTGCGGCTGGACGCGCAGCCCCTGCGGGAGGCCCCGCACCGCTGAGGCCAGGCATGTTTGCGCGCGTGACCGCCGTGTTCTCGGTGAATGAAGCAGCCCTGGTTGTGCCTGAGGAGGCCATCGTTCCTCAGGGTGGCCGGCAATTTGTGTTTAAAGTTGTTGAGCCTGGCGCACTGCCGCCGGCTGTAGCCGCTTCTGCGCCAGCGCTAGCGCCTGATACCAAGTTCGTGTCTCAGCGCCAGGAGGTCAAACTTGGCGCCCGACGCGCGGGCAAAGTGGAGGTGACCGATGGTCTGAGTGAGGGGCAAACCGTGGTGGTTGCTGGGCAGCAGAGGTTGCAACGGGATGGTACGGGGCTGCGCGTGGTTGAGCTGGGCCGACCGCCTCAGGCTGGAGCTCCTGGCGCTGGCGCTAGCGCCCCTGGCCCGAGCGCCTCACCTCCGGCCGCGGCGGCCAGCCGCTAATTACCGAAATGCCACACCATGCAACTTGCTGAAACCTCTATCCGACGTCCGGTCTTCGCAACCGTGCTGTCGCTGCTGGTCGTGCTGATCGGCGCGGTGTCTTTCGACCGGCTTACCGTTCGTGAATATCCGAAGATTGACGAACCCGTCGTTTCTGTGACTACCGTGTTCACTGGTGCATCGAGCGAGGTCATGGAGGGTCAGGTGACCAAGGTGCTGGAGGACTCGTTGGCCGGCATTGAAGGGGTCGATGTCATCACGTCGTCCAGTCGACAGGAGCGCAGTCAGATATCGGTGCGATTCGCCCTGACCCGAGACGCAGATTCGGCCGCGGCCGACGTCAGGGACAAAGTCACTCGCGTTCGTCAACGGCTGCCGCAGGGTATCGATGAGCCTGTGATCGCCAAAGTGGAGGCCGATGCTTTCCCGGTGATTTTTTTGGCGATGAGCTCGGACACGCATAATTCACTGCAGTTGTCCGAGATGGCCAATACACTGGTGAAGCCAGTGCTGCAAACGGCCAAAGGCGCTGCCGATGTGGTGGTGCGGGGCGAACGCAAGTTTTCGATGCGAATCTGGGTAGATCCAGACAAACTAGCCGCTTACCGCTTGACCATTCAGGACCTCGAGGATGCGCTTCGTCGGTCTAATCTGGAAGTGCCGGCCGGACGTATCGAGAGCCGACTGCGTGAGTTCAATGTGACCGCTGCGACCGATTTGCAGCGGCCCCAGGACTTCGCGCAGGTTGTCATTCGCACGGTCAACGGGCTGCCTATCCGTATTGCCGATGTCGCCCGAGTGCAGCAGGGACCCGTCGACGAGCGCTCAAGCGTGCGACTGAATGGTCGCGATGCCATCGGCGTTGGGGTGATCCGCCAAGCGACTGCTAATCCGCTTGAGTTGTCTAAAGGTGTGCGGCAACTGATGGTCAAAGTCCAGCGCGACCTACCGCCGGGCGTGCTAATCGAGGTGGCTAATGACAATTCTGTCTTTATTGACCGCTCAATAAAGGGCGTGTTCATGACCATCGTAGAAGCGTCGGTTTTGGTGGCGCTGGTGATCTTTGTGTTTTTGCGGACCTTGCGGGCGTCCATCATCCCCCTGCTGACCATTCCGGTTTCGCTCATCGGTTCGTTTGCTTTGATGGCGCTGGCTGGCTTCAGCATCAATACCCTGACGCTGCTGGCCCTGGTGCTGGCTATCGGATTGGTGGTGGACGACGCCATCGTCATGCTGGAGAATATCTATCGCCATATTGAGGATGGCATGGCACCATTTCAGGCCGCCATTCGCGGTGCGCGAGAGGTTGGCTTTGCCATTGTGGCCATGACCATGACGCTGGTGGCGGTTTACGCCCCGCTGGCCTTTGCACCAGGCCGCACTGGTCGATTGTTCACCGAGTTTGCGCTGGCCTTGGCTGGCGCTGTGGTGGTGTCGGGCATTGTGGCGCTTACCCTGTCGCCCATGCTGTCGTCGGTGCTGTTGCGCCACAACCCTAAGCCGTCATGGTTCGATCGGGGTATGGAGGTGGTTCTCCAGGCCATCACCCGTGGCTACAACCATACGCTTAACTGGACACTGCGGCACCGCTGGGTGGTGCTGTTGGTGATGGTGGGCAGCGGCTTTGTTTCTTGGTTCGTTCTGGGTGACCTCAAGCGCGAACTGTCACCCTTGGAAGACCGAGGTGTGGTCGTCGCGCAGATCAACGGTCCCGACGGCGCCACCCTGGACTACACCAACCGTTATGCCAAGGCCATTGAGCGCATCGGCGAGGGTTATCCTGAGTTTGACCGGGTGTTCGCCACCGTTGGCAACCCCACTGTCGCGCAGGGTAATATCTTTTTCCGGGCCGTTCCCTGGGAAGACCGCAAACGAACCACGATTGAGATGGCGCGAGAAATGACACCACGTGTCGCCAGCATGTCAGGGGTGACAGCATTTCCCGTTACGCCACCGTCACTGGGGCAAGGGTTCATCCAAAGGCCGATCAATTTTGTCATCATCACGTCTGACAGTTACCAAAATTTGGCGCAGACCGTGCGGGCGTTTCAGGATGAGTTGGCAAAAAATCCTGGCTTTGTTCAGGTTGATACCGATTTACGACTGAATAAGCCTGAAATCAAACTCGAGGTCGATCGGGAGCGTGCGGCGGACATGGGGGTCGGCGTTGACCTGATTGCACGCGCTGTCGAGACGATGCTGGGTGGGCGCAAGGTGACACGCTACAAGCGTGATGGCGAGCAATACGATGTGATCGTGCAAACCAATGCCAGCGGGCGAGCCACACCGGACGATATTGAAAAGATCTTTGTACGTGGCCGCAATGACACCATGATTCCGCTGGCGGCGCTGGTCAAGATTCGTGAGGTGGTTGTGCCGCGCGAGCTGAACCACTTCGGGCAGCGACGCTCTGCATCGATCACGTCGAACCTGTCAGCAGACTACTCGGTTGGAGAAGCGTTGGACTTCATGGATGCCACAGCCAAGAAAGTACTCAAGCCAGGTTACGCCACCGACCTTAATGGCTCCAGCCGGGAATTCCGCAAGTCGGCGGACTCACTGTCACTGGTGTTTGTGCTGGCCATGGTGTTCATTTTTCTGGTTTTGGCAGCGCAGTTTGAGAGTTTTGTCGACCCATTTGTTATTCTGCTTAGCGTCCCCTTGTCAATGGCAGGTGCCCTGCTGGCCCTCAAATATTCGGGCGGGACGCTAAACGTCTTCAGTCAAATCGGTCTGATCACGCTGGTGGGTTTAATTACCAAGCACGGCATTCTGATCGTCGAGTTCGCTAACCAGTTGCGTGAGCAGGGCCTGGATGCTCTATCTGCCATCAAGAAGTCGGCTTCGCAACGACTACGGCCTATCATGATGACCACCGGGGCGATGGTTCTGGGTGCACTACCCCTGGCACTTGCAACGGGTGCCGGTGCTGAAAGCCGACGCCAGATCGGCTGGGTGATCGTGGGCGGCATGAGTCTAGGGACCTTGTTGACGATTTTTGTCGTGCCTACCATGTACACCCTGCTCGCACGCAAGCATGCGCCGGGTGCGAAGAAAGAAGCAACGCTGGACCCTGATGCTGCGCATCACCCAGCGCCGCCTGTCATGGCGGCAAGCCCTGCGCCTGAGGTGGTGCTGGTCAAATAAGGTGCTTCGGGTTCGGTGGCGGGTCTAGATCGCGCCGTCGAACATCATGACGTCGACTGTGTCACCTGGTGCCACGTGACCTTGATGGTGGTGCAACACGATCAAACCGTTGGCCTGGACCATGGAGCTCAGCACGCCAGAGCCCTGGTTGCCGGTTGTCCTGACCGTCAGTGACCCGTCGGCGGCGTTGCTGACGATGCCACGTTGGTATTCGGTGCGACCTGGTTTTTTGCGTAATGTCTCCAGGCTTTGCGCCTTCAGCAAAGGCAGCGATGGGGCAGTGCTGCCCATCAACTGGAGCAGCGCCGGGCGCACAAAGGCCATAAAAGTGACCATCACGGCCACCGGGTTGCCGGGCAGGCCAAACAGCAGCGCGTTGCCGATTCGCCCGACCGCCATCGGCCGCCCAGGGCGCATGGCAATTTTCCAGAATGCGACATCGCCCAGTTTTTTCATCATGGCTTTCGTGAAGTCAGCCTCGCCCACGCTGACGCCGCCACTGGTAATGATGGCATCACAGCGTTCGGCGGCTTCAGCAAAGGCGGCTTCCAACAAAGCCGGCTCGTCACGGATCACGCCAAGGTCGATCACCTCGCAGCCGAGCTTGGTCAGTAGGCCAAAGACCGTGTAGCGGTTGCTGTCATACACCGCACCCTCGCGCGGCGGCTCGCCCAGGCTCAATATCTCGTCGCCGGTGGAAAAATAGGCTACCTTGATTCGCCGAAAGACCGGCAATTGTCTAATGCCCAAACTGGCCACCAGCCCAAGAGCTGCGGGGCTTATGCGCTCACCTTTTAATAGCGCAGCTTGTCCCTCAGCCAGGTCTTCGCCCTTGAATCGGCGGTTATCACCTAGACGCAAAACTCCGGCTGGAATGATGATGTGCTCATCCTTTAAGGTCACCAACTCCTGAGGCGCCACGGTGTCTAAGCCACTTGGCATGACGGCGCCAGTCATGATCTTGAGGCATTCGCCAGGGCCCAGTTCGCCGCGCCAGGCAACGCCTGCCAGCGCAGTACCCACTACTTTGAGCTCCAGGGCCCGATCAGGTAATAAAGTGGCGCCACGGAAAGCATAGCCGTCCATAGCAGAGTTGTCGTGCGCTGGAACACTGATGGGAGAAACCAAGTCCTGCGCCAGAATCCGGCCCAGCGACTGGAACAGATCGATGTGCTCATGCCCCGTCACGGGTTCTGCGAGCCGCGACAAGAAGGCATTGACCTCGTCCACCCGCAAGGCCTGCGGGTCATAACCTTGCAGTTCGGCTGCAATGGCTGCCAGCGACGGCCTCAACTGCGGCCCTCCAAATCACGTAACTCGGCCAAGGTGTTGGCATTGAAAAATGCCTGTGGGTCGTCGCCGGCCAGATCGAATGGTACCAACACTGTTTTGTGCTGCTTGGTCCAGGCATCAATTTTGCGCCCACCCTGGTGGGTGAACGTCACCAAACTTTCCAGCAGCGTGACCCGGAGCAGACAAAACACCGGCTGAGCACGAAGGCTTAGGGTCCCGTGATGATCCACCTCGGGTGCGGCAACCATGGCGATATCGGCATCCTGGTCGGTCAGGGCCTGGGCCAGACGAGGTACCAGGTCAAGCGGCAGTCGCGGGGTGTCGCAGGGCACAGTCATCAGGAAAGCGGTTTCGCAGCGCTCCAGGCCAGTCAGAAAGCCAGCCAATGGACCGGCGTAGTCAGGCAGTACGTCTGGCCAAACAGAGGCGCCAAAGGATTCATAGGCGGCGAGATTACGGTTGGCGTTGATCAGCGTTTGACCCACGAAGCCGCCCATTTGCAGCCGCGACAAGGTGTGCAGCGCCAGCGGCAGGCCGTTGAAGCTCTGCAACCCTTTGTCTACGCCTCCCATGCGCGAGCCGCGGCCGCCGGCCAGAATCAGCGCCGTAATATCGTCAGGCCCGATCAAGTCAGCCACCGATGTAACTCATTTCGACCCGCCGCAGCCCGACCCCGGTGTCTGGGGCCTGGGAACTGCGTAATTCGGAATAGCGATCTGCCCGGCCTCGCCAAATATGACCAATTGCCGACTCCAAGTCAGCATGCGGCACCTGGTTGCGCAGCAGTGCCCGCAGGTCATGGCCCTGGTTGGCAAAGAGGCAGAGGTACAGCTTGCCCTCAGTTGACAACCTGGCCCGGTTGCAATCCGAGCAGAAGGCTTGGGTCACGCTGCTGATTACACCTATTTCACCGGCCGAAGCATCCCAATGGCCGTCAGCGTCGGCGTAGCCCCAGCGTTCGGCTGTTTCACCAAGGTTTGATGCGCTTACCGGCACCAAGGGTATCTCGTCGTGGATGAGCTTGACCACCTCGCTGGAAGCCAGCACGTCGTTCATTCGCCAGCCGTTAGTGGCCCC
>CAMCZF010000003.1 GCA_945885775.1 Rhodoferax sp. OV413 | reverse complement strand
TTTTCGACATGTGGAACCGGTTTGACCTCGACCACCAACTGGCTGCCATCCTTGAAGCAAACCAAGAAATCGGGCGTGTAACTCGCGTCCTCCCAGACCAGTTTGAAAGGCTGATGAGTGATAGATACGGTTGAGCTGAACAAAGCCGCAATATGCACAAAGTCACGCTCGAGGGCAGAATCTGCCTCCACGGGTTCTTTCTGCAAGTGGGGCAGATGAAGCAGTCGGACCGTATGGGAGGGCGAACGGCGCACCACTTTCCTAGTGGATTTTTTCATTTGCACGCCCCTACTCCAGAACCATTCGCGACGCGGGGCTGGATACAGAATTGCCTCTTGACTGCGAAAAGTGGGCGTCGCGCTGATGGTGGCGCGGAACTGCGCCGTTCGATTGCGCGCGCTGAGATGCCTTGGCGAAGCGCTTGGGGCGCTGAGGCAGTAGATGCCAGTTGATGTTTCGTATTCATTTAGATCTCCGTTGTGATGGCCGACAGGCGTCGGCCCAGAGGCTTGCTAGCCGTAGTAAGGCCAAGTCGCACGCTGCGTGGTCAATCTCAACCCTTTGGAGCGGCCATCCCTGAGCGTTAATCCAACTTTTAAAGGCAGTCGCATGGCTTCTGCTCTTCGACTCCTGAACCGGGAATACACGGTCCCTAGGCTCGAGGGCCAGGTCGGGGCTGAGAGCCAGCCGGCGACAGGCGACCAAGTGAAGAATCACTTCCCGGCTAACGCCCGTGCTGCTGCACAGCTCTTTCACCGAAATTCCTGAATTTGATTCATTCACGCGCTGCAGCACCCGTTCACAGTCTGCGGCGGGAAATGACGTCTTCGCGTAGCGGTGAATTAACCGCGCGTTCGCAGTCCGCGGTCCGGACTTTAGGTGGTGGTCGGTCACAATGATGAACGGCGTCTGGATCCCATTCACCTCAGCCCCTGCGCTACCTAAAAGCGGCCTGCACTTTTCGACGTTGCGATCCGATTTGACCTCGACCAACAACTGGCTGCCGTCCCTGAAAAAAACCCAAAAACAGGGGGTGTAACTCGCGTCTTCGCTGACCCATTTGACGGGCTGATGGGTGATCGTCACGACTGAACTGAACAAAGACGCGACATGAACAAAGTCACGCTCTAGGTCAGAGCCCACCCTGATTGGTTTTTCCTGCAAATGTGGGAGATGAAGCTGCCGGGCCATAGAGCGTGGGGAACGGTGCACACGCTTCATTTGAGACGGCTTTGATTGGCCAGCAGTCTTCGCCAAGCACTCCCCCGTCGATGGTCTGGAAACACTATTTGCTTCCCAATGTTGTGGGGGTAATGGTGTTGATGATGGATCCAACTCGCAAGGTTCCTTTGCGGAGACTGGGAGGCCTGTGCGAAGCGCGAGCGGCGCTGAGGCACTGGATGCATGTGGTTGTGTCTTCTTCATTTCTATTTACCGTGCTGATGGCAGCCAGACGTGAGTCGTCCTCAGCCTGGTCGCAGTTGATCAATTGACAGGAAATTGCCAGTTTTTGGGCGTTAGAACACCCATCCCCGAGTTGAATCGGGCGATCGCCGTCGAAAAATGGTGGGGTTTGTC
This sequence comes from Rhodoferax sp. OV413, assembly GCA_945885775.1. Taxonomy (GTDB): domain Bacteria; phylum Pseudomonadota; class Gammaproteobacteria; order Burkholderiales; family Burkholderiaceae_C; genus Rhodoferax. Next base: position 41,481 of record CAMCZF010000003.1, on the reverse strand, counting down.
TTGACCGAGTGACCGCGTTGCGCGATACTGAAATTCTCAAGTGTCAGTATCGGCTGCTCTGGCGGCCATGTAGACGGGACAAGCCCTAGGGTTTGTCCCGTTTTACATTGGAGCCTCCTGTTTGGTGCGCCGCCTCAGGCGGTCGGGTTGATGACGCGGGCGTTCTGCCAATTGGTCGCTGGTGCTCAACAACACATGCATGGCATCTAGGACAGCTGGGTGCAGTTGGTCCAGCTTGTCCCACAAGTCATTACAAAAATAGAAGGTCTTTGGTGGTGTCTCTGGCGGCAGCGTAAACCGGCGTCTGGATGCCTTCAGCGCGATATCCAGTTCCTGACGGTCTCGTTCAGTGAACTCTATCTCACGGGTCAGTTTTTCAAGGAATTCTTCACTGGGATTTTTGGTACCCAGCTCAATGGCTGACAGATAAGCCTGCTCATAGCCAATCGAGTGAGCCAGATCCAGTTGGGTCATGCCAATGCGCATCCGCAACTCCCGCAAGTAAATTGACACCGGACTAGACATTCAGAATTTTCTTTATGTTCACCTGATACAAAGTATCGCAAGATTTATCTGAAAAATCTTACTACCAGTAGAAAAATTCTACATGAGTCTGTCACCATCCGCCGCCCCGTGTTCGGATTTCTCATTAATTTTTTTTAGTGCGTTCAACGCACTTTAGATAATGTGCGTTCAACGCAACTGAGATACTGTGGTGTTCAACGCAGCTGAGCTACTGTGGTGTTCAACGCACTTTAGATAATTATCTTTTGTGCGTTCAACGCAACTGAGCTACTGTGGTGTTCAACGCAACTTAGCGAAAAATAGCTACTTTGGTGTTCAACGCAACTTAGCTACTTTGGCGTTCAACACAACTTTTTCGAAATATATTTAGACTAACTTTTAAATGGAATTCAATTTAATAAGATATTGCAAAATAAATATTTTCTTCAACGATTGAATCGTCAATTTTTTACTATTTGTGCGCCTTTGGCGAGTGCGGACCGCTTATCATGCATGGTCAATAGTGGTCATTTTCCCGCTACTGTTCGGGGAATCACAGTATTGCCGAGAGGTTTCTCTACCCTACTTCACTCCTAGTAGTCGCCATCTGCCATCCCGACAATGCCGAAATACGGACTACCGGCCATGTCTAAATGGTGGAGTTGTAGAAGAAGGTCTATTTAGACGACAACACAGTGGAGAAGTTGCCCTAGCTAAGTATGCTCGTCAACCTAGTACCTGACTGAGCTCCTAATTTCGTCACCTGCGTTCCGATTCAAGGCTCTCAGCGCTGGGGCAGCAACTAACTAGTAAATCGGCGATCTAAGCGCCTGTGAATGTCCGGCTATTGCACCCAACAAGCAGGCCGCAAATCACCACGCCTAGGTCATCGCCAGACCATTACCCCGCTCGCCCCACCCGACAGCCCAAAAAGCAACTCCCCCACCTAGAATCCGCAAACACCTCAAGTAAACGACACCGATGGCCCTCCTAATCCCCACCCCCGCCCCGCGCGGTGCCTTTGGCGCAGGTGACTACGCGGAAGTGGCTTTGCTGCACACACTGGAGCAAGGGCTGTCTGGCGCCTACACCCTTTTCCACAGTGTGGACTGGTCGCGCGGTGTAGGGGAGCATGAGCAGCATGGCGAGATTGACATCGTAGTGGTCAACCAGGCGGGCGACGTGCTGCTGATCGAGGTCAAGTCTGGCCCGGTGGCCTTCGCGCCAGGCGGCATTTTTAAGAGCTATGGCGGCCACAGCAAAAGCGTTACTGGACAGATCGGCCTGCAATATGGTGCGCTTCGCGGGCGGCTGAATGACGCAGGGCTGGGCGTTCAGCTACACCACCTGCTGGTCTTGCCCGACGTGCAGGTACAAACAGACACCGTGCAGTGGCCACGCGAACGCATTGTGGACAGTGCAGATATAGGCCACATCAGCACCCGCATTGCCCAGACACTGGGGCCCGGCATGCCGCACGCCGACACACGGGCGCGGGTACTGGCCTTTTTTGAGAACCGGTTTCAGGTGGTGTCCGATGTGTCGGCACTGGCCGGGCGGCTGCAACAAGACGCCACGCGCCTGTCTGCCGGGCTTGCCACCTGGGTACCGCGCATGCAGGTGCCCTCAGGCCTTGTGCGTGTGGTGGGCACCGCGGGTTCTGGCAAAACGCAGCTGGCTCTAAGGCTGCTGAAAGACGCTGATGCTGCGGGACTCAAAGCCGCATACCTGTGCTTTAACCGGGCACTGGCCGACCACATGCAGCGGGTAGCACCGGTGCGCACGCCCACAGAAACTTTTCATGAGTACGCGGTGCGGGTGCTGCGCAGCGCCGGGAAGCCGGTGGACTTTTTGGCAGTGGCCGCATTTGATGCCATTGCCAAACAATGCATTGCCCTGCTGGAAGGAAACCCGGCAGACCTGGACCTGCTGGTACTGGACGAGGTTCAAGACCTACAGGCCGACTGGGTGCAAGCCCTGCTGGGGCGCGTACGGCACAACGGACGAGCGTTTTTACTGGAAGACCCAGACCAGCAGCTCTATAAAGACCGCGAGGAGTTTGAGCTGCCCGACGCCATCACAGTCACTTCCCACGAAAACTTTCGCTCACCACGTACGCTGGTGAAGCTGATCAACGCCCTGCATCTGACTCGCAAGGAGATTGAAGCCCTGGGGCCCCACGCGGGTGACCTGCCCGACCCCATCGTGTTTAACAACTCCGAGGCCATTAAGCCCTGCACCATCCAGGCAGTGCAGCACTGCCTGGAGCGCGGCTTTGCGCTGGACGACATTGCCGTCATCAGCATGCGCGGGCGCGAACGATCGCAATTGCAGGGCATCGACAAGCTGGGGGACTGGACGCTGCGCCGGTTTAACGGGGCATTTGACGCTGGTGGCGCGCCGGTTTGGACAGAAGGCAACCTACTGGTGGAGTCCGTGCGGCGCTTCAAGGGGCAGGCTGCTGCGGCGGTGGTGCTGACGGAGTGTGACTTTGCGGAGTTGGATACTATGAACCGGCGACTGCTGTTTGTGGGGCTGACGCGGGCGCGGGTGCATTTGGAGTGGGTGGTGTCTGCGAGAACAGCGCAGTTGATTACGGACAGATTTTGCTAAACGGCACGCCCAATTTTTTATATTCACTGCCGCCCGTCAGCGCAATGGCCTCGTAGCCAATCAAGAGCTTTGGAAAGATTACATATGTAATATATGACCGGGGGACATTAGGCTGCTTATTTATACGCAGGTCCAGCCTGGCAAGTTATCCTGAAAATTTCTTCCTCAAAGGATTCATTTTGGAAGTGAGCGGTACAACGCTTGATACAGCTTAAAAATTACCAATTTGTTGTTAAGAATTAATTTAATAATAAATAGCTATCGTAAACTCAACTCGAATTTTAATAAATTCTTATTTTTTGCAAAGATCGCTTCAAGCTCGGATTTCCACCCGGCATAACTGTTGGTGCCGGCGTTAAATTAACCCACTGTAAAGTATGACGTTGGCGTCAAAGAATGGTTAATGACATCGATATCGGAGTTCGAATTCTATGTTTATAGATTTTTGAAAATTCAAATTCTCCCAAGGCGAAAACTCATGCTATGAGATACCACACAAAGAAATTTAACTTATACGGGGCTGCCAGGCAGAGGGGCACCCAACTTCGATGCGCGGCTAGTTGGCGATGTGGAACATCGGCACAAAGGGTCATTTGACGCTCTACCGCAGTACGAGCAAGGCTTGTAGTAAGCATACTCATCCTCTTGAAGCTGTGAAGCTCTATTCAAGCGTCGGTCATATTGTTCAAATTTAAATAAAACCTCTCCCGGAACAAGCAGCCTATTTTCGTGGGAGGCAATATTTGATCGCATTACAAGGTCTCCAGGTTCACGCTTTGCAGCATCTTCGTTGGACCCGGGCATTTCGGAATTCACTTTCCATCCGCCTCCACCAGATGGAAAGTGAAGCGCAAATTCAAGATCATAAACTTCAGACTCGTCCAAGCCTCTCATGTTTAGAGAGCGCGCTTTCGCAACCAGCACCAGATTGTCATCAATGGCCACATCCAGTTGCAGCCGCTCCTGAAATGGGGCTGCTTTTTTGTCCACGTTCACGACTAGGTTCGTCAGCGTCCGTCGTTTATCGTCAGACATGACCTTTGGGCCTGCCCTGTGTGGAGACACCAGCTGAAACTTTCCATGACCATCCGTTGGGTCGACGCAATAGACAGTGAAGCTATCTTTACGTATCTCGCCTTCTCTCGGCATCTCCAATCCTGCAGTCAGAAGCGGCATGTATGAATTCCGAGCAAGGGTGAGTTCCACATTCTTAGCTAAATGAAGCCTGGCCTTGTCATGGGCAACCCAAGCGGCCCCTTCTGAAATTAGGGATGAACTTCTTGCGGAGACGTGCACTCGCTGCGGACCAAACAATTCATGCAAACGTGCCTTTACCAAAGGCATATTTACGATGCCCCCTGTGGCCAAGCACAGGGATACTGATGTTGTGGAATAGCCCTCTCGGGCCAAAAGGTGCTGAATCCTGGATATTCCCTTGGATACAAGTTTACTGACAATGCCCTCAAGGTCATCTCTTGAAAGTGTTAAGTCCAGTGCGGGGTCGTCAAGCTCGTGGAAAAAAGTCTGGACGAAAATATTGGCATTACTCCGACCACTCAGGTCAATTTTTGCTTTCTCGCATTCATGCATTAACCTCGTGCGAGCGTCTTCATGAACCTCAACATCACCATCTTTTTTTAACTTTTCTCTAACACGCTTCTCTACCTCATTGCGAATTTCTTCGTCAAAGAGGTCACCGCCAACATCATCAGTTCCATCGTTTCCAACCTGCACCAGCATACCGTCAACAACCCGACATAGTGTCAAATCTAGAGTCCCACCACCCCAGTCAAATACCAAAACGAGTTTCCTGTCAAACTTACGAATAGTCGCCTTAAGGTCTTCCTGAGACCTCAAGTAGCCGTAAAGCGCAGCAAGTGGCTCATGAACGAACTGAGCAATACTGATTCCAGCCGAACGGAATGCGTCACGCAATAGCGACCTACGCCGCCCGTCCATATTTACCGGAATAGTTACAACAGCTTGGTCTACTTTCAGATTCTTGACAGTTCTAGTTTTCATGGCCTCGGAACGCACGAAACCCACTACGTCCCGAACAATATCTACCGGACTGCGTTCCTGCCCACCAACGTAAACGCTCTCTTTGCCAAGGAGTGTCTTGGGAGACCGAACCAAACTACCTTGCACACCAAGCCCGGCCTTGCTCATACGCTCACGAGCTGGTCGACCAACAACAGTCTTTGAACCCTCGTAGGAAACCACAGAAGGTATGGGAAGCCCTTGCTCATCATTGAAGCTAATGACACGGTCTCCCTGCACAACGGATATGAGACTGTTAGTAGTCCCAAAGTCAAACCCAACTATTGCCATAACTCTATCCCTCCCTTAGCTTATTAATTTCTGCTTGAAGCGTATCAATGACCCGTTCTACTCTGTCACGTATAACGTGAATTCTAGGTTCGGACGTTTGAACAGCTGACAACCCCACGCCCAGCATATCCACGTCTGTAACTAATCTTCGGAGGAGGCGACTCCTGAGCTGTTCAAGGTCGTCCCGTAAATGCGCAGCCTGAGTCTCGTTTGCCAGATGCATTGCTGCTTGTTCTAAGGCCGTCTTAGTTCGCAACGTTTCAAGAGCAGCTATGGATTCATGAAGTTCTGAGTTTGTACGCTCCAGCTGCAGCTGGGCCTCCGCAAGTGAAGCACGAAGGCCATTAGCCTCAGCACTTGCACGAACCGCCTCTGTCGCGTGGGCTACCGTTCGTCGCTTGTACTGCTCGCATGCTAACCCCACGCCAATTGCATTTTCAATAGAAGTTAGTGCGCGAAGTTTGGCGGAATCATGTTCCGCAATACGCGCTGCAGGTCCCCAAACAGCCTCGTTCAACGCTTCAGTGACTTCTTCAAGAGAAAGATGTCTGGAAATTGAGAACCACACCGCTAAACAGTTCGCTGCGTTCATCCTTAATTCGTCAGGATCAATAATTTTTTTTGTAAACTTCTCCCCGTCCTTCCTTTCTGAATCCTTGTCGTCTTGCTCGTCTTTCTCGACCGCTTCAGTCATTACAAATCTAAGGGCGGCGGTAATCGTTGGTGTATCGGGAAGGTTTCGAATTGCAGCTTGAACCTTCGCATTCTTGAAGATGGGCTGGCACAGCATGACATTCTGGACAAACGCTCTAAGGGCTTCCTTCACCATCGGATAACCATCGATATCCCGAGTGGCGAGCAATATTTGACGCGGAACGCAAAACTGCTTGTCTGCAAGGGTAAGCCTTTGCAGTGCAACCATACCCTCAACAGGAATGAATGTATTAGGGGAGATGTCCTGTAAAACTTTGGGCTTTACAGAAAGCGGATGCCCTTTCCTCCCGTACGCATATGCGATGAACTGTTCAAGAGTGGCTATCTCGTGCTTAGCTTTGGTCTTAGTCCTCTGCACTGTCTCGCCATTGGTCGCAGAGCCTACTTCAGCTACTTCCTGATTGGCAGGCTGGTCATTCTTTATTAGATTTTCTTCAGACGCCGGTGCCACGTAGGCTTTTGCTGTAACGCTAACCAATGTGGCTGTTTCTCTAGGCGTATGCTGCCGTACGGGGTCTATGAGCCGCTGTATACCGCTTAACTTGTAAGTGACAGGGATTTTCTTTTCGTCGTTCATCTCAAGGTTCCGTCTGAGGTAGTCTTGCCACCAACGCCTCTGCCCAAGCTTGAGTTCGCTGGTTGCTCATAAATTCACGTGCTGCTCGCCTGGCTGCAACGGTATCGCCCTGGAAAGCTAAAGCCTCGGCCACGAGCATCTGGATTTTGAATTTGTCGTAGCCGGGAATGTTGCGCGTCAGTTGACCCCGAAGGTCGCCAATGCAATTCACCAATTCGTTGGCACCAAGCTCAGTCCACCTGAGTATTCTTAATGTTGTGTGATCTGTGAGCAAGTCCGTCAGTAAATTGAGCTCGGATTCCCTTTGCTCATATTCATATTGCCATGGGAACCCTTCCAAAAGTCCTGAGAACAACACCGCCGCATGTTGAAGGCGCCCAACAGGCGCCTGATTGTGGGCATCTTCAAAGTGGTTGAAATTGAAAGAAATAAGTGCCCTCACAACTTGCGCGAGAGAACGCTCATAGGTTTGCAGTTCATCAGCCGCAAGACTAAAGCGAGTGGAATATTCGTCGAAAGTCAAAGCAGAATCTTGTGCCCGCTCCTTCGCCAAAATACCGTACAAGTAATGGCAAAGGCCGTCACAGTAGAGGCCAGCTGTTCCAAAGGCCTCGCAATCAGCGATGAAACTCTCTATAGCCCGAATGCTTAAGGAACGGGATCTGGCCATCTTGTGGAATGCGGCTTCGACTCCAGCAAGATGATCTTCCCTAGCGATTCGAATGAGGAGCTCAAATGTAGCACTAGCGCCTTCATTGGCTAATACCACAGTAACTCGGTCGTTGGTAGCATCAGAAAGAATCCGCGGCAACTCTGTTAGAGCAGTCACGTCGCCATTCACTGTGGCCACTGTCACTCTGTCGGTTTGTATGTCGGTGGAAGTTAACGGTCGAGTTACCTGTAACGGCGTTGCACCAAGTTCAATCCCTCGAACAAACATCAACGGTCTTGAGAATTTGTGATTCTCAAACCGATGGCGTCCCAATTCGTCCATGGACGAAAAGTATTTATTGCATAGCTGACAATTGAACCGAACGGGCGTAGACACATAAACCCAATCCGTCCCCTCTGGCTCATGAAACTCCATGTATCCCGTATGCCAAAACCCCATAGGACTTCCTCGCTCGGCGGCACTAACGTTGTGAAACCAACGGACTCGCTGAAACTGCAAATACATCAATTCCAGTCTCTCTGACGCGTCGATTGGCTGGGCGGTGGGCAGCCAATCCTGTAGCTGGCTTGTAGATATCCAAGCCTCTTCCCAGCTTAAAGACTACTCCATGCCCCAAAATCAAATAACGGTCATGGAGCCCTTCAGTTCGTGTCAATGAAAGTGATACGCCATAGCTCTCGAACAAGTCACTCGCATAATCATCAAGCGCTCTGTCTTGATTAGAAGTTAATTCCAAAGAATTAAAACTGGTAATAACCTCTATTTTTTTGGGCCTGCAGACTTCAGCGATGTGGAGCAGGAACTCTCTCAAATTTCTTATCTGATGAGGCTGGGCAAGAAAAGGATCAATTAGCCGAATTCTGAGGGCACCCTTAATCCAAGCCTCATGGAATATCTTCTCGAACGGCCATCCCGTTGTACCGTCTGTTAGACGCATCCGATTTACGGCCACAGTAGCTTCATTCTGGACTCTTTCGAACCAGCTCTCATCATCGACTGACTGGTCAATTGGGCCGGCTTGACCGTTAGAGATTGCGATTTCCGCTGATTGAGCGGTGTCTTTTGCAGACGCTACTGATGATGCAATTACTTCTTCTTCGCTTGGCCGCAGATCTCCTTTCACAGGCACCATATCAACGGCCCCAAGCTTCATGGATGCGTCAAGGGCTATGGCCTTGACTTGCAAAAGCTCCTCAGCCTGAACTAGAACGCCCTTGAAATCGTCCACGATAGCTGCCACTAATGCTTGCGCGGTTTCTTTCTGTCCGGCTATCAGTGCAGTCGCGGCTGCCCGGATGTTGTCAGACGCCTGCTCCAATAAGATTTGTACTTCGTCCAAAGCATCCCTCGGTGCTCCCTCGGCTTCAATTACTAGAAAGCCGCTGAAATCCGCCGCCCTGCCGCGCAAGTGTTGCTCCAATGCGTCACTTAAGAGCGCCTTAACTTCGCGATAGAACTCACGTACCTCAGATTCTTGTGATCTTGTAGTTCCCGTTCCCCATATGTCAGCCACTTTCTTGCGACGTTCGTCAATGCGCTCGGAGACTTCATCGGTGACAAATTCTTCAAGTAAAGCGCTTACGCGAAGCTCCTCGGCAGAAATCAGTTCCTGTGCGCTCTGTAAAGAGCGCTCCAGCGACTCATGCAGCTTGGAAGTCACGTCAAAAGGCAGCGACGCCCCAATTTGAAGGGAGTCCGAAATCTGTGCGCCATCGCTTGAGAGGGTATTGAGGTGCACCTCAAAACTCTTCGTGAAATCCGCGAACGACTCCGTGTACTCCCCCAACATTTGCTGAACCTTGGGAAAAATTCTGTTTGCTACTTTATTCTGAAAGTCATGCATATACCCCCAGTAGCCGGAGCGCCTTGACCGCCAATGGCGCCCAACGTCATTGAGTTCAAAGAAGCCAATTTGTTGTTCCGCAAGCAACGCAATATTTTCAATCAGTGTCCCATGCTGTTCTCGCCTTTGCTTCAAACGGTCGCCTAGGAGCGTCACCTGTTGTTTGACGGAGCCCTCAAACCGAGCGCTAGCCTCTCCAAATTCTTTACGAAAGGTGCTGAGCTTCTGCTCAGCCACCTCCTTATCCTTGATATCCCGGATTGCAATCAACTTGGTCTGAAGGACGGACTGCAAGTCGATTAGGCTGCTTCGGGCGCCTATCGAAATGTTTTGCGCTGTAAGCGCCAGGCGCGACTCTGTGGAAAGAAGACGAAGCAATTGAGTCTTTAGCTTTTCCACTCCGCCAGGGTCACCGACATCAATCGAATACGGAACAGCTTTGTTCGCTTTCCAGTCCCTGTGCAACACAGCAGAGGTGAAGGCGATTTCTACATTACCGAGCTGTTCCCTATAGCGACGCATTGCAGGCGAGTCGTCTTGGCTGAGGTCATTCAGTGTTGCAGCAACCTCTCTCGATATGCGCACTCGCTCTCGCTCAATTCGCTTGCCAAGTGTTTCGGGTTCTTCATCGTTGTCTTCTGCAGTGCGGACATGTTTGCCGTAGGTCAAATCTACCTGGGTAATGACGACGATCAACTGCTTGACAGTTCCTTTCCGTAACAGAGAAAGCAAAAAGTCTTTCTCAGACTGCCCATATGCCTCTCCCGATTGAGTAAGAAAAAGGACTGCATCGACGTCTTCAACGGTCCTTTCGGTCAGGCTAACCCTAAAGCGCTCCGTGTCGTCCAGGCCCGGGGTGTCGATGAGCAAAACGCCCTGATCGAGGATGGCGGCGGGTGAAGTAATTTCGATCGCCTGAACAAGGCAGTGGTGAGGTTTCGCTCCAGACGTGAACTCCTTCAGATTGCGTCGGAACTCGGTCTCAGACTTTTTAGTTCCGTCTTCCGACAAGTCAATTTGCAGCTTGTATCCCCCGGGTTTTACATACTTGATTTCAAGTGCCTTAAGGTCAACTGCATCTTCAACCGTTCCGTCCTTGGACTTCTTGGGCTTGCCGAAGCTCTCCCACATCTTTACTCGATGAGCATCAACATGCTTCGGGTCTTCAGCAAACAGCTGCTTGAGTTTTGACCACTCCTCCTGAGCAGCAAAGCTGACGGTTGCGACAACCTTTGATCCATGCTTGAACGTTGTAATTGCAGCTGTCTCCGGGTTCGTATCCTCGTTAGCCAATTTCGCACCCAGTAATTCGTTCACAAACGAGGACTTACCGGTTTTGAACCGGCCGACAACTGCGACCTTGTAATCGTTGGGCAGCTCCTGTGTCTTAAGGAGTTCTCCGATGGAGTCTGCCGTTCTCTTGCATTCCTTGCCAATTTGGGCGATCTCAACATCTGAACGCTTGAGGAGCACCTCGCGCACTTGCGTTAGATGCCTTGTAAGCGCACGGATGTCATCTCTAAGCTGCTTTGGATTCTTCATACGTCCCTTTTTTTAATCAACCGACTACAACCAGAAGGCCGCGAAAGTTATCGGTTGGTTCCATTTTTTTGGCGCCAACCTACTACTGTGCCAACGCCTTCATCAGCGCATCCCTGGCATCCTGATAAAACTCAATATCAAGTTTGGTCGCCATATCGTCAGACAACTCAAACAGTTGTTTGCGGCAGGCCACCGGTAGTAGCAGAGACTTGGCGCCCTTTTCGATTGCCATTTCAGCAAGGCTGACGGCGTTATGGATTGGCTCAATGGTTCCACCCACGGTTACCTCGCCGGTCACGATGAGTCCGCCGCGAACGGATTTCCTCAAGAGTGCGCCACACAGGGCTATCAGTGATGCCACACCGGTTTTGGCGCCCGACTTCGCCGCATCAAAACCGCGCAGTTGGACAGAAAATTCATGCGAACGTGGGTCTCGGTCACCGACCAGGCTCATCGCTCTGGCATACAGGTTCTGCTCGGCGCAACGGATCGATTCCTGAAAAGCCTGCGGCACAGGCTTGTTCAAAACCCGCACACCGCTGCCAGGCCCCTCTGTGACCTCCAGGCGGAACAGGCCTGGGTGTTCCTCAGGGCCGCCAGGGCTCAGCGTCCATATCTGCCCAGCCTCCAATGGTTCGTCGCCAATACCGCTCTGGCTTTGCAACTCTGGCGTGGTGACGAATTTTTCTACCCCCTCTTCGCCCAGGGTGTAACTGAAGTGGGTATTGCGAAATTCGGCGGCACCAATGCGCTTTTGCTGCTCCTTGACGCGCCGGCGGACCTCCAGCGCCAGACGCACCGCCCACTCCAGATCTTCCTCGCTGGGCCGGGCATCCGCGCTAGGGGACATCAGCTTGAGCAAACCGCTGATGGTCTTATTCACGCCGTTGATGTCTCGCCCTGATAGCGCGCCACCAAAATACACCCGGCCCTGCAGTGCCGCCACTCGGCTTTGGTTGCGCAGATTCGTGAAGCATTCCGACAAGAAGTCGCTCACCAGCCCAAAGTGCTCCGTGAACAGGGTGGGCTTGAGCTTGGGTACATCCCACCCCGGCAAGTAGCAGTGGATGCGGTCCATGAAAGCCGTGTCGTCTCGCATTTCTGGCGGTAGCGGGCTAAACAGGTGCCCCACGCGTTGCTGGGTTTCAATATCCACGTCAAAGTTACCCACCATCACGATTGAACCGTCCGCACGAATACTCTCCTTGCCGCGGGAGAATTCGCCGCTCTCCATGTAGCCCTTCATGATGTTCACGCCATCCTTTTGGTCAAAGGACACGCCCGACACCTCGTCAAAACAGACTACGTCGTATTGGCAGACCAGGCCGCGCTGGCCGTTGGCGTTGTTAACAAACATGCGCGCCACACTGGCCTTGCCGCCTGACACCAGGTGCGCATACGGCGACACCTGCTGAAACAGGTGGGATTTTCCGGTGCCGCGTGGCCCAATCTCCACCATGTTGTAGTTGCGCTCTACGAACGGCACCATGCGCAGCAGCATGGCGTCCTTGGCGCGATCGGTCAGTTCGGCTGGCTCAAGGCCCACTGAGCGCAGCAGCAAGTCCTTCCATTCTGCGGATGTAAACCGCCCGCGGGCTCCCGCCATCACGTCCAGCACATCATTTTTAGACAGCTGAATGGCGCGCAGCCCCTCCACGGCAAACGGGCGCCCGCCCTTTTCCAAGGCAATGGTCGGGTCATAGCCCAGCGTCACTTCTGCATAAAAGCCGCCGGTCAGCATACGCTGGTGCTCCCTGACCTTCTCCGCGTCAATTCGCACGTCTTTTAGCTTCAGGCTGGGTAATTCCGCCACGTACGAATCCGTTTTGGCGTCCAGCCGGGCGGAAACAATGTCAATGATCTTGACCTGGCCCTTTTCCTTGGCGGTGGACTTGATCAACTCCTCATTGCCGGCGCGCACCGTGCGCTCTGACAACTGCCGCTGAACAATGCCCAACCCCTCGGCAATCTCCGACTCATCGGTGGTGGCGCAGTAGCGGCCCAGCAGAAACTCCACAACATAAGTGGGCACAGGGAACTGCCGCGCAAACTGTCGAACCAAGTCTTTGCGGACCAAATAACCCTCAAACGCCTGTGCCGCCTTGCGGTCTAAATCATCGAGTTGCATGCCATGCCTCACCAAATTGGAGTTGTTCTTCTGCCACCTTCTGTCCATCACGGCGCAGGACCAGATTGACCACTTCACCCAGCAAATCATCCACCTCGTCCAGCACCACTTTGGCCTTGCCTTCTGAGTTCACCAGGCCTGGCTCGCCCACGCTACTGCCCAAGCGCTCCAGGGTGACCACAGCACCCTCAGCAAACACGGCATCCACCTTGCAAATCATCTTGCTGCTGTTCCAAGTCACGCCTTTGATGGCCGGGCGCCCTTGAGCGGGCGGGTTGGCCACGATGTCCACCAGCGGCACCACACACTCCTGCAGCGTCAGCCCGCCGTGGTCGTACACCTGGCCAGCTCTGAAGGCGCCAATGCCCGGTGCCAAGGCGATACGCACCTCTGGCCCGTAGCTCCAGGGCAGCGTCATGGCATCCACGCCTACCGCCGCATCTTTCATCACAGCGCACCGGGCCCACTTGGTTTCGGCCAGCTTGGAATGCAGTTCCACCTTGGGTAAGCCGCCCGGCAGCAACAGCCACCCATGATCGGTCACCACGCGCACCCGTTGCCAGCCAGCGCTGAGCAGCCGCTCCACCGCTTTGGCCAGCTTGGCGACATGGCGCGGCGCCACTTCTGCCAGCCTCAGGCCCTTGTTATGCCCGTCGGAATCAATGTCGTCCATAAATTCCGCCCAGCCACGACCAGTAGCTATACCGGGGGCATCCACATCCACCAGAGTGAAACCCTGTTCTTGAACTGCACGCCGAAGCCGTTCTGCCGTGTACGCACCCTCTGCGCCGGCCACTTGCAACACCGGCTCAAAGCCTGTGGCTTGCGAGGTTTTTTGTGCTGCGGCATAGCCCGGCGAACACCAGACCTTGCCCGAGCTGGTTACAGACGGCACGCTGGTGAAGCGGTGTTGCACGCCCACCGACAGGCCAGCGCTTTGCAGTGTGGCCTCCAGTTGGCGCGCCAAGTCCAAGCGCAGCCCGTCGACAAACACCACCACGGTGCCCTCGGGCACGGCATCCACCTGTTTGGCCGGGTAGCCTTCCGCCATCACCCGCTGCTGAAACGACTCGGCCGAACGTTGTAGCCAGGGGCGGTACACCACGGCCAGCGCAGGCGCCACATCGCCCAAGCAGTCTGCAGCTTGTGCTATCGCCAGGGCAGCCAAAGCTGCTGCATCTACCGCCCAGCCCTCGTCGGCCCACACGGCAGCCTGATGCGCCACATTGCCACCTACGGCCGGCTTCAGTACGGCGCGCGCAACTTCAGCCAAAGGCAATAGCGCCTGTGCCAGAGGCGCTTTGCCCAAACCAGCCCAAACCGCCTCGCGTCGCTTGCCATGCTGGCCTTCAAGCGATATCAATTCAGCAGCTGCAGCGCTACTGTCCATAAGGGCCAGCGCCTGAAATGCCTTGGATAGCTCGGCTTCCTCCGACTCATTGGCACGCGGATACCGCTCAGCCTCAGACCACAGGGTAGGCTTGGGTACCGCCTTGAACACCTCATACAAGCCAGCCTGCTCATCAGGCCGAAGCACAAACTTTTGCCACAACACATAGGCTGCATCCGACTCGCGCGCCTCCAGCACCAAGGCAGCAGCGTCCAACGGTCCTTTGGCCAGGTCTAGGCCATAACGCTGCTTGGAAGAGGCCACAAAGCTGGGCCAGGCATCGCCCTTGTCCAGGCGCAGCTGCGCAGGGTCTGCCAGCCAGCGCAATACATCATCGGCAGGGTTGGGATTGAGGATCTCGTCTAAAAACGCCAGGTCAATGGCTCGCCCCTCCAAGGTCACCAGGGAACGACTCAGCAGCTTGGGCAGCGCCTGTTTGAGTGCGGCCAGGGTTTGCTGGTCGCCCTTGGTGGCCAAGCCCAAGCCATTGCGCTTGCTCTCAAAGAACGCCCGCAGTGTCCAGTCTTTGGTGTTGTCTTGCCGCCAAAAATTACCTCGGTACTGCAGCTCGGCGATGGGCGCCAGTTGCGGGTCGTCCTTGACCGATCGCAGGTCTGTGCGCAAACTGCTGTTTGCTACCCCCGGCAGGTACAAAATGGGCACTGTGCCTGGCGGCAGTCCATCCGCCTGTCCATCCGCCACCATGCGCAGCCAGGCACCTGGGCCGGTGCGCTCCAGCGGCTTGTAGTCCCCCAAAGAAAACAGCTCCGGTATGGCCGACTTCAGGTTCGGCAGCACGCCGGCCCAATCGCACCGGTCATCTGTCCAAAGCACCACGACCGGTGCAGTTTCAAGCGAGGGGTTGAAGCGCTTGGCCTGATCGCGAAGGCGCTCAGCCAGGGTCTCGATAACGGTCTTGGGAGGGTTTTTCAATTCATGCTGCCGAGTGTGATTTGACCCAGTCACGCAGGGCCGTGTTCATGCGCGATTGCCAGCCGGCGCCAGTGGCCCGGAAGGCCGCCAGCGTCTCGTTGTCAACCCGCAGGGCGATTTGCGTTTTGTCAGAGCCCGCAGGCCGCCCGCGCTTGCGCAGTGCCACCGCCAGCCCGGCCTGCAACGCCGCGTCGGACAGGGGTCGGTCGTCTGCGTCCTCGCCATCCCAAACATAGTCACCCTCGGGTGGTATGGCTGCAACGGCAGCTCTGACTTGCTCCCGGGTCAACGCATTAACTTTCGGTCCATTCATAGTAAGCCTCTCGTTCTGCGGTGCTTGCACGTCGGTAGCTAATGACCCGCGTTGCATCGTCGCGGTCAATGTGAACCACTGTCAGCACCCGAAGACAGTTCATCACATACGAAAAAGACTGGGTTCGCAACTCGTTGTCACGCAACTCGGCAATGTCCAGCCGGTACTGCGATTCCAGCACCTCGCCAGCATCCGCAAAATCCAAACCGTGTTTGACCAGATTGGCCGCGCGTTTGGCCTCGTCCCAGATCAGTCTTTTCGTCACAAGAATAATTGTATATGCGTTTAATCGTTTGGTTCTGCTCTAATTGGCGGCTTTCCCGCCAGCTTTCTCCCGCGCCGCTTGCTTCTCTGCCAGACTCAAATGGTGGTCATTGATGCGGGTGCCCTCTGGCTCGGCGTAGGTGGGCCCCAGCTTGAACCAGGGCGCGCTGGCCACGTCTTTGCCACGGTCGCTCTCCCACTTGATACCCAGCTTGGCGCGGGGGATGCGCAGCACACCGGCTTCTACAAAGGGGCGGATATTCATGCGCACGCCGTCGTTCAGGTCGGGCTCCCAGCCTATAGGTTGCCGGTGCAGTGGCTTCCAGCGCACAAAAATGTCAAAGGGCTTTTCGCCCTGGGCAATTGCTTCTAGCTGCACCTTTAGCGCTTCGGCCTTTGCCAGTTTGAGCGTGGCCTCGCCCGCTTGGGCGCCACCGGCGTCTACGGTGCGGCGCTGCTGGGTGATCCAGTCGCCCAGGTAGGTGTGGATCAGGGTTTGCAGCTTGGCGCGAGTAAGCGTGTGGTAGTTCAGCAGCGCAGAGAAGCCGTCTTTGTGGCCGTCCCACACATGCCAGATGAAGGGGCGCTTTTGGAAACGGGCCACATGCTGCTCAAAAAACTTGTCGCGCAGCCACTGTGCCAGCGGTAGGCCTTCGCAACCCGCATCGCTCAATAGCTTGGCCTCGCTGGCTGGCGTCCAGCCGGTGCCAAAGGCCTGGGCCAGCAAGGCACGCAGCCGGTCCACCGCCGCCGCCTCACCCCGCACGGCAGGCAGGCTAAGTATGCCGTCGTCATCCACCAGGCTGTCCAGCTCTTTGCAGCGGGCGATCCAGGTGCGGGCTTCATCCGAAAGTTCCATCTTGGCATCGGACTCCGCAGGCCAGCGGTAGCCCAGCAGGCGGGAGACTGCCACTTGCAGCGGATCGGTGGCACTCTGCGGGTGGCCGTGGAAGATCCACTGCGTGGGGTCGTCAGAATAGGGTTTGGGCAGGCCGTTGGGGTAGCGCTCGGCGGCGACTTGCTGCCAGTAGGCGAGGTCAAATGGAACTTTTGCCAATGTAGTGTTTGTGACATTTACCTTTTGATCAATTTTCCTAACTTCAGTGCAATATCCTTCTGACGTTACAAAACACCATATTGCTGGAAGTTCCTCTGCTAGATGTGGAACTACTGTTGCACCACTCTTCCCGAAAATTTCACCTGAATAAAGAGTGCAAGCCAAATCTCGCATTTGCGTAATTCGTACTCCTTCTCTTCCAAGAATGTTTCGGTTGTTCATAACCTCTGACGGGAAGTTATGTGCAGCGGGGAAGCTATGAAGTGAGCCTGAGCCCTTTTCCCATCGAACAACCTCGCTCCTTCCGCCAAAGAGGGTTGTGGTTTCTACGTTCTGAATAAATGGGTCCCACACTCCGTCACGCCACCGCACTTCCCAAAAGTGAGCTACGAATCGCTCGCTATCACCTGTAGATAGTCCTTCGATACTTGAAACACGATCAAGAAGCAAGTTTAGTGATTGGATTGTTTCGAGAACGACCCTCGAATCAGGGTTTGCCAACTGACCCGCCTGACTCACCTCCACCACATCCCCGCCCGCCAACAACACCGCCTTCTCCCCCGGCGACTTGGGTGCGCTGGCATCGAGCCCGCGTAGGGGCTGTTCCGCAAGAGGCTTGGCGAGGGTGAGGGTCAGCAGGATGATGAACGCCCCCGCTGCATCTGAACTGTCAAAACCGTTTTCACCCAAGCGAGCCAATAGATTCCAAGTCGAATACCGCAATAAATGCTCACGCTGCTTCTGATAGCTGCCCAGAAACAGCCAGTTCTGTGGCATCACAAACGAAACCACACCGCCCGGCGCGCAGAGCCTCAGGCAACGCTCCAAAAACACATTGGCCAGGTCGCTTTTAGCAGTCTTGTAATGCGCTTCGCAAAAGTCTTTCAGCACCGCCCCATGCTGTCCTGTGCCCAGGTACGGCGGATTGGTCATCACCAAGTGATACCGCCGCGTGAGGATGCGCGAAGCGTGCACCATGCCACGGGCGGTGACGCCGGCTTCCAAAGCAGCAGAGGTGGCCTCCGTGTCTTGCGCATCGCTAGCACCACCATCTTTGGCAACCAAGGCCAAGTCCAGCTTATTGGCAAGCTCGTCCCACTGGGCGCTGATCAGGTCGCCCTGGGTTGCGGCCTTGGGGTCAATCAGGCTGCCTAGCTCAGGCGCTTTTTGAAACAGGTCATACAGCGCGGCCATGCCGTCTTCCAAGCGTCGGTCGCCTTCGGCCAATTTGAGCCAATCCACCTTTTTGCTACGCGGTGCCACCCCCACACAAGCAATGTTCAGACGTGGCAACGCTCGGTAGCCCAGGGCGTTGCCCTTCTCGTCCGGGTAGCGCCAGGCGGCCAAGGCCAGAGCGAAGGCGGCAATCTCTACGCAGCGGGCATCCAACTCCAGGCCATACAGGTTGTCGGCCAGCACACGGTCTGCCGCATCACGCACGCTCAACTTTTCGGTCGCGCAGCGCAGCGGCACCAGGTAATGGAACGCCGACACCAAAAAGTGGCCAGAACCCAGACAGGGGTCTAACAGCGTGAAGGTGGCCAAGCTGTCGGGCCACGCGGGGAAGGTGCCTGCGGCGGGTGAGCCATCGGGCATCTTACGGAAGTACGGCATGTCCACCGGCAACGCCATGCGGGGGTGGCGGCTGTGCATCCAGGCACCCAGGGCGTTTTCCAGCTGAAAGGCCACCATGTATTGCTCGGTAAACAGCTGGGTGACGGCGGGCAACTCGTCCGCGCCCACCTTGGTGCCGGCCTGCTTCATTTGCCGCTGCACGTCTTCTTTCTTCTGCGCTTGCCAGAACTGGTAGCTCCAGCCCAGGCTGTCATCGGCCTGGAACACGGTGGAAGGGAGTTTGGCCAGCAGGGCCTCCAGCGCCTGCTCGGTCTCCAGCGGTAAGGCCAGAGCCAGCACGGGGCTGTTGGAGCGGAACACGTTGGGCAGCATGGCACTGGCGTAGCGCCCGGCCACTTCCCATTCGCTGCGGGCTGGGGGTAGACAAGTGGCAACGTCTTCTTTGCAGTCGGCCAGGCTTACGGGGTAGCCGTCGGGGTGCATCAACAGGCTGCTCTCGGCCAGAAAGCGGGCAAACAGCATGCGGTGCCAGTGCTCGTAAGCAATCTCGGTAACCAGATGGGCGGTGGCCTGGATGCCGTCTGCAGCAGCCATATCGCCAAGCGCACGGCCATGGGCGCGCAGTTGCACCCGCAGCCTTTTTTGCTCAGGGGTCGCGTGAGTTTGCGGCTCTTTGGCACCTACAGCCAGGGCTTTGAGGGCTTTGGCAGCGCCGTCTTCGGCCTGGGTGCGGGCCTGGGCTACCGTGCTCTCCAGGATTCGGCGGTGTTCGCGGGGAAGTGCGGATTTCATGGTTAGGTCCCTGTTTGCATTGTTCTTGTCATGGCTTTTGCTATTCTTTTGCTAGCTGCTTACGCCCGTTCTACGGGGGCTAGAGGCACATTTGGCACATAACTACTTGCGCCCTAGAACCACAGTCTTGGCTACCGAGATGAGCGTTTTGGCGGCACCCACGCCTTTGATGTTGGTGGCAGCTTCGGCAAGGGCCAGGGCTTTTTCGCTAAAAGCCTTGATGGCTTGGTCGTCTAGCTCCACTTTGGTCTGGGTCTCCACCACCACGCGGTGGGGCTCCATGCAGGGAATACCTTGCACCATGAGCTGGTATTTGTAGCCGACCTCCAATGTGGTGCTTTTCTTGAAAAGACCTTTGTCCTCTGCGGCGTCCACAAAGGGGTGCACGGTGACGGTCAGCGGTGACTCCACCTTCTTTAGCTGGTCGTCGTGCCGTAGCTCTAGCGCTGCCAGTTGGTTGACATGCTTTTCGTTGAGTTTGTCGCGCTCAGCATCCAAGGCAGCAAGGTGGGCAGCCGTTTGCTGGGACGCGGCGCGCAGCGCAGACTTGGTGACGATCACCCAGGTAAGGAGGCCGCCTACCAGCCCGCCCCAAACGGCCGGAACAACGGCATTGGCGTCCAGAAGAATACTCATGATCAGACTTTCGGGTTTAGAACTGCACGGGGCCAGACGGCAGCTTGGCAAGCACCGCCAGGCGCACTTCTGCCAGCCAAGCGTCTAGCTCCACCTCAGTGCGCACCATGCGGGCTGGGGCTGAATAGGGCTGCACAGTGGGCTCCAGCTTTTTGGCGCAGGCAGCGGCAGCCTGCTGCAACTTGCCTGCCACGGCCTGCTGGCGTTCGGCCCAGCGCTGGGGGGTGCAGTGGGCCAGCGCCTGCAGCAGTTCTTGCAGGGTGCCCACCGCCGGGGCGGCCTCAGCGGCGGCCAAACCTGTGTGCTCAAGGATGGTGGTTTGGTCTGCAGCGGCCAACCGCGCCCAATCAGCCTGCGCCTGCAGGCTCTGAACGCCTTGCGTAAATTGCTGGGCATAGGCGGCGTAGGACTGGTTGAGCGCATTGCGCAGCAAATCAGACGCACGGCTGATCAAGGGTGGCACGGGGTCGGGCTGGGCCAGCAAAAGCCGGCCGTCCAGAACGGACTGGCGCTCGGCCCGGATGGCGGTGGCCTGGGCTTCGCCCCCCGCATCGGCGCCCAGGTAGCCCACCAGGGCTCCCAGGGATGACCAGCGGGGTTCGCGGTCTTTGGCGGTGGCGACTTGGGCTTCAATGTCGTCGCGCAGTTGCTGGACGGCTTTTTCGTCCAACGCGATGCGCTTAACCAGGTCTTTGCCACTGAGTTTGTCCAGCGTATCTAGCAGCTCGGGCAGCGTGCTTGCAGGGCGTGGCGCGGCCCCTGACACCTGAGCAAAAGCGTCCTTGAGTGTGGCGACGTATTTGGGGGCCTCCAGTTCGGCCTCTTCGGGCTTGCACTTGGTCAGGCGGGCAATGGCACGCTTTTCTGTTGCTGACAAAGGGGTGTTTTCGCGCTCAAAGGCGTATTGGTTGACATCGCGCTCCAAAAATTTGCCTGGCGCCAGCACCTGCCCGGTGGCTGTGGTGACCTTTAGCTGCCCCGCGCTAAACAGCACGGCGAGCAGGGCCAGTATGGCCTCGTTGCTCCAGCCGTAGGGGGCGCCGGTAAAACGCTCTTTGAGTTTGGCGCCCTTGTGGGAGCCGGCGGCAATGTGGGCCAAAACCTCCAGCGCGCCCGGGTGGGTTTCTGCCGCCTGCATGTGGCCTACGCGCTCCAGGGCGTTGACCAGCCCCCTGGCGGCGTCAGCAAAAGCCTGGGGCCAGCCCAGCACGTCAGCCAGGGAAAACTTGGGCAATAAGCGAGTGGCACCGTCGGTAGCGGCTTTCTTCAGGCGCTCATCCAGCGTGGCACCGTCTTCTACCGCCTGGCCGCCGCCTTGAAACACTTGGGCGTTGGCAATGGCATCGGCCAGCAGTTCGGCCACTCGGCTTTCTGCCCCAGATTGCTGCTTAGCCAGGGCGTTACGGGCCTCCTGGCCCTCGGTGGTCTTGGGTTGGCCAAAGTGTTCCAGCGTGCGTTTAGCGGCTTCGCGTTCGATCAGGGCTTTGACCAGCTCGTCTTTTTTGGGCAGGCCCACATGTGCGAAGGTGACGGATGAACCCAGGCCAGCGCGCGCGGCATCCTGTTCGACCTCTTTGGCACGCGTACCGTCAATGTCAGAACGCAGCCAAATAAACAGGCCGTCTTGCTCTTTGGGCGAGCCGACGGGGTCAGTGTGCAGGCTCAGGCGGCGTACTTGCTTGCTGGCCCCCTGCGGGACGGCGATTTTTCGGACCAGGTCGGTGGCCGAGGCGGACAGTTCCTCGCGCAATTTGGATTCATAGCTGTTGGGGTCGCTGCGCAGACCGATCTCTTCATTGCTGCAATAGGAAAACCATTCGGCACTTTCTTTGGTTTGCAAGCGGTACTCTTCAATGCCGCCGGCTGCGCTGGCGACGCGCATGAGCTTACGGTCGGTATTGACCAGTTCTTCCAAAAGCGCTTTGACGTTGGCACGCAGCGCGGAGTTGTCGGCGTTCAGGTTGTCCACCAGCAGGTCAGCCACCGACTGCGCATCGGTTTTAAGGCCGGTGTCTGCAGCTGAGCTGCTGATGACGCGGCTGAGCAGAAAAACCGCTTTCAAGACACGGGATTTGAGGTGGTGGCCGTCACGCTGCAGGCTGTCAATGCTGTCGGCTATTTCAGCGCTGATTTGGTTGGATTGCCGTAGCCGCTGGCGAATTTCGTCGTAAATGAAGTCGCCCCCAACGATGGCGCCCAAGTCTGACTTGGCTGTTATTTTGACCGCCTCAAAAGCCAGGCGTAGCTGAGACCGCAGCTGGATGCCGGTGCCGGTGGTGTCGGTGCTGCCCAGCACCCGCTCCCACAAGCGTTGGCGGGTGGGGAGAATGGGGTACGAGGCGCTGAGCACGGGCTCGTCTTCTCGCCGGTGCTCGAAGCTACTTTGGCGCAAATGAGACGACACCTCACCCAGACAACCATTGGGACTGAACAGTGCAGTCAATGCGGTAGCGGCGCTAGGCTTTTTCTTCAAGACGGTTTCGCGCAAAACCTCTTCCACATCGGAGGTGGACAGCAGCACGGGCACAGAAAAACGGCCCATCAGTTTTTGCAGGTTGCGTGTGTCCGCCAAAGCAGCTTGGCCGGTCGCCACGACCAGCACGCGCCCATCCATGTTGCTGGCCAAAGACTCAACGACATCCTGGACCCGTGTGGCCCGGTCGGCACTGTCGGCGATGTATTGCTGCAACTCGTCCAGCACCAGCAGAAAGATGGGCACCGTGCCATCTTGTCGGGTGGCTTCCTTGAATGCCCGTAAAAAATCGTCTTTGTCGATGTCACCCTGGACGGCAAACTGTGCCTCCAAGCGGTCGCCCAGCGCATAACTGTCTCGTGCAATGCCTGGCTTGGCCGCTAGGATGGCCTCATGCAATGCGGTGGATACCGTCAAATCGGTCAAAGTGCGCTCCAACACCTTGCCTTGTTGGCTCAAGGTTTGACGCACCGCTGCCTCGATGCCTTCGCTGCGCAGCCACATCAGTGCACGAGCCTCGCTGTAGTTGCTGGGCAAACCGCAGGCCTTGAACACGATGGCAAGTACCGCCTTGCGAATGCTGTCGCTGTTGCCCTGGCTCAGGGTGCCCGAGGCGGCCAGGAGGGGGGCCTTTTTTTGTCGCGCCAGGGTGTCCAGCTCTTTCAGGGCATCAGCCACTGACGAGGGCAGGCGCGCAATGTCACGCGGGGTGCGCTTGTCGGCAAAGGGCGTGTTGGTCCACAGCGCACGCAGCATCTTGACCATGTGGGACTTGCCGCTACCAAAAAAGCCAGACACCCAGGCTGCGGGTGCCTCCGAGCCCCGGCCCAGCGTCTCGACATAAGTTTCCAGAATGCGCTTGAGGCCTTCTTCATAGTGGCCCTTGCAAACAAAGGTCTCCAGCTCAAACCGCAGGGTGTGCTGCTGTTGGGCGTCCATGGCCTCGTCGACTTTGGCCACACCTTGGTTTTCCAAAGCGAAGGTGTCGATGTTCTTTTCAAAAACGTCCCTGTTTTTCATTTTTTATCCTGTTTTGGTTATTTGTGGAAGTGCTTGTGGCTCAGGCTGTGATCGTGGTGGCCAAGTAGCCCCAGCCGTCTTTGGCACCCAGTAAGCGATAACTGTTGTTTTCGGCGTCATGCTCGCCCGGAAAAAACGCGACGATGCGCCCCGGCACTTTTTCACAAACTTGGCCAATGAGTTGTGACACGCTGAACAGGCCAAACAAGCCGCCGCAACCGACCAGTGCAAAAACCGTGTTGGCGTCGTCATTGGCAGCGGCCTGGGTAATGCGCTCCACCAGGTACTCCTCCAGGCCCTTGATGTTGCCCTTGTCATCCCACAGCCGGGTCGGCCTATTCAGCAGGCGTTCGCCGTTTTCGTGCGCAGCCAACCATTGGGAAAAGACGGTGGAAAGATCCAGCGACGACCAGCCGTGCTGCAAGGTGCGAATCTCGGCAGCAAATTCACCGCTGTCAATAAAGCGGCGTATGCGACGCTCTTCGCTGGGGGGGTATACCGCCATTAGGACCCGCTCTTGCCCAGACACATTGACCGGCCATGGCAAGGCGAGATGGGCCTTCAACTTATCGAGAATGGTTTGTGCGTAGCTCATAGCTTGGCTTTAGAAAGAAAGTCTGGATTCACCAGGCCGCAGCCATGCGGAGAAATCCAGTTGTAAAACGCCACCCGCATGGGCGACCCGCATAAGACCCTGCTGCCCGGCGGCAGACAAATGAGCAATGTGCTCATCCTTGGACAACTCTAGGGTCAGCGAAAACGGCCCTGTCAGCAACGCCAAACCATTGAGCCCAGAGAGCCAATCCAAAAAAGCGGCGTAGGCGGCAGAGGCCGGGCGGACATTGCGGCGCTTTCGGATTCGGGCCTTGCCGACGGCGTCGCCCAGAAAACCAAGTTGGAAAAACGAGGCGTACAGGTTGTGACTGAAACTGACATACATGGTGTGTGTGTAGCGGCCCGGGGCATGCTGACGCACCCATGCTTCAAAGTCCTCGCGTCCGAGCGGTTGCCCTATGGGCGTAGCCACAACCATTTCGGCACAGGCTCGCAAGACAGGCTCACGGGCAAAGGCCAGCGAGCTGGCCAAAACCGTTGTGTCGTTGGGCGACAAATGGCACAAACGCGTGAATTCCCGGTAAAGCGGCAGCTGCGGGTTCAAGCCATACAAACGACGCAGAAAGGCAAAGGTCTTGATTCGGTTAGCGGCCGAGGGTTTGTGCAACGCGTCTTCATCAACGACCAAGCGCTGCAGTGTGGCGGTGTCTGAGTCAGCCGGAGCCATGGCCATGAGGTGGCGCAGCTCGGGCAGCATCACCGAGCGAGAACTCAGCACTCCGCTTCGAGAAAAGCCGAGTCTATCGGTCAAACTTCGGTCAATGGGCATGTTGTTCAGGGCTAGAGGATCGAAGACTATGGCATTACTTTTGGTAGATTTTTCTATTCCTGCGATGGTACGGCAGGACATTCTAAAAATCCGATCTGAGCTGCGCGCAAATTAGTCTTTTTCAGTTGGCCTTTTAAACACCCACCTCACACGGTGTGCAGACACTGACTTTTAAAATGCATCATGGGGGTGCTGTGATTGGGGCGATCGAAGGCAGAAATCCGTCGCAGGTAAGCGACCAGCCGCCCCCATCCGAGGGGGCTAAACGGCGAATCAGCCATTCTTCGTCTTGGATCAGGGCGGGTGCGCCCAGGGGAAACTGGGTCATTTATTGCTGGAATTGAAAGGTGTGGTTGACATCGATGTTATCGGTGAAGCAGCACGTTGTCTTCAATTAAAGATAGGTAAACGAAGTTGCTCACTTTTCTTTGCCATCTTTTTTACAGCATCATGTATTTCTGAAAATTCTTCAGGAAAATCCCAGCCTACCAATAACCCAGTCAATTTATTGTCTGACTCGTACTTAAAAGTAGCGATAGGACGAGATTCTTTTCCATCCAGCAAGATCAGGTTGCAGCATTTCAAATCAATTATTTCATTAGAACCCTGGCAAATTGGAATTGGAAATTCCCCCTTTGCTTGAATAAGCTTATATCTTCTGCCTAGGTAAACAACCTCATGGTCACCAATCTCAGGAAAAACAAATACCGACTTCTCTTTGATCTTTACTTTATTTGCTGGGGTTTTCCCGACAACTCCTGCCATGAGCATTCGGTCGTAGCGCCCTGAGCTCATACATATGACCCTTACGCGCTGACCTCGGAATTCAACCAAAGCCCCTTTTCTGTAAGTCGGAACGTCATAGAGGCATGAGTCACCAACCCTCGTTAGGTGATATCTATTTGGATGTCCTACAAAAGATTTATAGTTCTTTCTTTTCAATAGATTTTTAAGTTGGCGAAGATTCTCTTTTGATTCGGAATTCCAGCTCTTTCTTTTATTCAATCGCTGCAAATAGGGAAGAACGTCGTCATTTATGTTGTCTTTGATCTTGTCTGATATTTCAAACATATCTACCCACCGCCTCATGTAACGCCCGCTTGATGCGACTGCGCAAGTCCGGCGGCGCCATCACTTCCACATCTGCCCCAAAACGCAGCAAGTCACCCATTAGCTCACGCTCGTCCGAGTAGGGGATCTCCAGCACATAGCTGCCGTCCGCCTGGGTACTGCCGCGCTGGTGCGGATGCCAGTTCTCCCCCGCCACCCAACGTGCACGCTCTGGCGTGAATTTCAGCGTGGCCCAACCCTTGGGTGCGCCGCCGAAGATGCCATAGCCCGCGTCTACTGCGGCATTGATGTCGGCATCTGGCACTTCACGCACTGGCGTGTCCAGTACCTTGATTTGGGTAATCGCGTCAATGCTGAAGCTGCGTACGTCATCCCGTAGGTGACACCAGGCGTCTAGGTACCAGTTGTCGCGGTAGTGCACTAGGCGCTGGGGCGAGACTTCGCGTTCCGTGGTCTTGCCGTTTTGGCGGCTGAAGTGGCTGATGCGCAGTCGCTTGCGGGCCATGGTGGCAGCCGCCACCACTTCAAAAGAGTGGGCGGTCACGGTTCGCTTGCCCACGTTCAGCATGCGGATACGCCGGGCCACGTCTTGGCTGGCGAGGCCATGTTTTTCCATCAGTTGCACTAACCGGGTGTGTAGCGGCTTGAGCTTAGCGCCCAGCAATCCTGGCTCCAGTTGTTCCAAAAGCTGCTGGATGGTGACCAGGGAAAGCAGCTCTTCTTGGTTGAACCACAGGCCAGGCAGTTCAGTGTCGTCATGCCCCGGCGCCATGGTGTAGCCGCCCAGATCGCGGTTAAAGGCAATGGGCATGTGCAACTGGTCGCGCAGTTTGGCAATGTCGCGTTTGAAAGTGGCCTCAGATATTTCCAGCTTGGCCATGATCTCCGCCTTACCGACGGCACGGCGGCCGGCAAAGAGGTCTTTGTAGCTATAAAGGCGGACGATTTCGCTCATGGATTCTTGGGCTTTCTCACATGGTATAGCTAATATATTTCGGCTTGCACTTGGTTTACCCTTGGTCTAGATAGAGCCAGGCCGGGAGACTGGGTCTATATTGCTTCCCAGTCGCCAAGCGCCTCCATCTCCACCTTGTCTTGCGGACAGATGGGCGGGCCAAAAGCGAGGAACTTTCTGAGCATGGGCACCTGAAAGCCGCAGGTCTTGCACTGGGCACGTGGGCGGTTGCGATGCACCGCCTTCTTCATCGATACCGCTAATGAAGCGTGGGGGTAAGGCCCAAGTTGCGGCATCAGTGCCAGCAGCTTCAGTTTGAGTTCCGGGCCGGCGCCTGCGCTGCGCATGGGACCTTTTAGGCCTAGCCCCAGTGCAATTTTCTTGAACTCTTTGCCATGCTTGTGCTTGCAGTCGTCCACGGCGTGGATCAGTTCGTGGACCAGGGTGTCCAACACGTCATAAGAATCGCTGAGCGTGGGGGAGATGAAGATCTGGTTTACCGGTACTGAGCTGCTGCAGGTACTCCAGCACTGGCCGATGTGCCCCAAGCGGTTACCGCTGCTGGCAAACCCGACAGACACCTGGCACGCCGGAATATGGAGCTGTTTGGCCCGGAACAGCGGACGCACAACCTCTATGGCAGCCAGAAGCCAAGATTCACGCAGGGCATGAACTTGGGGTACGGCACTGAGCGCCGTGTCAACAGCCGCCAAAGCGCTTGAAGATGGTGTGAGTTGGGTCATAGGCCAATGAGTTTGCCTAGCCAAAAGCTCACCCTATGATCCTGCGGGCCTGTAGTTTTTTGCAGTGTTTTGGCCTGTTTGAGCCTGCTCGGCAGGGTCATATGGTGAGCTAGGTACCCAAAGTTCGAGGGCTGCCAAGCTCTTGGGGGGTTACGGCGGTGCCGTCAACTTGTGCACTTTTTCAATCAGTCGGATCACTCGCGCGTGAAGGCCCATGGCGTTAAGGAGCGCGATTTCAGACTTTTGATCATCTGAGACTTCCTCTTTTGGCTTTTTCACCTCGACGAAGCGCGCGATCGATGGCTTACCCGTCAGATTGTTGGTGGCGTACAGAAACAAGTCAGGCACACCTGATTTCCCAGCATGCTCCTTGGAGGTGTGCTTGGCAAGCAATACCTCCAATCGCTCAGGCCCGCACACGGCGAACAATGCTTGGAGTACGGATGCAGAGGGCAACTTCAAAAATCCCGAAGCGCTTAAAACTTTCGCGCTTTTGTCTTTAACAGCCTGGATGTCCGCGAGCCTCAGCGCGCAGATGTTGTTGGCATCACTGCCGAATGCCAAATGCACCGCACGCCAAAGCGTGGAACTCATCTTGGCACCAGAAAATGTGTGGTTCTCAAACCTGCGCTGTCGCCAGCGTGTGAGCACAACCCGCTCTGGCACGCCGGTCTCTGTCCCTTCACCCTTCGAGTCAATGAGATAAGTAACCCGATTTTTGACAGCGGTGCGGCCGTAGACGTAGGGGCTGAGACGAAGGGCTGGCTTTTTTTCTAAATCGCTCATGGGTGAACTTGGGGTGGATGGCGTCGCTGGCATATCTGCTTAATGCTTCAACAATGCATCAAGTGCCTGGGTCAGTGTCGAGTGCATCAGCACTTTGGGGCTAATTTCCGCAAATGTCTGGGCGCCATGAATGCGCCCAGCAATCATGCCTGTGACCGCTCCAACCGTATCCGCATCTCCGCCACGGTTGATTGCATCCACAATGGCCGCGTGGAAAGACTTTGTTGAAAGCACGGAATGCCAAGCGCTGGCGTAGGTGTCAGCAACGTAACCCGAGTTGTTGATATGCCTGTCCCGCAGATGGTCGTATTCCGGAAGCGGTCCTCCTACCCACAGCTCATGGGCCAGCGCAGCGGTATAGGTGATGGAATCAGCGCTGCCGTGAGTCAGCAGACATTGGGCAACCGATTCGCCTATGGCTGCACTCAAACTGTGCCGGTTCCAGATGATGCAGGGGGCCAGGCGCATGATGCAGCCATTGCCACTGCTCTTTGGGTCGGTGGATCCCGCATAGGGGCGACTGATGTGCTTTACGCGGTCCAGGGCGCTGGACACCGTCATTCCAATATCCCAAGCCGGTTGATCTGGGCGAGTACCGAATTTCCCGGTATTCATCCAGTCCAAGAAATTTTGCTGAATGGTTGAGCCGCAAAACCCACATTTTTTGATGTAAGCCTCTGCGATGGCAAGCGCCATGGCACCGTCGTCGGAATACTCGCCCTTGCTGGCTTTGTGGAACCCGCCGGAGGTGAAGGTGGAAACTGGCATGCCAAGGTTGGGTTGCGTGAATTCCAGGGGAACGCCCATGGCGTCACCCACGAAAAGCCCCCACCAGAGCCCGGCCGCATGATCATCAGTCATTGCCTGGCTCACTGCGATGCCCCCCGCTTCAACAACGCCGGGGGTGCACTGGCCAAAACCTTTCTCATTTTTAAGTGAAGGTGGGCTATCTTGGGGCTGGGGACCACTTTGCGCGGCCTCGAGTCATTTGAAACGGCCGAAGTCAGATCTCGAAAAGCAGGCTCGACCCTTTTTAACCATTGGTAGACATCATCGCCAAGCAGCACGCCCATCCGGGTCTCAAAGTTAGCATGTCGGGCTGCCATTTCTGCAGCCTCCAATTCGCGCAGTGACTCCATAGTGGGTCCGCCCGAGCCAGGGCCCTTTTCAAGAATTTCTTTTAAGGTCTGAGCCATCTCGGCCACATCCGCCTCGTCAAGATCCTCCTCGTAGCGTCCGATGTCATCGATCGGCAGCACAAGGATGGAGCCCAAGGCAAAGACGCCTTTAATGACTTGAATGGACACGGTCTTCAGGACACCGTCCACCTTGACACAGCGCCCTTTGAGGTAACCGTTTGTGGCATCGGTACTGAATCGCACATAACGCCCCTCAGTAGCCCAGACTTCCGCTGAGCGGCTACTTAGCTTCAAGTACATCGACCGCTGGCCATTCAACTGACGTATTTCGCCAGGAACGAGTTGTGAAGGCTCAAAGAGCAGTTTTTCCAGGTTCATCCATAGTCCAAGTTGTGATCGCTTTTTTAGCATGCAGACTTTTTTGCAGGTTTGTCAACTGGTATCGTGAAAATAGGAGAAATCGGGGGAAAGCATTTGAGCGAACAT
The DNA here is from genome assembly GCA_945885775.1 of Rhodoferax sp. OV413. Lineage (GTDB taxonomy): Bacteria > Pseudomonadota > Gammaproteobacteria > Burkholderiales > Burkholderiaceae_C > Rhodoferax. The sequence goes on along the minus strand of CAMCZF010000003.1, from coordinate 11,539 downwards.
CCAACGACACCATCGCGACCACGGGGGTATCGGATGTCTAGATTGCCAGTCATCGCAATGTGTTAAAGTTCAATCAACATTTAGACAAGGGCCGACGCCCTTACCAACCTGCCCCCGGGCAAGGTGGATCGCGAGAGCGAATGTGGCTCCAGTAGGAGCAACCAACCGGGTAAAGCGTCGGCCCTCCATAGTTTCTCTGGAGGGTTTTTTATGCTTGAAACGACGCAGATTCACCCCGACAAGGTTCGAGCCTATCTGGCCACGGACTACCGACTCGGTCACACTGATCAGGACATTGTCCTAACCATCCGCAAGCGTTCAGAGCGCCTTGCAGAGTTGTTCGCCGGCAGCGGCGTCAATTGCGGAGCCTTCCTTACCGCCTACAACCCACGCGGCACCATCCAGCCCGACGCAGAAAACAACCAGGCTCACAGCCAACTCGCCGGCCAGCTTCAAGAACTGGGTCTACAGGCCATTGAAGGCTCCGGCAGTGAAGAAGGCACCGACTGGCCCTCTGAAAAAAGCTACTTCGCTTTGGGCCTGGCTTTGGAGCCTGCGAAAACCATCGGCACTCACTTTAATCAGGATGCCATTGTTTGGGTCGGGGCAGACGCCGTTCCGCAGCTCATCTTGTTGCGCTAACAAAACACGGTTTGGCCGACCAAAAAGGCTGGGGGGATTTGATCCAGATTGCTGACCCCGACAGTTCGTCGAACACAGCTAAAGAGGAGTTAGAAATGTCAGAAGTGATTGCAATGACGAGCCCAACGAGTGACTCCATTGAGTGTGTTTTGTCGGCATCCGATAGTTATATTGAGACTTTGAGCATCCAAGCCATCGGCTCGCCGCCTGGACTGGTGGAGTTGGCGATCAGGACTCAGTTGTTGAGTGCCAAAAACCCAGCGGAAAAGCGGGTGAAATCCAGGACATGCATCGAGCGATCCAGGCTGCTCGACCTTCAACAAAGTATCGGCCAGTTCTTGCAGGCAACAGTGGGCTCATCTGGTGAGCCTTTGAAAGGGTAAATTAACCGCAAGTGTTTAGTTCACCGGGGCGATTTCAACCGAATTGCAGGCCCCACCCATCGGAAAAACTGCTAAAGAGGAGAAAAACTGTGACTCGACTTCAAAATGGACTTTATCCGCACCAGGTAGACGGGATCAAATTCCTGACCCAGCACGGGCGTGCCATCCTGGCCGACGACATGGGACTTGGCAAAACGCGCCAAGCCGTGATCGCCATGAATGAGGCTGCCCCTAATGGGGTCGTGCTGGTGATCTGTCCTGCGTCTCTCAAACTAAACTGGGAACGCGAAATTCATCTAGTTCAGGCCGATGACTCGGTCGAGGTTATCGGCGTCAAAGGCTACGAGGTGGCAGAGCCCCGCTGGGTGGTGGTCAACTATGACCAGCTGGCCAAAAACGCAGAGCGCCTTCGGGCAATTCGCTGGTCAGGGGTGATCATCGATGAGGCGCATTTCATCAAGAACGCCAGCCAACGCACCTCGCAGGTTCTGAAAATCGTTGGGGTGTCAGATAACAAGCGTGAAAGCGTCGACGGGCCGCGTCTGGTCTTTTTGCTGACCGGCACACCGATGCCCAACCGCCCGCGCGACCTGTTTAACTTGCTCAGGGCCGTGGGCCACCCAAGCGCCCGCAGCTTTCTGTCCTTCGCCAAGCGTTATTGCGGCGCTTACCAAAATGACTTCGGCTGGGTTACGGAGGGAGCATCGAACATTGCCGAGCTCAATCTCCTTCTCAAAGAGGTGATGCTGCGCCGAAAAAAAGACGATGTGCTGGACCTGCCGCCAAAGATTCGGTCCTGGGTGCCGGTGCAAATTGAAGCGGCGGGTGCATGGAAGTCTTATGAAGAATTCTTAGGCTGGCTGGGCAACTCCGACCCGTCCAGGCCCAATGACACTGAATTCTTGGCTCGCATCACCAAGCTGCGCGTGGCGCTCCACAAAGCCAAACACGCCGCCTGTGCAGAGCGCATCAAGGACGTACTGGCCACTGGGCAGAAAGTCGTGGTGTTTACTTGTTACAGCGAGGGGATTACCAAGCACAAGAAGGCGCTGGGTGACAAGGCAGTCACCATCACAGGCTCTGACAGCGCCAAAGAACGCATGGCCGCCATGGATGCATTCCAAAAGGACCCAGAAGTCCAGGTGGCCTTGTGCAATTTGATTGCCGGTGGCGTGGGTTTGAACATGACGGCGGGCACGCACGTGATTTTTCAGGATCTGGACTGGGTGCCTGCCAATCACTTGCAGGCCGAAGACCGTTGCTACCGCATAGGGCAAAACCAGCGAGTCACGGTCGAATACCTGATGGCAGATGGCACTCTGGACGGGTACATCGCGCAACTGCTGGAAACCAAGCTCAAGCTGGTCCAGGCGGTGGAGTCTGACGAACTGCCCGAGGCTTCCGTGCTGAAAGACCTTCAGGCCATGCTGCAAAAGCTCGGGCCGGCACTACTGCAAGAAGTGCGAGCAGGTAAGGCGCAGGGAGCAACGGCGACGCGCATAGAAGCCATTGGGGACTTGGTGGCTGCACTCCCCCAGGACTCACCGCTCCTTGAGACCGGCTCTTGGGAGTTTCCAAGCTCCAGTAACCCCAAGCAGAGCTAAACCGTCACCTTTGGTCGTGCCGGTCATTTGCAGTGCACCTGTCCTGGTTTTGAATACCGAGGTGAGTGCAAGCATGTGCGTGAAGTGCGCAAGACGGCCTTGGCAGATTAAAGAACGGATACGAAGACCATATTCAAATTAAGAATAATTAACATAATAATCAGGAAAATATCATGCTAATTGGCTCCAACATCTTCGGCGAGATCTATGAAGGTAGAGTCGGTAAATTGACGCGACTATTAAATAGCTTTAATAGCTGGTCGAAGGGCAAACATGAAGCCCATAAAAAACTATTAAGTCAGTTAAATAAAGAGGGCTATATTTTTAATCTAGGCCGACGGAGCGAATACAGAATATCTGGAGGAATTGGTAAATCTTTTATCTATCTCGTTCCAGAGAAACAACGTGGTCATTTGTACAAGTTTCGAGGGAGTTATATTCACTTAATTTGCGTCGGTCATCAAAGATATCGATCAATGTTTGCATTTAAAGTCTTACCCAAAAAAATCGTAGATTCATATTATTTTGAGAAGAGAATAAAAGTGCTGGCGGACAGAGAGGGCTCAGGTATGACTAGCCATTGGAAAGAATATTTATGTTTGACCGATGGCAATCAGACAAAGTATAAAATATTCGAGGGTCGATATGAGGTCCTCGCTGAAGTCAGTGAGTTTAATTCTGATGACGAAGAGGACTCTGATTTGCCCGAATTTATCGATGATAAAAAAGTTATGGGGGTTGAGGATGGCTATGTAGTTGGCGGCGAACTATCTTATTTTGACGAAGTAGAAGCGGTTGAATTTAATCATTTTGGTGACCCGAAGCTGATTCAATGGCTAAAAGATTTTTCATGGGACGAAGAATGGCAACCGTCTGCTACTGAAATTATTTAAATTATTAGAGAATTTTAATTTGGCGCGCAGAGAGTAAATGCTAAGATAATGTCATCTTTGCAATTCTTATAAAGATTAAATATGTCAGCAAGTGAAAATTCCAAAAATATATTTAGCGAGCTTGTTGAGGCGTATGACGATGCTGATGATGATGCCAAGGAGTCACTTGCCAAAAAAATCAAGGATTCTGGGAAAAGTTTGCGTGTGGTTATTGAAGACGAACTCCAGTGGGAGGAGTCCCAAGTGGAGGGATATGAGGAGTGTCCTATGGTTGTGCAGTCCATCAACGTGTTTTTGGGCGAAGAGTCGGTATGCGAAGTGGAGCGCTGGTTCGGCAGTGAAATGGTTGATCCAACGCATACAGGGCTTGGTGGCCGATGGGAAGCGATTCGTGTTGATGAGGGCGGACATGAGGGCCTAATTGAACTACTCGAAGATTTTGGTCTCGCTGTTGACGACCCTGATGTCCCGGGGTGGAGATGACATATGCCTGTGGCAGCCTGAATGGACAATGCCGCATTGAACGATTCCTGGTTGCTTGACACCATTGTTTGAAGTGGCCCCCAGTATTTGCAAACTGATCGATACCTATGCACGAAATCATCTGCCCTCACTGCTCCAAAGCCTTCAAGATTGATGAGACCGGTTACGCGGACATCCTCAAGCAAGTCCGCGACAGCGAGTTCGATCAGCAGTTGCATGATCGACTGGCACTTGCGGAGAAGGAAAAAATCAACGCCGTCGCGCTCGCACAGTCAAAACTGGCCAACGAGCTGCAGCAAGCGTCCGCCATCAAAGATGCTGCTATTGCAGACCTCAAAGGACAGCTTCAATCCGCTGAGGTATCCCGAGAACTTGCTGTAGCCCAGGCCCTGAGCGCCATTGAAAAAGAGCGTGACGCCCTGGCCAACGATCTGCTGCAAGCGCAAAAAGACCGGCAAGCCGCTGAGGCTTTGGCTAAGGCCGAGTTGACCAACGAGCTACAAAAGACTGCCGCTGCCAAGGCGGCAGAGATTCAATCCCTCAAGGCCCAGTTAGATGCCAAAGAAACCTCGCAAAAACTGGCCGTCAATGAGGCAGTCAGTCAAGTAGAAAAAGAGCGCGATGCCCTGAAGAACGACTTGGACAGGGCTGAAATCGAAAAGCAACTCGCCGCAAGCGCGCTCAAGGACAAATATGAAACGCAGATCAAAGACCGTGATGAGGCCATTGAGCGCCTAAGAGACCTGAAAGCGCGCTTGTCGACCAAGATGGTTGGTGAAACCCTTGAGCAGCACTGCGAGACCGATTTCAACCGCATTCGGGCTACTGCCTTCCCCAAAGCCTACTTTGAGAAAGACAATGACGCCAAGGGTGGCAGCAAGGGCGACTACATCTTTCGGGACTTGGACGATGCGGGCACCGAGATCGTCTCCATCATGTTCGAGATGAAAAATGAGAATGATGCAACCGCAACCAAGAAGAAGAACGAAGAGTTCCTGAAGGAGCTTGACAAGGACCGCCTCGATAAGGGCTGCGAGTACGCGGTATTGGTATCACTGCTAGAGCCCGACAGCGAACTCTACAACACGGGGATCATCGATGTTTCCCACCGCTACCCCAAGATGTATGTGGTGCGGCCCCAGTTTTTCATTCCCATCATCACGCTGCTTCGCAATGCCGCGATGAATTCGCTGAAGTACAAAACCGAGCTTGCCCTTGTGAAGTCGCAGAACATCGACATCACCAACTTCGAGAGCAACCTGGAAACCTTCAAGACGGCATTTGCCCGGAATTACGACTTGGCGTCGAACCACTTCAAAAACGCCATTGAAGAAATAGACAAGTCAATCAGTCACTTGCAAAAAACCAGGTCAGCGCTTTTAAACTCTGAGAACAACTTGCGTTTGGCCAATGAGAAATCGCAGGATGTAACGATCAAGAAGTTGACAAGGGGAAACCCGACGATGGCGGCTAAGTTTGCAGAAATTAAGGACGCCAACATTTCATAACGCCAACCGTAGAAGCCGCAGTCAGGGCCTGTGCAGATCAGCTGAAAAGCAAATCCCCTCCCCACCAAATCAAAAGCCATGACAAGCCGTCCCCGCTATCTGACCAAATCGCGCTTCAAGATGGCAGCAGAATGCCCGACGAAGCTGTACTACACCGGCAAAGAGGATGTCTACCGCAATACCAAGCAGGAAGACAGCTTTATGGCCATGCTGGCCGATGGGGGCTACCAGGTCGGCGAATTAGCCAAGTGCTATTACCCTGAGGGTGTTGATGTCAGCGCCGTTGGTCACGACGAGGCCTTGGAGAAAACTGCACTGCTGCTGCAACGCGACAATGTCACGGTTTTCGAGGCGGCAATCCGGTATGGCGACCTGTTTATCCGAGTCGATGTGCTGGTCAAAAATGGAAACCAATTTCAGCTTATCGAGGTGAAGGCCAAGTCTTACAACTCAATCAAACCGGAAATCATGGGCGCCCGGGGGGACCTGCTCGCTGACATGCGTCCGTACATCGAAGACGTGGCTTTTCAAGCGTATGTTCTTGGCGCAGCTTGGCCCGAGGCTCAGGTCAAGACCTACTTGATGATGCCGGACAAGTCGGTGACCTGCAATGTGGATGGCTTGAACCAATTGTTCAAAATTGAGCGTCTTGGCAAACGCTCTAAGGTTGTCACTGACCCACGGGCCAAGACCCTTGCCTTTGACCACACCCTGCTGGCTCTTGTGTGCGTCGATGAATATGTAGACATCGTGAATCGCAAGGGAGTTAGCTATTTGGGCTTGAAGGGAGAACTGCCAACGTTGGCTTCGGAGTGGGCCCAAGCCTACAAGTCCGATACAAAGATTCCACCCGCACCAAGCAAAGAATGCGCCAAATGTGAGTTCCGCTCCACTCCGGGGGACGGTCTCAAAAATGGTTTTGAAGAGTGCTGGGCAGAGAAGTTCAATCTCACGCCAAAGGACCTGGCTCAGGGCACAGTCCTCGATATCTGGAACTACCGCGGCAAGGCCAAGCTGATCAGCGACGGCCGGGTGCGCCTGGGTGCAGTGAGCGAGGATGACATCAAAATCAAAGATGGTGGTCTGACTCTGTCCGCTTCTGAGCGGCAATGGATGCAGGTCAATGGCATCCCCCCAGAAGAGGACCGGGGTGGTTACTGGTTGGCCGACTCTTGGATGCGCCAGGAGATGGCCAAGTGGGTCTTCCCTTACCACTTCATAGATTTTGAGACCAGCGGCGTTGCCTTGCCCTTCTTTGCAGGCATGCGACCGTACGAGCAGATTGCCTTTCAGTTCTCGCACCATGTGATGCATGCTGATGGCCGCGTGGAGCATATGGGTGAGTTTTTGATGACCGAGCCCGTGGCCTTCCCAAACTTCGCATTTGCACGGGCACTCAAGCGAGAACTCGAGAACGACCATGGCACTGTATTTATGTGGAGTCCGCACGAAAACACGATTCTGAACAAGATCGTAGATCAGATCGCGGAGACCTCCGACCCACCATCGGATGGTGCGGAGCTAAGCGAATTTATGAAATCCTTGGTCAGAGACGGTAACCGCGCCATGTACGACCTCTGCCGCTTGAGCAAGGATGCGTACTTCCATGTGTCGACCAAAGGATCGAATTCCATCAAGAAAGTTCTCCCCGCCGTGATGTGCACATCCCCCTTATTGCGCAATGCGTACAGCCAGGCGACCTATGGCTCACCTGGTGGCATTGCCAGCAAGAACTACTCAGGCTTTATTTGGTGGCGACCAGATGACCACGGAAACCCTCAAGACCCGTATTCGCTCCTGAAAAGCTACGGCGAGGATTTGTTGGGAGAAACTCTCCTGCCTTCTGAGGACCCGGATGACTTGGTGGTGGCCGAAGGCGGTGCCGCGACCACGGCCTACGCCCGATTGCAATTTGAGACGCTGAACCCGGTTACCCGCGCAAAGATCAACGAGGCACTGCTACGCTACTGTGAGCTTGATACCCTGGCAATGGTGATGATCGTCCAGGCGTGGCGAGATTTTCTGGAAACACCTTTGTGAAAGCCGAATTGGCCGCTGCGATTTCACAGCCCACGCTGCCACGCATGTGGATGGAAACGGGTAAGGAAGATTTTCTGTACATGATTGAACAGCTAAAGCCCGAGCGAAACTTGTACTGGTACCAAAAGAAAGAAACAAGAATTGGCTTTGATGCGGGCGAGGTCAGCTTTGAGGTCAATGACGTACAGGTGCGCCGCCCAGCCAGGGGCGAATGGACAGGCTACGTCCTGGTCCCCTATGGACTGCTCATGCCTTTCCTGAAGGTCAAACCAGCATCCAGGGTCATCGCATTCACATACGAAAACCAGCGCGTTGGAATCGATACCAAGCGAATGGCGGCAAGGTGGCTTGCCAATTGAGGACAATCGGCAAGCCTGCCAAAGCCAAAACATCTCCCGGTTCCAGCTTTCCGCGGCGAGATGCGCTCACCGGGCTCGCCATGCTTGCAGGCGCCTGTAGCTGGCGGGCGGGCGATGCCGGGCCGGGCGGGTGAGGTGGCCGACCTCGTCCAACCGCATATTGACACAGCGGCATCTGCAGCCGGCACCGTCACACCAGAGTGCCATGCTCGCCGGTGCCTGCTTCTCTGGGGCGTTCAGGGCGTCGTACCACCAGCATTACGTCACGCTGCACCCCGGCGAGCTTTATATCGTCATCAGCGACTTTCCATATGTCGGCAATCTGAAAAAAAAACAGGCCAACACACCAGAGATAGAGGTCCGATAATCTTTTACCTTCGTGGCACTTTTCCTCATGTCAGACAACCAGATCGATATTCCGGCCTCATTCATCGCACTATTTGTGGCGCCTGGCCAGCAAAAACCCGGCGAACCACGACATGTGGTGGCAGATCGGTACGAACTTTGCGAAGATATGGCCACCATGTTGACCGAGACGGCAAGGAATATGCTGTTCAGTTTGGGCATCTCTGAGCATGAAATTCTGGTGCGTATCTATCGCGGACTGACAGGTGAAGATTCGGTGGTGTCAGTCCCTGAGGCGCAATGGGTGATGCTGCGCCTGGCCGAATTACTGGAGTGGGAGTTTGATCCGACGCACTTGGCTTGAATACCGAAGGATCATCCCCAAAGGCCTTGCCGCCGTCATGCGAACGGCCTGCGAAGCAGAGATAATCACAAACGGTCGACTACAACTTAAGTAATCACCATTAGCAACTAAACAAGGAAAAGCGAATGAGCAATTTGATGGAACTGCAGGGTCAGATCGAGAAACTGCAAAAGCAGGCTAACGACATCAAAGCCCGTGAGTTTGACAAGACGGTCGCTCAAATTAAAGCGCAGATGCTGGCTTTCGGTATTACCGTCAGGGACCTGACTGCTACAAAAATCACTGGCAAAGGCAAGGGCAAAGTTGCCAAGACGGTACGGGCCACCAAAGCTGACAATGGCGCCAAAAAGACTGTCAAGCCCGTTGAGGCGAAATACCGCGGCCCCAATGGCGAGAGCTGGTCTGGACGCGGCCTGATGCCTAAGTGGATGCAGGCTCTGGTCGCCGAAGGCAAGTCAAAACAGGATTTCGCGATCTGATCAAGCTAGGACCGCAAAGCTGAACAGTTTCTTGCAAGGCCAAACAACTTAAGCGGACGTTCAGTTTCTCTGAGAGCTTGGCCACAGTCGTTCGGGTGCGGAATTTAGCAAAGTTCGCTGCGCACGAAGAAAGCTCCTGTTTAACCCATCATGAAACTTACCGTATTGTGCGTGGCGCTGCTGGTTGCTGGCTGTGGGGCAGTAAATTCGCAGTCAATTTACGAAGGCTTGCGAACGCAGCAAAGTCTTAAGAACCTAGGTGCACTGCAACCATCTGAAAAGATGGGCACCTATGACTACTACGAAAAGGAACGGAAAAAGTTGAAGCCGCAGGAATAGCCCTTGTGCCAATCACTCCTGTGACCACACTGGGCCAGATGCGGTCACTGGCCGACCCTGGCCGAAGGACTGCAATAGGCTGAGAGCCGACAATCGCCAAGGGCTGCTTTGTGCTTCTTTGTTGCTCGGCAGTGCTGGATAACATTTGGTTGGCCCCAACAGGCATTAACCCAGTGGGATGCGAGTTAACTCTATATCTGCAACGAATGAGCTAAGTGACATTTGGCTAAACTTTGCGCAGAAGACAAAAGGAGGGCATGCCGTGATTCATCAGTTGGATATCACACGCTTCGGAAGTTTCGATGGCTTTGAGTGGAAGAACTCCATCAGGGACACGCCCGGGAACAACGTCCAGAACTTCAAGAAGCTAAACATTATCTACGGCCGAAATTACTCCGGAAAGACTACGCTTTCGCGGGTCTTCAGGAGTCTGGAGAAAGGCGAAATCCCATGGCGCTTCGAAGGCGCGAGCTTCGCGGTGCGGGGCGAGCAGGGCGATTTGAATCATCAGCAACTTGTTGGGCACGCCTACGACATCCGCGTCTACAACAAAGATTTCGTTGCTGATAACCTGAGCTTCCTCACCGACCAGCGCGGCGGGAACATTCAGACCTTCGCAATTGTCGGCGGCGAGAACAACACCTTGGCAGAACGCATCGCGGCGCTGCTAACCAGCCTGGGTAGCGTCGAAGAGAAGCGTGGTGCACGCCACGACGCATCGCAGGCCGAGGAAAAGCATGCCAAGGCAAGCAAGCGCGCCAGCGACGCGAGGGAGGCGCTCGACGAACTTCTGCGTCGGCAGGCCAACGACGTCATAAAGAAGGATCGAGCCTTCGGCCATGCGGGATACAACATCGACAGCATCAAGACCGAGATCTCCTTCGTTACCAGCAACAAGGTCGAAGTACTGACGGAGGCCGACAGGTCAAGCTTCGTTGCACTGCTGAAGGAGGATGCGCTGCCGGAGATCCGAGTTACCGCGTCCTACAGGTCGAAGCTTGATGCACTATTCGACGAGGCCAAGCCGCTCATCCTCACCGCCATAGAGCCCACCAAACCGCTGCAGGATTTGCTGGACGATGCCGCGTTGGAATCTTGGGCGCGCGAGGGCATCGGACACCACAAGGGAAAGCGCGACGACTGCGCCTTCTGTCGGCAGAAACTTCCTGCTGACCTCTGGCAGACTCTTGCAGATCATTTTAACCAGGCCTCTGAGACGCTCGGAGCAGCGATCGACGTCTGTGCCGAGAAGATCCGTGTTGAGCTGCAGAGTGTGGCCTGGATGCCAGTGCTTGAAGTGGGCCAGTTCTACGCATCCGAGCGGCCTGCTTACGAGACCGCCAAGGCCGTTCTCGTAAGGTCCATCGATTCCTACGAAACGGAACTTCAGAAACTTGCGGACGCGTTGGCGAACCGACGCACGTCGCTGTTTCGAATCGGACAGATTCCGGTGCGAGAGTTCGATACGGTAGCGGCAGAGGCCGCAACAGAATCGTTCAATACGGTAGTGGCAACCAACAACGGTCGCTCGGCGACACTCAACAAAGACAAGGACGCGGCAAGGTTGGCGCTCAGACTCAGTAAGGTCGCCGAGTTTCTCGCGACCCTGGACCTTCCTAGCAAAGAAAAAAACATTCGCCAACTTCGCGAGAAGAGCGCGGAGGCCAAGGAGTTCGCGGATACAGCGCGTCAAGCGGTACGTGTTATCGAGCAGGAGATTAAGCAGCTCGAGGCGCAGCAGAAGGACGAGCGCAAAGGCGCAGAGCGCGTCAACACGCTGCTGAACCACTACTTCGGTCATGGCGGGGTGAGGCTCGAAGCGGTAGATGACGCGACAAGTGCGGGCGTCAAGTTCCAGATCATGCGAGGCAACCAGCCCGCCTTCAATCTGAGCGAAGGCGAAGGCAGCTTGATTGCGTTCTGCTACTTCATGGCCAAGCTCGACGCCTTGGGCAGCAGCGGGAAGGAGCTCATCGTCTACATCGACGATCCGATATCCAGCCTGGACAGCAACCATGTGTTCTTCGTCTACAGCGTGATCGAGCAGCTGTTATGTGCGCCGGTCAGGAAGGTCGATGGAACCGAGGCGTATAGATACAA
>CAMCZF010000002.1 GCA_945885775.1 Rhodoferax sp. OV413 | reverse complement strand
CATCGATTACTTGGTGGTTGATATGGCGGCCGGTATATCGCCGTCGGTGCTAGCCTTTATGGGTGCCTGTCAGCGGCGCTTTATTGTGGTTCGCGATGATCCATCGTCGATTGCGGATGCGTACGGCATGATCAAAGTGCTGATTCAGGAACAGAATCTTAATGAAATATATATCATTCCCAACGCGGTCAAAAATCAGGCGGGTGGACAAAACCTGTTTCGACGAATCAATCAGGTTTGCGCGCAGTTCTTGAACTACACCACGAAGTATTTGGGTTCGATTGAAAACGACGACCAGATCTTGGCTAGTCATAGAAAATTTCAACCCGTCATTGAATTTGCGCCTGAATCAGCCGGGTCTCGAGATTTCAAGCGTTTGGCAAAAACAGTCGCGCAGTTGCCTCGTGCAGGCGACTTCGCTGGCGGGATGCAGTTTTTTGTCGAGCGCCTCGTGCGCTACCAAGCCTAAGGAGTTGGCCCTGATGACGACCAGAATGTACGAGGAAGTGCAGAGTAGCAGCGAAACCTTGGTGCTGGCGCATTTGGGAATGGTCAAACGCGTGGCATTGCATCTGAAGGTCAGGGTGCCGCCCTTCATGGAACTGGATGAGTTGATTCAGGTCGGAATGATTGGCTTGCTGGAGGCCGCGCGTGCATTTGTTCCGGCCAAAGGTATTGACTTTGAGAGCTTTGCTCTTAGTCGAGTGCGTGGCGCGATGCTTGATGAAGTGCGCCAATTGTCTTATCTGCCCAGGTCTGCCGTTGCGTTTAACAGCTCTGAAAACAAGGCCAAAACGGCACTCTTTACTGAACTGGGCCGAGCACCTACACAAGCAGAATTGGCGGAGCACATGGGTGAAGACCTGGATGTCTTCCAAAAAAAGCGGGGGAATGCCAAGCGCTTTGAGACCCAATCTATGGAACTGATCACAGATGAGGTCATGGGAATCGCTGATGACCGGTCGCGCCAGCCGGATGCGATCGCAGAACATCGGGATTTCATGCGGGCTGTTGGGGATGCGATTGCGGAACTTCAGCAAAGTGATCAGTTGCTCATGTCCCTCTACTATGTGGAAGAGCTCAACTTGAAAGAAATTGGGGCGACGCTAGGGGTAACGGAGTCACGCGCTAGCCAGCTCTTAAGTGGGATTGTTAAAAAATTGCGGATCAGTCTGAAGATTGAGGTGGCCCCCAAGCCGTTGGTTAAAAGGGCCGCTGCGGTTTGATGCTTGTTGGTGCTCAAGTTTTTCTTGCTTCTGTCGACTTCTGAAGGGTAAGCCAACTTATCAGGAGATTAGAAAATGCGGATCAACTTCAAAGCCATGGAGTCCTACGGGGCTGACAATTTGATGTCTCAGGCTTCGGTTGCAGACGGTGCGGAGTTGATTCAGATGCTGTTTGACGGGCTTGTGAACAGCATAGCTGAGGCACGTGGTCACATTGAACACGGAGCCATTTTAGAAAAAGGGAAGAGTATTACCCGGGCATGTCGGATCGTGCTGGGTTTGCAGGGGGTTCTTGATTTTCAAAAAGGCGGTGAATTGGCGCTCAACCTGAACGACCTTTATAACTATTTCACTCGGCGGCTAATTTATGCCAACGCGCGGAGTGATATTGATGCGCTGAACGAAGTCTTGGGGCTGACATCTGAAATAAGGGCTGCTTGGCTGGAAGTGCCGGTGCAATTACAACGTCATGCCAGCGCGCGACTGCAGTGAGTTGGTAAGGAGGTTTCTTTGGGGTGAGTGTGACGTTTAGGTTTTAGTTTTCGGCGGACCCTTGCCGGCGGGCTAGGTACCGATTTTATTGAGTAATCACTCATTCTTTTAGGAATCTACCATGGGCGGTATTGTCGGGATCATTTTCGTAATTGTTTGCGTGTTCGGCAGCTACATCGTCGGTGGAGGAACGCTGGGGACTTTTATTCATGCAGCGCCTATCGAGGGCTGGTGTATTTTGGGGTCGGCGATTGGCGGCATGATCATCGGGAATAGTCCTGACGTGGTCAAGGCGGTTTTTGCCGGTATCGGGCGAACCTTCAAAGGCTCGAAATATAAGAAGCAGGATTACCTTAACACCATATTTTGTGTCTCGAAAGTGATGAAAACCCTCAAGAGCGAGGGTGGTGTGGCGCTGGAGGCCCACATTGAGACACCGGAGTCAAGCACAATTTTCAGCGAATACCCCAATATTCTCAAAGACCACGCCTTGCTGCATCTCATTACAGACACTGTGAGGTTGATGGTGGTGTCTCAGGGAACGCTTAGCCCACTGGCTGTGGAAGAGGTGATGGATGCGGCAATAAAGACGCATCACCACGATGAACTGAAGGCTTCAGATGCCATTGGGACCTTGGCGGGCGCCTTGCCGGCGTTGGGTATTGTGTCTTGTGTGATGGGCGTGGTGAAGACCATGGACAACATCGACCAACCACCTGCCATTTTGGGAGGTTTGGTCGGTGCAGCCTTGGTGGGTACCTTCATCGGGGTGTTTCTGGCCTATGGTTTCTTTGAGCCCTGGGCTAAACGCCTGGCGCAAATCATAGAAGATGAGTCCTGCATGTACCACGTGGTCAAGCAAATCATCATTGGCACCATGCACGGGCACCCGATGCCCTTGATTCTCGAGGCAGCACGGGTGGCCATCAGCCACAACAATCAGCCTAGCTTCGCCGACGTATTCGACGGATTGCGTGGCAAGTAAGCATGGCAACTCAGGCCGCCGTCGCACAGGCTCCATTAGAGACTGAGGCTGAAACACCAGCCCCGGCTCTGGCGTTGGTTCCAACCGCTGTGCCAGAGGCGTCCAGCGCCGAGGGGACTGCCGCACTAGCGCCGATCATCGTTATCAAGAAGATCATGCCGGGCCACGGTGGCGCGCATGGCGGTGCCTGGAAGATTGCGCTGGCTGACATGATGACAGCCATGATGGCCTTTTTCCTGTTGATGTGGATTTTGGGCGCAAGCCAGGAGACACAAAGAAAAAGTGTGGCCGATTACTTCAATCCATCAAGTTCGACGGCGCAGGTACAAATGGGTGCTACGGCCGGCTCGAACGGACTTCTGGGTGGCAGGTCGATCATTGATCCAGATGGATTCCCCTACACGGCTAAACAGACTGCCATGATGCAGATGGTGGTACCACGCTCTGAGGGGGGGCCAACTGAAAATGAGCCATCTCCTAACAGCGAGAATGCGCGCGACAACGATGCGCAGACAAAAGCGGAGGGTAAGCAGGCTGCGGAAGCTGCCGACAAGGCCAACTTCGACAAAATGGAGCAAGAAGTGAAAGAGCAGCTTGCGGCAAATCCGAACCTGGAGCAGCTTCAGACGCAGGTGCAGTTTGTCCGTGAGAAAGAGGGACTTCGAATCGAAGTCATCGATAAAGCGGACTTCGCCATGTTCCCGCTGGGCAGCACCAAACTGCAGCCCAAGGCACAGGCGCTGATGACTGAAATCGCCCGCTCGTTGGCGTCTACCGACAATAAGCTGAGTGTGCGCGGCCATACTGACAGCCTGGCATTTGCAAGTAAAGATGGCCGCAATAACTGGTCTTTGTCCGCTGAGCGGGCTGAATCTACCCGTGCAATGCTTGAGAAAAGCGGCATCAAGGCGGACCGGTTCACTCAAATTGAGGGAGTTTCCGATACCGCGCCATACAACCCAAACGACCCCAAGGACCCTCGCAATCGCCGGATCAGCATTACTGTGAAGTTCCGAGACTAAACACTGATTCACAGTCCTTGAAGGCGCGCTTGGTGCATGTCTGAGCCAAACGGCTGGCAAGAGCAAGTTCTTTTGTCGACAAGCCTGCAGATACCAGCTTCAATGCGTCACCGGCTGTCGCGTGGCCTTGAGTGGCAGCCATCGTGTACCAGATGGCCGCTTTGACGTGGTCTCGGGTAAATCCTTGTCCATTTTCATGCATGGCGCCCAATTTGAACTGGGCTTTGGCCTCTCCCTGAGCCGCTGCCAAACTCATCCAAGCAATAGCCTGAGGATAGTCCTGCTTAACGCCTTGACCAAAAAAATACATTTGACCCACCAGGGACTGCGCCTCTGCTTTACCGGTTTGTGCGACCAGTTGCCACTTCTGCACCGCGGCGGCGTAGTCCTTGCGCTGGTAGGCTGCGTAGCCTTCCTCCCAAGGACCCGCGAAAACATTGACGGGGTTGGTGATGAGGAACAGGACAGAAAGAAGTGCAGAGGCGGTGTTAGACATGCTAGTTTCAGATTATTGTTGGTTGAAGACATTGTCGTACGTCGGCGCGATGGCTTCAACTGGCGCTTGATTAGCTGGCGCTTGATTAGCGCCAAACTCATCCCAGTTCGGTAGATTCAAACAGGCTCCTGCCAGCAGCATTTCAGACTGTCGGGAAGCCGACAGACAGCTTGGCACATGTCTTGCGAAGAGGAGGCGGTTATTGACGTGCATCCGACTAACACCGTTCCAAGATTGCGACAACATAATGCCTTCCACAGCCCTCTGGCTAGATCCCTTTCGTTCGCTCAAGCCGACCGAGCAAGCGCTGTTGGATCAGGCAGGCGTATCGATCTCCCTGGTCCGCACATTTGATGATTTGGCAAGCTCGTTGAAACGGTTTGACGATGAGCCTGCCCTTTTGATTTTGGGCTTGGGCTCTGACATTGAGTTGTTGAAGGAAACATGGGAAATGTTCGGGCGCACCCATGAAAAATTGGTGGTGATCTGCCGAGTCGAGCGGAAGCACCTCGAACTGGCGGTAGCTGCCATGCGCCACGGTGCTTGTCATGTTCTGGCTGCCGATGACTGGTCTGCCGACGCTTGGCGAGATGCGCTACTTTGCATGAACGGCCGGTCCGATGATGCCGCAATCGCTGGGCGCACTCCCTTGGTGAGCACCGTTCAATCAAAGTCCTCGAATAACGCAGCAAGGCCAAGGCATGCGGTGCGAAGTGTGGTTTTCGTAGATCCGGTCAGCATCAAGCTACTCGCTTTGGCACAACGGGTAGCTCAGGCGCAGGTGTCGGTGCTGCTTGAAGGGCCTACTGGTTCTGGTAAAGAAGTTTTGGCGCGTGTACTGCATGAATCCTCGCCGTCACAGAGCGGTCCGTTTATTGGTTTGAATTGTGCAGCTTTGCCTGAGCACATGATTGAGGACATGCTGTTTGGCCATGAAAAAGGAGCTTTCACTGGCGCGGTCAAGGACCATCGCGGCATGTTTGAACAAGCGCAAGGCGGCACAATTTTCCTGGATGAGGTGGGTGACCTGCCTATTGCGCTTCAAGCCAAACTATTGCGGGTTTTGCAGGAGCGAAGCCTCGTCAAACTAGGCAGTGAACGTTCTGTCGCCTTAGATGTTCGGGTGATTGCTGCGACCAACAAAAATCTGCGTTTGGCCATCGAGCGTCGCGAATTCCGAGAGGATCTGTATTTTCGGTTGAGCACATTCAAGTTGCGTGTGCCGTCGATCGCGGAGCGACGCGGCGATGTTTTGCCTCTCGTTGCGCGGGTCCTGTCGCGCCACCAACGTGGCGATAAATCCTGGACAGTGAGCCCCGCTGCCCAAGCATGTCTGCTGTCATATGGCTGGCCAGGAAACGTCCGAGAGATAGAAAACGTGGTGCAGCGGGCTATGGTGCTATGCCCAGACCATCACATTGACGAGCACCATCTGTTGTTTGATGACGCCCCAGATCCTGTTGGCTTGCTCACCGCGTTGCATGACTCGACTGAGTTGCCATGTCCAGTGGACCCATTGACTTCGGAGCCGACTGGCTCATTGGCCTGCGATGACATGGAGCAGGTCGGTCGCAGTAAGTTGCAAGCAGTGGTGAAGCAAAGCGAAAACCACGTCATTAGATCGGCGCTTGAGACCTCGAGAAACAGAGTTGAAGCGGCCCAAAAACTAGGGATCAGTCCTAGGACTTTACGTTACAAGTTGGCGCAGCTTCGGGACCATGGCCTTGGCCAGATGGCCAGTGCCTGAATGTCCGAAGCAGTCTATTTCATTAAGGAATCATCATGATTGAACGCGCTACCTCTGCCGCAAATATTGCTTCAATGCTCAAGACCATGCAAGTCCACGCCGCACAGGCGGGTGGGCTTGATGAGCAGGCCGTTGCTGGTATCGCTGCGCCCAAAAGCGATTTCTCCCAAATGGTGCGAAGCGTAGTTGGGCAAACCAATGACATGCAAGTCGAATCCAGTCAGGCGGCCCAGGCTTTTGAGCGCGGTGAAGCCGTACCGTTGACAGATCTAGTGCTAAAGATGCAAAAGGCATCGCTGGCATTTGAGACGACGCTGCAAGTTCGAAATAAGGTCCTCAAGGCTTATGAAGAAGTAATGAACATGCCGGTTTGAACCTAGCTTAAATCTAATTAATATTCTGCGCTGAAAGACTCAACTATGGCGACTGCAACCGCAACCGCAACTGCACCAGACGGCACGTTGATGCCGGGTTCTGAAGAGGTCCGTGCACTGACCACAAGGTCCGGGCGTGATCGCCGGACAAATCCAGAAGGGCAGGGGGGTGCCTCTACTGGCCTGAGCACCAATTACCTTGGTGGCGGTGTGGCCTTGACCGATAGCGCAGGCCTGTTTGGACCGATTAAAGGGGTTTTGAGTCAGCCAGCCGTCAAGAAGTCGCTGCCCTTGATCGTGATTGCGCTGATGTTGTTACTGTTTGCGGTGGCATACACCATGGTGAATGCGCCTAAATACAGACCGGTTGTCATGGGTGCGACCGAGGGGGATCAGCAGGCTGTCTTTGAAGCACTGCGAACTGGAGAGTTCAAGCCGGTGATTGATTCCAGCACGGGTCAGATCACTGTACCGGTGAGTCGTTACCACGAGGCTCGGATCTTCCTTGCGTCTAAGGGTCTTCCAAAAACAGCAGCGACAGGATTGGATAGCCTGAAAGATCAGTCCGCCATGACGACCAGCCAGTTCATGGAGCAGGTGCGTTACACCTCTGCTGTCGAACAGGAGTTGGCTCGCAGTATCCAGCAGATTGATTCGATTCAGTCTGCACGAGTTCACCTGGCGACCAGCAAGCCGTCGGTCTTTGTGCGCGACCGTGTGCCGCCCAAGGCCTCGGTCGTTTTGACGCCGCAAAATGGCCGCAGCGTCAGTCCGACGCAGGTACAGGCGATTGTTCATTTGGTGTCTTCCAGCGTACCCTTGCTTACTCCTCAGAATGTGACGGTGGTTGACAATGTTGGCAAGCTGATGACTGACGCAGATTCGGACGCTTCAATGGGCATGAATGCTGGACAGACCAAGCACAAGCAGGCTATGGAGGAACTCTACCGGCAGCGCGTGATGCAGATCTTGTCTCCAATTGTGGGTGAAGCCAATGTCCGTTCCCAGGTTAATTTGACGCTGGATTTCAGTCAAACCGAAACCACATTGGAAGACTTTGACACTCAAGGGAAAGGCCCTAAGACCCGCTCTGAGGTGACTAGCGAAGACCGAAACAGCGCTAAAGAGGCCAGTGGCGTCCCCGGAACTTTGTCAAATACTGCTCCAGCGGCACCGACAACATCGCTCAACACCGCTGCAACAGCGCCCCAGGCTGCAACGGCCGACGAGCGAACAACTGTAGCAGCACGAACTACCCGTAATTATGAGATCGATCGCTCGGTGCGTCACATTAAAAGCGCCAGTGGGACAGTTCAGCGCCTGAGCGTCGCCGTTGTGATCAACGAAAGACCGCCGGTCGCTCAGCCCAAGAATGAGAAGGGTGAAGAGCAACCTGCCAAGCCGAATCCCTACACGGAGGAGGAGGTGGAGCGCATGCAACAGCTGGTGCAGGGCGTGGTTGGCTTCGATGAAGCGCGCAAAGATGTCGTCAACGTTGTCCAGGCAAAGTTCGAAATAGAAGCGCCACTTGATCTGACAGTGCCCTGGCACAAAGACGACTCAGTGCTCACCAACATCAAGTCGGCTTTCCTTGGCTTGGTGTTTGTCCTGTTCTCCTTACTGGTGATTCGTCCCGTGGTGATGCACCTGCTTAACCGTGACAAAGAGGCTGCAGAAAATGCGGCAACCAACCTGCAGTTGGCACAGAACGAAGCATTGGCGCTGGAGGCCCAGTCACAGGCCGCAGAGGATGTAGGTGAAAAGGAGCTATCAGCTTCGGAGACGCTTGAGGAAATGAAAGCAAAAATGAAGTCCAAGAAATCAAATATCTCCGCTGAAATGCTGGATACAGCAAATACCTACGACGATAAAGTTGCGTTGATCCGCATGATCGTTTCTGACGATTCGGCGCGTGTAGCGAGCGTATTCAAAGGCATGATCAAACCGGGGTGACCGTACTCCTGGAGTAAAAACAATGGCTGATGAAGCGAATATTGCTGGCACACTTGGCGCTCCATTAGGCGTCAACAATGAGGCGCTCCAACGAGAGCTTCAAAGTATTACCAGCACCCAACGTGCCGCGGTATTGATGCTGCTTTTGGGTGAAGAGCAGGCAGCCGACATCATCCGTTACCTCAATCCAAAAGAGGTCCAGGCGCTTGGCATGGCCATGGTTCAGGTCGCTGAACTTTCTCAGGAGGCTGTCAACGCCGTGCTCGATGAATTTGTCGCCACCATAAAGCGCCAAACTAGTTTGGGTTTAGGCACGGCCGATTATGTGGAGAAAGTCTTCAAGCGAGCATTGGGCAATGACAAGGCTGCTTCTGTTTTGGGTCGTATCAACCCCGGACATAGCAGCAAGGGGCTGGACATATTGGCTTGGATGGATGCCAGATCTATTGCGGACATGATTCAGGGGGAGCATCCTCAGGTGGTGGCCATTATCTTGTCTGTGTTGGAGAATGTCGTCGCAGCCGATGTCCTGAATTTTTTACCGCCAGATTCTCGCGCTGAAGTGATACAGCGCGTGGCCAAGCTGGAGACGGTGCAGCCTTCTGCCATGGAAGAGCTTGAGGCCATCATGAAAAAGCAGTTCTCCAATAACTCCTCGGCCAAGTCCTCAAGTTTTGGCGGCATCAAAGCGGCCGCCAATATCTTGAACCTCACCAAATCTGCGTTGGAGGCATCGGTGATGGGCGGGCTGCGGTCCCTGGATGCAGACTTGATGCAAAAAATTCAGGACAACATGTTCACCTTTGAAAATTTGGTCAGCGTTGACAACAAAGGGATCCAGGTCATTATGCGCAATGTTGATCCAGACCAGATGATGATTGCGCTCAAAGGTGCTAGCGATCCGGTTAAGGACAAGTTTTTCAGCAATATGTCCGAACGTGCCCGCGGCATGTTCAAGGACGACATGGAGGCTAAGGGCCCGATGCGCCTGTCTGACGTTGAGCTTGCCCAAAAAACCATCATGCGCACGGCGCGCAAACTGGCAGATGCAGGCGATTTGGTACTGGGTGGCGGCGCCGACTATGTCTAACCATCTGACGGTGTCTGTAGCGAATAACCCACGCCAATTGGTGGTGCGGCCGGCTCGTGTTTGGCAGGCGGTAGATTTACTGCATCCGGTGGCGCCGCCGGGCGGGTTTATGCCTTCCAAGTGGCAAACGGAAGTTGCGCCTCAGTTTGATCTGGTTGACTTTGACCTGCAGACATTGCGCTTATTGCCCCCCCCGCCCTTACCTGGCATTGAGGGTGCCAGCGCAGTGATTACCGATGTCCCAGAGGCGCCTGCAGCGGACGTTATGTCATTGCAGACGCCAGTTGCTTCGGAAGCGGCCTTAGCGCAGGCTCGAGGCGAAGGCTACGCGCAAGGGGCACAGGATACCCGCGCCGCTTTGCAGGACGAGATGGGTCGTGAGTTGGCCCGACAACTGGCTATGGACCACGCGCTGATCAAGGCCGTCGAGACGGCTCTGGAAGCTCTGCATCAAAGACCGACCGTCTTTTTTGAGCCTATCAAACGCCTATCTCTTCATTTGGCTGAGCAATTGGTTTTGGCAGAACTGGCGCTGGATGGATCTGCCATCGACCGGCTCGTGCAGCGCTGTGTAGACGAACTGTCACTGAACGATGCGTCGATGGTCCGCGTGGAGTTGCATCCCAGCGACCTGCAGGCATGGCGGACATTGAAGGAACGTAGTGGCTTGAGCGGTAGTAGTGACGCCAATGTTCGGGCGAATGCGACGCTGCAGCCCGGCAGCGTACGGGCCAGTGCAAATGATGCTCTGGTCGATGACTTGATTGGTGAGCGACTCAGTGCGCTGGCGCAAGGTCTCCAGATTGATGAGCCGCGTTGGCGTACCCGCAGCGCCTTGGTGGGTGACCGTGCCTTGTTTGGCGAGCCATTAGCGTCGCAAGGAGCTCGATCACAGGTCGCTGGCTCGGACATTGTTGAAGCCCAAAGTATCCTGGTTTCAGGCGCAGAAGATGATGTTTGATTTTGACGCAGAGGTCGATCAAGCCGTTGCAAAAATACACACCCAACGACCGGTGCGCAGTGGCACGCTGGTTCGCTTGGTGGGTCTTAGGCTTGAGGCGCGCGGGATCATGGCACCAGTCGGTGCCTGCTGTGAGGTGATTGGCCAGAGCGGCAAACGGATTGAGGCGGAAGTGGTGGGCTTCGCTGAAAGCACCATTTATTTGATGCCATTTACAGAGCCGGTAGGGATTGGCCCTGGCGACAAGGTGCGGGTGTTGAGTGACACCGACCACGTGTTGGTGGGTGAAGAACTGCTCGGTCGGGTAATTGACGCGCGAGGGCAACCGCTTGACGGAAAGCCGCAGCCGGCTTGTACAGATACGCTAGGGCTTTTAGGCCTGCCACTGAATCCCATGGAGCGCGGGCCGATCGACCGGGTGCTGGATGTCGGAGTCAAAGCCATCAATGGCCTGTTGACGCTAGGGCGAGGGCAGAGGGTCGGCCTTATCGCCGGCTCCGGTGTTGGCAAAAGCGTTCTGCTGGGTATGCTGACCCGGTTTACCAAAGCTGACATTGTGGTTATTGGTCTGATTGGCGAGCGTGGACGAGAGGTACAGGCGTTTATCAGTGAGACCTTGGGTCCTGAGGGGCTCGCTAAATCCATTGTGATTGCGGCGCCTGCTAATGTTTCTCCCGTGCTTCGACTAAAGGCGGCACACTTGTCGCACGTGGTCGCCGAATATTTCCGGGACCAGGGCCGAGACGTTCTGATGTTGGTGGACAGCTTGACCCGAGTTGCTCATGCGCAGCGAGAAATTGGGCTGGCGATTGGCGAGCCGCCGACGTCCAAGGGCTATCCCCCCTCCGTGTTCGCCTTGTTGCCTAACCTGATCGAGCGCGCTGGCGTCGGCCGCCATGGCCACGGCTCGATTACAGCAATTTATACGGTTTTGGCAGAAGGTGATGACGGCAACGACCCCATTGTTGACATCGCTCGTGCCTCTTTGGATGGCCAAGTGATGTTGTCAAGGAAACTCGCTGACGCGGCTCATTACCCGGCCATTGAGCTCACTGGATCCATCTCGCGAGTCATGCAGAACCTGCTTTCGCCGGCAGATTTGAAAATGGCCAATCGATTCCGGCGTCTGTGGTCCCTCTACCAACAAAACGTTGACTTGATTCAGGTTGGCGCCTATCAGGCCGGCACAAATCCCGAGATTGACCAAGCGATTGCCATGCGTGAAGCGATGGAAACTTTTTTACGGCAGGACATGTATTCGGGCGTGGGAGAAGACCGAGCACGTGTTGATCTTCGTGTGTTGATGGAGCTCTAAAGGAACGACCCTATGAAAGTACGTGCCTGCTGGTCAGCATTGGAGATAAAAGCCGAACTGTCGGTAAAGCAACTCCGGGCCGAGACCCGTCAAACCCTTCAACTGCTTGAGTCCTTGTCAGCAAGCCAGGGACGGATTGCGCAGATGTACGAGGAATACCGCTGCAAGGCTGTAAAGTTAACCACGGCCACAGGCATGTCGGCCGTGCAAAATCATCGGCAGTTCATGGTTCAACTGCAGTCACTACAGACTCGAGTAGATAACGACATAGGCAAGACAAGGCAGTATTTGCAGGTGTTGGAGCAGCGCACGCAGTTGGCTGAGGCGCAGCGCTTGAAGATGCAGTCATTGTTAGACCTCGACCGGCTCGCCGTCAGGAATTTCGAAAATCGCCGAGAACAACGCGGTATGGACGAAATGGGCATGATCCAGTTCAACCGGGCGAGGGCCGCATGAATCACTCCGGTGGCCCGCTTTGGCATGCCAGGGCCTGGCGCCGCCAAGGCGCCTGGGGGGGTACCTGCAACCATATCAGGCAGTGGCTCGAGCAAATACAACCGACTAGCCGTCAGCTGGTCATCATCGGCGCCAGCGCCGGTTGGATGATGCCGAGTCCTTGGTTGCAAAGGTTTGACAAAGTCACGACCTTTGACATAGACCGCTGGGCTGCTCCGCTGTTTCGCTGGCGTCATGGACCTGCCTTGAAGAGGTCTGGTACACAACTGCACTGTGGCACAGTGGATGCTCTTGCTGAACTTCAAGCGCTTTTGGCTGCACATGCGGACGCGGCGGTATTGTTTGACAATGTGTTGGGGCAGTTGCGATTCATGCACGTCTCTTTGGATCAAACTGCGTCTTGCCTCGACATGATCAAACGGCACCTGGTGGGGCGGGAATGGGGCAGCCTGCACGACGCCTATTCTGGCGCGGTCCGCCATACCGGGCGGGTACTCGAGAGAGTGGTGACCTTTCAAAGCTTGAAGCAGGACGGGGCGGTCCAGATGGTCTCTGGCGATGCTGGTGTGCCCATCGACCCTGGGTTGGCCCCTTTTGCGAGCCAACTGGAGGCCGAGGGCGAATGGCTTGATCATCTGACGTCCGAGGTTTTCCCTGCCGGGACCACGGTACACCATATCGCTTGGCACTACAGCCGCCACTATTGTCATTGGCTGCAGGCCGGATGGGTCAAATCCAAATCAAGGGCTGGTCGACAATGAAACTGATGTCTCAATTGACTTCATGGCTTGTACATCGTCTGGTGACCGGCGTCGTGCCTCGGTCTCTGGCACTGATCTTAGTCGCTAGCCTATGTGCCTGTGGTGGCATTACGTCAGACAGTCCGGTCACCCCTGCGCCAGTTGGTCAGCCGCTGGTCCCGCCACCGGCGGCTGCCGTGCTGGCCGGGGCAGCTTCGGGAACGCTGTATCAGAAGAATTTTGTGACTTTTATGACGGCAGACTTGGCACCTGACATCAATTGGTATGCCATGTACTTCTTCAGCACCAGCTCTGAGGACATCATTCCGATCCTTTACTCAGGCTCTGTAAACCTTGCGCCAAGCGGCACCTCAAGCGCTGGCCTGATCCGCGAATTTGGAGCGGCTGCAATCAGTCGACCGGCCAGTGGCAGTTGGTCTGAGACCTCGCTGGGGACCTATCGTGTCATCATTTCCGGCGTCAATGCGCCAAATAATCGACCGATTGAGTTGTCAAGCTCAGCATCGGCCACCTTGGCAGACGCCAGTGGCCGATGGGATGGCGTTTGGACGGACAACCTCAATGCTTCCGTCAACAAGCCCGCAGTTCTACAGTTTGACCAGGGGCTCGCAGCGACCGTCACATTTGGTGGCTGTGTCCGTCATCTAAGGCTTGTCAGGGCTGTCGCCGCCAATAGCCCCTATTTTTCTGTGTCCGCCGATATTCCTTCGCAAACCGGGTGCCCGCGTACTCCAGGAACAGACGCTGCTTCTCTGAATGGCGTTGCCTTCGTCCTTCCGTCTTTGTTTGAAGGAAAGACGAGGCGTTTGATGCTTATGCTGGTTGATGGCACTGGAAGCGGGTTCTCTTTTGCTGGGGATCAATAAGGTGTAACCAGTGCATGTGTGTGGCATAACGCGGTAGCCAGGCCGTTCTCACCGAGGCTATGCCGAAGTCTGAATACTGACTCCTCATGTTTTCGCGCCTGGTACCGATGCTTTGGTGTAGATCCTAGGCTGTTGCCGCCCAGGAGCGCCCGTTAGGGCGTCGGTCTTCGGGTGTATTTGTTGTTTTTACTGTGGGTGACGTTTGTGAAAAGAACCATTGTTGAAGTCTTGTTGGCACTCGGACTGATTGGCGCAGGTGTTTTTGGTTGGATGAACTGGAAACAAGTTCAAACGGTCAAAAGCCAGGCGGTCGAGCTAAAAGCCGCCTCTGAAGAGGCGGCCAAACTGGCAGCTACATCGCAAGGCGCCATTGCAGCAGCTGAACAGCAGTCAGCAGCCCTGAAGGCGCAATTGGCGCCACTTCAGGCCAAGGTCAATCAGTTGGAGGCCATCAAGGCCGCCATGGCCAGCGGTACGACATTGGCCGACCTTGAGGCTGCATACAAGTCGCAAAAAAGTCTGTCGGCAGAGCGTCAGGTGGGTCTGGGCGCTTTGCGCATGCTGACCAAGGGGGGCGATGACCCTGCTGCACTGGAGGCGTTTCGGACTGCGCTCAAGTTGACCGATCTTGGTAATCGGAAAAACACCATGTGCGCCGCTCAAATCGCCTTGGCTGCGGCAGGCGACAAAGTGGCTGTCATGTCAGAGTGCCAGCCCGAGGGAGCCCATGGCGGAGCAGATACCCCTGCAAAATCTGACACGCAGGGTCAGGCGCCTGCCCACGGCAGCGATTCGACAGTTAAAGCCAAAGATGCCGCAGTCCATGCTGCTCCGCACTGGGGCTATGCTGGCGAGATGGGGCCAGACCGATGGGGTAAGGAGTTTCCGACCTGTGCCAAGGGTAAATCACAATCCCCGCTCGATATCGTCGGACCCTTTGTGAAAGCTCGCACCAGCGTCAGTGCTGACTACAAAGAGGGGCCGTTAAAGATCGTGAACAACGGGCACACCATTCAAGTCAATGTGCCGCCGGGCAGTAAGCTGCGCATCGACGCCAAGCCATATGAGCTGCTTCAATTTCATTTTCATAAACCCAGTGAGGAGAGAGTTGAAGGCAAACCCATGTCGATGGTGGTGCACTTTGTGCATAAAGGAAGTGACGGCAAGTTGGTGGTACTGGGCGTCTTCCTGAAAGAAGGCAATGAAAATCCGGGAATCAAAGCGCTATGGGCCAACATGCCGCGTAAAGAGGGCCCGGAGGTCATGCCCGAGGGCGTGAAGTTCAATCCCGGCAGCCTGCTGCCCCGCGAATTTGATTTCTTTAGCTACGAGGGATCGCTAACAACGCCGCCCTGTACTGAAGGCGTCCGTTTCTTCATTTTGAAAAGTACGGTAAACGTTTCTGCAGCGCAAGTGGCTGAGTTCCCGTTTGATGCCAACGCCCGGCCAGTGCAGTCTCGCAACGGTCGCGAGATCATCACGAACTAGGCAGTTGGCGCGCCAATTCATTTCTTGCTCCTGATTGGACAACCCAATGAACCACTTGAAAGTCATTTTCTCCACCGCTGTGGTTACCGTGGTCTTAGCGTTGGGGGTACTCTGGCTGACGGTTGAGTTGGGTTGGCTCAACTTTAACCCTGATCCGACCTCGGCAGCGCCGGATCCGCTGGCGGTAGACAGCAAAACGCACAGCAAAAAAAATGGAAATTTTATTTGCGAGGTTACGGTCTCCATGCCCCAAAGGAACCTGACCTCTGAGCCCAAGGTTTACACGGATTTTTTGGTGGCAGGACTAGACCAGCAGGGTAAATCAGGTTGGTACCAAGGCGAATTTTCAATTTCCGAGTCGCGAAAGGGCGCGCTGCGCATGGATGGAAACAAGGCGATTGTGAGCAGACCGGCCATGTTTGAGCGTTTTGGCCAGATGATCACCCAAGAGGAGTTCACGCTGGATTTGAGCGACGGTGCGTTCGTTCAAACCCTCACTTTCCGCGACGGAGGCCGAAGGCACATCATCAAAGGTGTTTGTGCCAAATACGTCAAGGCCCCCTTTCACTGAGAACCGCAGCCATTTCCTCGCAGCCGGTTGGGTGGCGTAACCTCTGACACTTGTCGTACCAGGTTAGCATGTGCGCATGGACACAGAGCCAGCGCAACGCCGGGGCTGGGCCGGGCTGTTGCTGCCCGGCCTGTTGGTATTTGTGGCCGGCACGGCGCTTCAGCTGCAACAGGCGGCGCTGGACCCTTGCTGGGTTTATGTGCTCTGCATGCTCCCGGCCCTTGTGGGGCTTATCTCTCTCGCTCCTGATTCAATAGCAAATTGGCGCTGGCTGACCGCGCTGTTGCTGGCGCTGGCGTTGCTGGGCTTTGGCCTGACGGGTCTGCGCGCCGGCCTCTTCATGGAGGGCGCCTTGGCGCCGGAACTGGAGGGGCGCGATCTCGTGGTGACCGGCGTCGTGGCCGCCATGCCCCAAGCGCATGAATCCGGTCTGCGGTTTCGTCTGGCGGTGACCTCGGCGAGTTGGCAGGGTGCGGCCGTGCGCCTGCCGTCGCAGCTTTATTTGAGCTGGTACAGCGGGGTCTTTGCGGGGACGCAAGGCGTGGCCGAGTTGCAGCGCCAGCCGCAGCCCATGCAGGCCGGTGAGCGCTGGCAGATGACCGTGCGGCTCAAGGCGCCGCATGGCGGCAGCAACCCGCATGGCTTTGACTACGAGCTTTGGCTTTGGGAGCAGGGCGTGCAGGCGACCGGTTATGTGCGTGCGGGTCGCAATGACCCGGAGCCCCGCCTGCTTGGCCAGACCGGCGGACACCCGGTGGAGCGGCTACGCCAGCAGGTGCGTGAGCAGATCTTTGCCGCGGTACCGGATCGGTCGCAAGCGGGCCTGCTGGCGGCGCTGGTGGTGGGCGACCAACGCGCCATCGAGCGGGCCAACTGGGATGTGTTTCGCGCTACCGGCGTGGCCCATCTGATGTCGATTTCAGGTCTGCATATTACGATGTTCGCCTGGGCGGCCGCGCTGGCGGTGGGCTGGTTGTGGCGGCGCTCCAGCCGCTTGTGCCTGTGGCTGCCGGCGCCCCAAGCGGCCCTGCTGGGCGGCGTGCTGCTGGCGGCGGGCTACGCCCTGTTCAGCGGCTGGGGCGTGCCGGCGCAGCGCACTGTCCTGATGCTGGCCACAGTGGGCGGGTTGCGGCTAACGGGCAAGCGTTGGCCATGGCCCGTGGTCTGGGCCCTGGCCTGTGCCGTGGTGGTGGCTGCCGACCCCTGGGCCCTGCTGCAAGCCGGTTTTTGGCTCAGCTTTGTCGCCGTTGGCGTGCTGTTCGCATCAGGTGACAGCCGGGCCGAGCCATCAGCCCCCTTGGGGGGCAGCGCAGCACACGCAGTGGCAAGCGTGGGGGCCATGCTCCGTGAGCAGTGGGTCATCACCTTGGCGCTCACGCCGCTGACCTTGTTGCTGTTTGGCCAGGTGTCCTTGGTGGGCCTGCTGGCCAATGCACTGGCGATTCCCTGGGTCACCCTCGTGATCACGCCACTGGCCATGCTCGGGGTGGTGGTCGGGCCGCTGTGGTCCATTGCCGCCGGTGCGGTGGCGCTGCTGAGTCAGGTGCTGCAGTGGCTGGCCGATTTGCCTTTTGCGGTGTTGTCGCTACCGCAGGCGCCGCTTTGGGCGGGCGCGGTTGGCTTGCTGGGCGGCGTGCTGCTGGTGGCTCCCTGGCCTGCGTCATTGCGTGCGCTGGGCTTGCCACTGCTGCTGCCCGTGCTGCTGTGGCAGCCGCCACAGTTGCCTCATGGCGAATTCTCGGTGCTGGCTGCGGATATCGGTCAGGGCAACGCTGTGCTGGTGCGTACCCGCAACCATGCGCTGGTCTACGACGCCGGCCCTCGCTTCAGCAGCGAGAGTGATGCCGGGCACAGGGTGCTGGTGCCGCTCTTGCGCGCTCTGGGCACCCGGGTCGACAAACTGGTGCTGAGCCACCGGGACAGCGACCACGTTGGCGGGGCGGCTGCCGTGCTGGCCATGCAGGGTCAGGCTGGTTTGCTCAGTTCGCTGGAGCCGCAGCATGAGTTGCAGGCCCAGCGACCGGGCGAGCGCTGTCAGGCCGGACAGCACTGGCAGTGGGACGGCGTCGATTTTGTCGTGCTGCACCCGCAGGCCGAGGACTACACGGCGGCGCCAAAACCCAACGCCCTCAGTTGCACCCTGCGGATCAGCACCGGCTCTGGGTCTGGGTCTGGGTCTGATATTCGGGCTGCCTTGTTGGCGGGCGACATCGAGCAGCCGCAGGAGGCCCGCCTGGTAGCCAGCGGGGTCAAGCTGGACGCAACATTGCTGCTGGTGCCACACCACGGCAGCAAAACCTCCAGCAGCGCGGCGTTTCTGGATGCGGTGCGCCCGCGGCTGGCCTTGGTGCAGGCCGGCTACCGCAACCGCTTCGGCCACCCGGCTGGCCCCGTTCTGGCGCGCTATGCAGAGCGGCAGATCGAACTGTTCGACTCGCCGCATTGTGGTGCAGCGACTTGGGTGTCCAGCCAGCCGAAGGCGGTGCAGTGTCACCGTCGCGAGGCATTGCGTTACTGGCATCACCGCATGCCCTAAGGCACGCACTGATACCAATTGGCGCAAAGCTTGCTAAGCTTGGGGCAGTGGAAAAGGTGCCTATGCAGAAATTTGATGAGATGTACACGCGTCTGCCCTACGAGTTTTTTACCCACGGGGCGCAGATCCGAGACCATTACAAAATTTACGACGAGTGGCTCGCGCGGCAACCGGGCGACATGATGGCCAAGCGACGCGAAGAAGCGGAAATGATCTTCCGTCGGGTGGGCATCACCTTTGCGGTTTACGGCGAAAAGGACGAGGAGGGCGCCGGGACCGAGCGACTGATTCCCTTCGACCTGATCCCCCGCATCATCCCGGCTCATGAGTGGGCCACCATGGAGCGCGGCCTGGTGCAGCGGGTAACCGCCCTGAACCGTTTCATTCACGACGTCTACCACGGCCAAGATATTTTGCGTGCCGGCGTGGTGCCGCGTGAGCAGGTTGAGCGCAATGCCCAGTTTCGGCCTGAGATGGTGGGCGTGGATGTGCCGCACCAGATCTACTCGCACATCTCTGGCATCGACATCGTGCGCGCGCCCAACGCGGCGGGTGAAGGTGAATACTATGTACTGGAAGACAATTTGCGTGTGCCCAGCGGCGTGAGCTACATGCTCGAGGACCGCAAGATGATGATGCGGCTGTTTCCTGAGCTGTTCAATGCGCACCGGGTGGCGCCGGTGGCCCATTACCCCGACCTGCTGTTGGAGACCCTTCGCGCCAGCAGCCCGGCCACCACTGCCGAGCCGACCGTGGTAGTTCTGACCCCCGGTATGTACAACAGCGCCTACTTTGAGCACGCCTTTCTGGCGCAGCAGATGGGGGTTGAACTGGTGGAGGGGCAGGACCTGTTTGTCAAAGACAACTTTGTCTACATGCGCACCACCCGCGGCCCGAAGCGGGTGGACGTGATTTACCGTCGCGTGGACGACGATTTTTTGGACCCCAAGGTGTTCCGCCCCAGCAGTACGCTGGGTTGCGCCGGTCTGCTTGACGCCTACCGAGCTGGCCACGTGACGATTTGCAATGCTGTGGGCACCGGCGTGGCTGATGACAAGTCGATCTACCCCTACGTGCCCAAGATGATCGAGTTTTACCTGGGCGAAAAACCCATCCTGAGCAACGTGCCCACCTACATGTGCCGCAACAAGGACGACCTGGCCTACACCCTGGCCAACCTCAAAGACTTGGTGGTTAAAGAGGTGCATGGCGCCGGCGGCTACGGCATGCTGGTCGGCCCGGCAGCGACCAAGGCCGAAATTAAAGATTTTCGGCAGGCCGTGCTGGCCAACCCGGAGGGCTACATCGCGCAGCCCACGCTGAGCCTGTCGAGCTGCCCCACCTTTGTAGAAAGCGGCATCGCGCCGCGCCACATCGACCTGCGCCCCTATGTGCTGTCAGGCAAAACCGTGCAGATGGTGCCCGGCGGCCTGACCCGCGTCGCCCTCAAAGACGGCTCGCTGGTGGTCAACTCCTCGCAGGGCGGCGGCACCAAAGACACCTGGATTTTGGAAATATGAAAACTTGCGGGACAGACCGCAGCGCGCAGCGCCAGCTCTGTCCTCAACTGGTTAGAGATTTTTGCGGGACAGACCGCAGCGCGCAGCGCCAGCTCTGTCCTCAACTGATTAGGGGAAGTTGATGTTGTCTCGTACTGCCGACCACCTGTTCTGGATGTCCCGCTACACCGAGCGGGCCGAAAACACCGCGCGCATGCTCGACGTCAACTACCAAACGTCCCTTTTGCCGCAATCCGACGCCGTGGCGCTGGTGGGCTGGCAGGGGCTGCTGAGCATCAGCGAGCTCTTGCCCACCTACCAGAGCCTGCATGGCGAGGTGAGCGTGCAGAAGGTCATGGATTTCATGGTGAAAGACGAGAGCAACCCCTCGTCCATCATGTCCTGCCTGAGCGCTGCCCGCGAGAACGCCCGCGCCGTGCGCGGCACCTTGACCACCGAGGTCTGGGAAACCCACAACCAGACTTGGCTGGAGGTGCGGCGCATGGTCAACAACGGCGATTTCGAGCGCGACCCG
The DNA here is from genome assembly GCA_945885775.1 of Rhodoferax sp. OV413. Classification (GTDB taxonomy): domain Bacteria; phylum Pseudomonadota; class Gammaproteobacteria; order Burkholderiales; family Burkholderiaceae_C; genus Rhodoferax. The sequence continues at coordinate 22,925 of CAMCZF010000002.1, read as the reverse complement.
GGCCAGTTTTTTGAGTGGGTCAAGTTTCGCTCGCACCTGTCACGCGGCGTCACGGTGGGCACCATGCTGATGGACGAGGCACTGTACTTTATGCGCCTGGGCACATTTCTGGAGCGCGCCGACAACACGGCGCGGCTGGTGGACGTCAAGTTCCACGCGGTGCAAAGCGACTTTTTTGGCGCCGCCAGCGAGAAAGACCAAGAGTACGACTTCTACCACTGGAGCGCCATTCTGCGCAGCGTCTCGGGCTTTGAGGTCTACCGCAAGGTCTACCGCGACGTGATCAAGCCCGAGCGGGTGGCCGAGCTGCTGATCCTGCGCCCCGACATGCCGCGCTCGCTGCACGCCAGCCTGAACGAAGTGGTCAGCAACCTGGGCCTGGTCAGCAACGACCAGACCGGCGAAACCCACCGTCGCGCCGGCAAGCTGCAGGCAGAGCTCAAATACGGCCGCATTGATGAAATTTTGGCCACCGGCCTGCACGCCTACCTGACGCAGTTTCTGGACCGGGTGAATGACTTGGGCTCTCACATCAGCCGTGAGTTTTTGGTGCCGTCGGGGGCTTGAGGGGCGGCCCGGTAGCGTCCACCGTACAGTGCAAGCGTTGTTTATCGGCGGATTCAATCAGGTGTCGCACAAGGCCGATACAGCCGTCATAGGGCCAAGTCAGGTCAAATGCCGACAAACGCAGGTAACTTGGCCGCCTTGACATCAAAGCTTGCGGTGGCACGACAGCCGAGCCGACGGTTTCTGGCGCCAATCAGGCAGTCTGCAAAATCTGCATGGGCGTCACGCCAGACGAAAAGCGCTTCCTCCACCGCAGGCTCATCCTCAAAATGCACATCGCGCGCATCCAGCAGGGCGGAAATGGTTTCCATCATCTGCTGTTTCGTTAAGCTGTATCGGCTTCGCAGCACCCATTCGGTCTCCAGCAAAACCAATTGGTTGATGACGACCTGGTTTCCAGCAGACACTTCCTGCTCGATCAACTGGCGCGCTTTTTCAAACTGTGCCAGGTCGTCGCGAACCAAAAATCGCACCAGGACATTGGTGTCTATACCCAGCATCACCGTGACAACTGTTCGGTGCTTAAGGGCTTTCTTGACTTCTTGTACAGAGCGCCCTCGAGCTCGGTGATGCTCTTGGACTTTAAGCGCATCACCACCGTGGCGTTGGGCATAAGGGTAAAGGTCATGCGGTCGCCAGCCTTCATGGCAAGACGGTCTCGAATCTCCTTTGGGATGGTGGTTTGACCCTTGCTAGTGAGGGTTGATTCACTGGACATAGCTGCCTCCTTTTTCCTTGCGAAATTAATTTTAGTAAGGAATTTATCTTTTAGCAATCAAGGTGTTTTTGAAGGCTTTTTCAAGGTGTTTTTTTGAATTCGCGCGCCAGAGCCTGCTCAAGCCGTATGCGACCATCCGGGCTGGTCATCAACACCAAAGCGGTGCCGGCATGGAGCAGGTGTTCGTCGGGCGGGTTGAAGACCCACTCGCCATGGTGGTGCGCTGCCATGAGCACGTAGTCACGTGACTTTGGCACGGTGGCGCCTACGCTTGCCGTGACAAAGTTCTTCGGTGCCACCACCTCCTCGACCCGTAAGGCGCCGTCGCTGTGCAGCATGCGGTCCATCAGGTTCACGGCATGGGGCCGAAGCATGGCCGAGGCGATGCGCAGGCCGCCGGTGAAGTCGGGCGACACGATTTCATCGGCACCGGCCTTGCGGGCTTTGTTGGTGTTGCGGATGTCATGCAGCCGCACCACGACCCTGACCTTTGGGTTGAGCAGCTTGACCGAGAGGGCGATCATCAGGTTGTGGCTGTCGTCGCCGGTCACCGCAAACACGCCGGCAGCGGTCAGGACCCCGGCTTTGCGCAGGGCATCGTCATCGGTCGCATCCGCATGGAGGTGCAGCACGTCGTGGTGCTCTTCCAGCCAAGGGTCCAGGATCGTGCGCTCGGTTTCGATCACGACCATGGTGCGCTTGGTTTTGAGTAATTCATGGGCCACGTTGTTGCCAACCCGGCCGATGCCGCACACGATGTAGTGGCCAGCGAGTCTGCTAATTTCTTTTTCTATGCGTTTTTTCCTCAGGGCGGTGTTCAGGCCGGATTCCAGCAGCAGTGCGACAAAGGTTGAAAACAGGTAAGTCATGGTCCCAATGCCAAGGACGGCGATGAACACCGTGAACAAGCTATCCAGGTGGCGTTGGGACGACCCAACTACCAATAGCCAACCGTGCCAACCAAGTGGATCAGCACCACGATTGCCGTGCCGTAAACCAGCCCCGACATGTGGGTGTGGCGGAAAATATTTTTCAAGGGGCTGCGCGGCTGGGTTTGGGCGTTGGCGTTAAGCCACGGCATCTATGCCATTGCCAGTGCAGCTGCTCACTGGATAGATACCGACACTCGCTTGGGGAGCGTTGCCGCACAGCGTTTTCACGTCGAAATTCCCTAGCCGCTAACATCAGCGACCAACCCTCATCGAAAACGGTAACAGGACCAAGCTCAGGGCTTAGACATTGACCATCATTGGGCTGTCATCAATTTGTTGGATGATAGCGCCTGCTTTTTTGAAAGTTACTGTGAAATCCAACCCGAAAATAGTTCTTATTGTGGGCAGCGCGCCAGATGCCTTGCGAGTCTCGGATTGGGATACGTCGATTTTTGCGCATCGTGTCGTCATCAACAATGCTTGGCAAGTTTGTGACACCTGGGACTGCTTGATCTACCCCGAAGACTTTCCGCAGGATCGCCACCCGCCCTTGGACCAAACCCTGGGTAGACAGATGATCGATGCCAATGAATTTGTGCCCGCTCAAAACCATTTTGGTGGTGTCGTCTACGCGGGCGGGACCATGGCGTTCACCGCGGGTTACTGGGCATTGGGCGCGCTCAAGCCAGATGTCATTGCTTATGTGGGTTGCGACATGATTTACGACTCGAGCGCGGGGCAGACCACTCACTTTTATGGTCAGGGCAGGGCCGATCCTTTACGGCCGGACGTGACCTTGCAGAGTCTGGAGGCCAAATCGGCTCGGTTGTGGGCCTTGGCCCAGCGCCAAGGGTGTTCGGTCGTGAATTTGTCAGATCAGGTCAGTTCCAGGTTGCTATTCCCCAGGGTCAGTTGGCAAAAGTTAAAGGTCATGGGCATAGATGTCGGCACTGGTGTGAGCGGTGGCTTTGAGTTGGATCAATCAGCGGCTGATGAAGCCTTGTTGGCCGAGGCCGAATTGGCTTACAGCGTGCCTTCTGGTCGGTATTGGGAAATGGCGAGTGGCTTTGACAAAACCAAACTGAGCCATATTGACAATTTATGGTTGGCTGCCTGGCAAGCAAAGGTGACGGTGCCAAGCTAAGTCGGCCAGCGAAAGCGGTGCGTGGTAAGGAAGCATCAAAGCGTTCAACAATACGGTGTTTCTGGGTTGAGCAGCCTCAGGTCAAGGCTTGCTTTTGATCTCACGCGCCACCGCCTCGGCCAGATCAATCACCGCCATGGCGTAGTAGCTGCTCCAGTTGTAGCGTGTGATGGCATAAAAGTTGTCGGTTCCTGCCACATAGCTGGGTGGCTCGCTGCCGTTTTGCAGCTCCACCAGCGCCAACGGGCCGCTGTGGGCCAGGGCAGCACCCTCCAGAATGGCGCCTTTGGCCTGGAAACTGGTCACACTGAAGGTGGGCAGGATGTCTGGCACCAGCAGAGCGTCCAGGTCCAGCCGCTCCGTGTCAAAGCGCACGGGGTAGTGGGTAGGCAGGCCGGGCTGCCAGTTGAAGGCTTTGAAATAGTTGGCCACTGAGCCGATGGCGTCGGCCGGGCTGGCAAACAGGTCGATGCGGCCGTCGCCATCAAAATCAACCGCGTAGCGGGCCCAGCTCGAGGGCATGAACTGCGGCAGGCCCATGGCGCCGGCGTAGCTGCCGCGCCAGCCTAAGGGGTTGATCTGGCTGCGCTGGCTCAAGATCAGCAGTTGCTCCAGCTCTGCCTTGAAAAAGGCGCTGCGCTCCGCCGCACGTGGGTGCGCGACCGGAAAATCAAAAGCCAGTGTGGTCAGTGCGTCCAGCACACGGAAGTTGCCAACGTGTTGCCCGTACAACGTTTCAACCCCGATCACGCTCACAATCAGGCTGGCCGGTACCCCCGTCTCTTGCTCCGCTCGCAACAGATGCTTGCGGTGGGTGCGCCAGAATTTGACGCCTGCCCCGATGCGAACCGGCTCCACAAAACGGCTGCGGTAGGCGGCCCAGTTTTTGGCCGTACCCACGGCCGGCGGCAGAACGAATTGGGCGGCTTGGGCGCTGTAGTGGGCCTGGCCAATGGTGCGGCGTACCCAGGCCGGGTCCAGCGCTCGCCGGGTGGCGATCTCGTCAGCCGCCTGCATGACATCGTCCCGGCCGGCATAGGCAGGGCCGGTGGCTGCGGCTGGCAATGCCAGCGCTTTGGCGGCTGCCGGCACCTTTTTTTTAGGGTGTTTTAGGGCGCTAGCCCCCGTGGATATTAGGGTTATAGCTATAAATACAGTAGCAATGAAAAGGCGTTGTGAGCTCACGTGGGCTGGGGAATACGTTGCAGGTCTCGGCTCAGTGTAACGAGCCGCTCGCGCGCGCCTTGGGGTGGGGCATAGCGCTGTGCCTCCAGGCGCAGCAGCCAATCACACATAGCCAGTGCAAAGGCGTTTTTGTCGCCGAATTGCGCCAGCGTGAGGCGCGCCATTTCCCGAGGCGTGCACTGCGGCGGCAGCTGCACACCGCGCTTGGCCAGCCGTGCTGCAGCGCGCGCCAGCAGGCGCAGCCAGGGGTCCTGCCGGCGCCCGTCCCACAGGGTCCAGGCCGCGCCGAGCAGGCTGGTCAACACCACGATGGCAATCAGCAGGTAGCTGGCGGTCTCCCAACTGGGCGTCTCGAAACCAAGGTTGCGCATCAAATTAAGCTGCCGGTCCTGGCCGTAGTTCAGCACCCATTGGTTCCAGCGGTTGTTGGTGGCGTCCCACAGCGCGCGCAGCGTCATGCGCAGCCGCGGGTTGACCGCTGTCAGGGCCGTGGCGATGGCGTTCTCTGGCGCTTCCAGCCGTTCCAACGTGCCGATGCGCCCAGGCGCCACGGCCGCCGTCGGGTCGACCCTTACCCACCCGCGCCCAGCCAGCCAGACCTCGGCCCAGGCGTGGGCATCGCGCTGGCGCACCACCCAGAAACCATCAACATCGTTACGCTCGCCGCCCTGGTAGCCGGTGACCACCCGCGCCGGCACGTCCATGGCCCGCATGAGAACCACAAAGCTGGAGGCGATGTGCTCACAAAAGCCTTTTCTGCTGTCAAACCAGAATTCGTCGGCGCTGTGCTGGCCACTTAAACCCGGACTCAGGGTATAGGTGTAGCCACCACTGCGCAGGCGTTGCAGCACGGCTGCCACCAGGCTAGCCCCGTCGCCTTGGCGCAGCTCGGGTTGGCGCAGCATTTCTGCAGCCAAAGCCAGCGTCCGTGGATTGAAGCCAGGCGGCAAGGCCAGGTAGTCCTGCAAGCCGGCCAGCAGCCTCATGGGGCCATGGCGGAAGTCGGTGTAGGCCTCGGCGCGGTAACGCAGCAGGTCTGTCACCGGCCGATCCGTCAGCCATTGCAGCTCAGGCGTCATGCCGGCCCTCAGCCCTTTCAAAACGGGGGCCTCGGGGCTGGCGTCGAGCAGCAGCAGCCAGGGCCGGTGGTTGGGCTCAAGAGTGACCTCGTAGGGCACCGGGGCGCCCCGCACCTGCAAGTCGGCACCCAGTTGCATGCCCGGCGGGAAGTCGCTGCGCAAGGCGCGCCAGGCCCGCCCGTCAAAGGTCGACAGCACGGGCCCTCGGAAATACATGCTTGATGCAGGCGGGGCTGTCCCCTCGAAGCGGACCCGCATGGCAATGCTGCTGTCGAGCGCGAGCTGTGCCACATTGCCGACCTCCATGGTGGCCGACAGCCCGCTGCGCCCGCTCATGGCGTCGGCCGGCAGGCCCCACAGCGGCCCGATGCGTGGAAACAGCATGAACAACACAGCCATGATCGGTGCGCCCAGCAGGGCCATGCCGCCGGCGATGCGGGCTGATTGGAGCAACGGCGGCTTGCCAACGGGCAGGTGGGCATTGACCAGGGCGGTCAGCAGACCCAGCAGTGCCAGCAATATGGCAACGGCGGTGAGCAGCGATTGGGAGTAAAAAAAGGTGGTTAGCAGTGAGAAGAAGCCAAGAAAGAAGACGACAAAGGCATCCCTGCGCGCCCGCAACTCCAGGGTCTTGAGGGCCAGCAAGACCACCGTCAGGGTGACCCCGGCGTCGCGCCCCAGCACTGTGCGGTAGGTGAACAGGGTCGCCGCCAACGCCAGACCAAGCACCAGCAACAACCACCAACGTCGCGGGAGCGGACGGCCGGTCAGCGTCAGGGCAGCACGCCAGAGCAGCACGGCGGCGGCGGTCAGGCTGCACCACAGCGGCAAGTGGCTGACTTGCGGCAGCAGCACGCAGGCAATAACGGTCAGCATGAACAGCGTGTCGCGGGTCTCTCGCGGCCACTGCTGCATGACTTGCAGCAGGCCTTGCAGACGGGTTGGGGGCGCGTAGCTGGCCATGGGTATGCGGTCTCAGTAACGGGCCAGGGCTTCCAGGCAACGTCGCTTGTGCACTTCCCCCTGGTCTGGGCCCAGGGAGACAGCACCCAGTCGTAGGCCGTAGTCGAGGCCAAGGCGCTCGGCCTGCAGCACCCAGGCGCACAGCCGTGACAACTGCTGCTCCGGATCGGCCAGGGCAGTCAGGCGCATGTCAAGCCACAGCACCATCGCTTGCGCGCGGGCCTCGTCGCGGCTGATCAGTTCGCCGGTCTTAGCCATTTTTTTCCAGACCACCCGTTTCAAGGGGTCACCACGGCGGTAGCCCCGCAGGCCGTCATGCTGGTCGCCCTGTTGGCGTGGCGATTGAGTGGCCGCCCCATCGCGTGGCTCGCCGGCTGGCAGGGGTGGCGCCGCTATTTCCGGCGCTGGATAGACCAGCAGCTCTGCCGCCGGCCGCCAAAGGCTCCAGACCCGAAAGATGCCCATTGGGAATCGGGTTTCAGCCGTCAGCAAGGGCAGGGGGTGCAGGCCACGTCGCGCCGGGGCAAAGGCCAGCTGAACGTTGGCGCTGCCTTGCGCGGGCACGTTGGTCCAGACCCACTGGTTTTCACCCCAGACCGATAGGCCGATGCCGTAGCGCCCACTGTGCCGTGGGTTGTGCAAGTGAATCTGCAGGCGAGCGGCGCTGCCTGCGAACTGGGGCGCCGGTGGCAGCAGGTTCAGTTGCAAGCCGCGCAAAGTGCCGTGACACAGATGCAGGCTGGCCGCGGCACAGCCAGCCAGAAGAAATGTCAGCAGGTAACCCAGGTTGAGCTGGTAGTTGATGGCGGTCGCCAACAGTACCAGCAGCGTGGCCGCCAGCATCAGGCCGGGCCGGCTGGGCAGGACATAGACCAGGCGTTGCGTCAATACTGTGCTGTCGGTGGGGGCCAGCCGCAACAACCACCAGTGTTGCCATCGGGCCCGCAGGTGGTTACCCGGCTGCCGCCAGAAGGTGGGCAGGGCAGACGGCATCATGGCGCGAAAGGGCATGCGCTGGGGCGACTAGCGCAGCGGGGTGGCCGCGAGCATGGCACTCACTTGTTCCAATGCGCCGCGCCCGGACTGGCTGAGTGGCACCAGCCGGTGGGCCACGGTTTGCGGCAGGATGGCTTGCACGTCATCAGGGGCGACGTAGTCGCGCCCGCTCAGCATGGCTTGCGCGCGCGCCGAGCGCAGTACAGCTATGCCGGCACGCGGGCTGAGCCCCTGCACAAACCACTGGCCGTTGCGGGTGGCGGCGATCAGGTCCTGAACATAGTCAAGCAGCGGCGCCGACACGTGCACCGCCAGCACGCGCTGCTGCAAGGCTTGTAGTTCGGCGCTGCTCAACAGGCTGGGCAAGGCGTCCAACAGACCACGTCGGTCGTGTCCGGTCAACAACTCGCGTTCGGCCTCACGGTCCGGGTAGCCCAGCGAGATGCGCATCAAAAAGCGGTCCAGCTGCGACTCTGGCAGGGCATAGGTGCCGATTTGGTCCAACGGGTTCTGCGTGGCAAGCACGAAAAAGGGCTGCGGCAGCGGTCGGGTCTGGCCTTCGATCGTGACCTGTTTTTCTTCCATCGCCTCCAGCAGTGCGCTCTGCGTCTTGGGGCTGGCGCGGTTGATCTCGTCGGCCAGCAGTACCTGGGCAAAGATCGGGCCGGGGTGGAACACGAACGATTCCTTGGCTCGCTCGTAAACCGACACCCCTGACAAGTCGCTCGGCATCAGGTCAGCCGTGAATTGCACGCGCGAAAACTGTAGCCCAAAAGTGCGTGCCAGCGCATGCGCGAGGGTGGTCTTACCGACACCCGGTACGTCTTCAATCAGCAGGTGCCCACCAGCGAGCAGGCAGACCACGCAGTCTTGGGTTTGGGCCGCTTTGCCAACGATGACCGTGTTAAGCTGGTCGACCAGTGATTTCAGCGTTCGATCAACCAATGATTTGACTTGTGTTGCATCCATGGCGCGACCTTAACAAAAAAATCAGGACGCAGGCGAACACCGTGACAATGACCGGCTACTTTACCCACCGCGACTGCTGGAAGCATGACATGGGGCGCGGGCACCCTGAATGCCCGCAACGGCTCGACGCCATTGAGGACCGCCTGCTCATGTCAGGTCTGAACCAAGTGCTGGCGCGGCGTGAGCCGCCCCCGGCGCCTTTGGCTGATATTGAGCTCGCTCACGACCGTTTGCATGTGGCGGCGCTGCGCGGCCTGAGTGACGGTTTGCGCGACGAGGTTGCCGCGGGTGGTCCGACCCACGCGCAGGTTGACCCCGATACCTCGCTGAATGTCCACACCTGGGACGCCGCCCTGCGCGCCGCTGGCGCCGCGCTGGCGGCCACCGACGCGGTGATGGCCGGAGAACTGGAAAACGCTTTTTGCGCCGTGCGACCGCCCGGGCACCATGCCTGCCGGGACCACGCCATGGGCTTTTGCTTTTTCAATAATGTGGCGGTGGCTGCCAAGTACGCGCTAGAGCGGCACGGGCTGCAACGGGTGGCGATTGTCGACTTTGACGTGCACCACGGCAATGGCACCGAGGACATCGTGGCGGGTGACGAGCGCATCCTGATGGTCAGCTTCTTTCAGCACCCGTTCTACCCAGAGGGCGGCAGCCGGTCCACTGCCAGTAACCTGGTCAATCTGCCCGTGCCGGCCTACACCCGGGGCCCGCAGGTGCGCGAACTGATTGAACAGGCCTGGGTCCCTCGCCTTGAGGCGTTTGCCCCCGAGATGATTTTCATCAGTGCTGGTTTTGACGCCCACCGTGACGACGACCTCGGCCAACTCGGCCTGGTGGAGCAGGATTACGCCTGGATCACGCAACGCATCAAAGACGTTGCCCGGCGCCATGCCAAGGGCCGAATCGTGTCTTGCCTGGAGGGGGGCTACAACCTCAGTGCCCTGGGTCGAAGTGTCGAGGCCCACATCCGGGTGCTGGCGGATGTCTGAGACTCCCATTACCGACATCGAAAGCTGGTTGCAGGCCCTGGCGCAACCAGCCGCAGTGACTGAGCTGGGCGCTTTGGCCGCCAGCGCGGTGCTGGCGGGGCTGTTGGCCTGGCTCCTGGGTCGGGGAACAATTCAGGTGGAGCGCCGGTCGATCCTGTTCGGCGAGCGCATCATTGACGGGGTGCTTTTCCCCATGCTGCTGCTGTGCCTTAGCCTGGCGGCGCGCGCCATCGTCGCGCACTGGGTGCCGCTGACCGTCTTCAAGATCGCCATCCCTGTGCTGTTGTCTCTGCTGGTGATTCGGCTGGGGGTCAAATTGCTGCAGGCCACCTTGACAGAGACACCGCTGGTGCGAGCCCTTGAACGCAGTATTTCCTGGGTCGCCTGGATCGTCATGGTGCTGTGGGTCAGTGGGCTGTTGCCGCTGGTTTTGGAAGAGTTGGACCAGATCACCTGGATGATGGGTGGCTCGCGCCTGTCGGTGCGCACCCTGATCGAGGGCAGCCTGACCGCCGGCCTGGTGCTGATCGTCGCCCTGTGGATTGCCTCGGCGATCGAGACGCGGCTGTTGCGTTCGGCCACCGGCGGTGAACTGTCGCTGCGCATGGCGGTCAGCAATGCCACCCGGGCCCTGTTGTTGTTTGTCGGGCTGTTGATCGCGCTGGCGTCGGTTGGCATTGACCTCACGGCCTTGTCGGTTTTGGGCGGCGCGATCGGGGTCGGTCTGGGCTTTGGCCTGCAAAAGCTGGCCGCCAACTACATCAGCGGCTTTGTTATTTTGGCCGAGCGCAGCATGCGAATTGGTGACAACGTGCGGGTGGACAATTTTGAAGGGCGCATCACCCAGATCAATGCCCGCTATGCCGTGATCCGCTCGCTCACAGGCCGTGAATCCATCGTGCCCAATGAGCTGCTGATCACCAGTCGGGTTGAGAACCTGTCTCTGGCTGATGCGCTGGTATGGCAATCCACCGTGGTCTCGGTGGCCTATGACAGCGATGTGACCCTGGTCATTCGCTTGCTTGAACAGGCGGCTTTGAACCAGCAACGCGTGCTGCGTGAACCTGCGCCTGCGGTGGCCTTGTCGGCCTTTGGCACCGATGGCCTTGAATTTACCGTGGGTTACTGGATTGCCGACCCGGAAAATGGCACGCTCAACCTGCGCTCCCTGGTCAACCTGGATATCTTGCGTTTACTGCGCGAGCACCGCATCGAGATCCCCTTTCCGCAACGGGTGGTTCACGCCAGGGCCATGTGAATCGGCGCGTTGCGCTTCAGGTGGGTGCCGATGGCCCGGTTTCAGCGTCACTGGTTTCAGCGTCACTTCCCACCTGCGTATAATTAAAAGCACGGTCGTGCTATTTCTGGCTGAGTTGCCGCAATAGCCCGGCAAAGAAGGTCTGCTGGAGTGGTCGACATAGAATCTCAGGATTGACGTTAACGTCAAATCGACAACACAGCATTTACAACCCTCTGGAGTGACAACAATGAAAGTCCTGGTCGCAGTCAAGCGGGTGGTGGACTACAACGTGAAGGTTCGGGTCAAGTCGGACAACACGGGTGTGGACATCGCCAACGTCAAAATGAGCATGAACCCGTTTGACGAAATCGCCATTGAAGAGGCGGTGCGCCTGAAAGAAAAAGGCGTCGCCACCGAGGTGATCGCAGTGTCCTGCGGCGTGACTCAGTGCCAGGAAACCCTGCGCACCGCCATGGCCATTGGGGCTGACCGCGCAATTTTGGTCGAAACCACGGCCGAACTGCAGCCGCTGGCGGTGGCCAAGCTGCTCAAGGCCCTGATGGACAAAGAGCAGCCAGGCTTGGTGATCCTGGGCAAGCAGGCGATTGACGACGACTGCAACCAGACCGGTCAGATGCTGGCCGCATTGGCCGGCCTGCCGCAAGCCACCTTCGCCAGCAAAGTCGAAGTGGTCGACGGCAAGGCTTCGGTCACCCGTGAAGTGGACGGCGGCCTCGAAGTGCTGGCGCTCAGCCTGCCGGCCATCATCACCACCGACCTGCGCCTGAATGAGCCGCGTTATGTCACGCTGCCCAACATCATGAAGGCCAAGAAAAAGCAGATGGACATCTTCAAACCCGAAGATCTGGGCGTGGATGTGTCGCCCCGCATCAAGACGCTCAAAGTGGTGGAACCGCCCAAGCGTAGCGCTGGCATCAAGGTGACCGATGTCGCCGCGCTGGTGGACAAACTCAAGAACGAAGCCAAAGTCATCTGACTACCTAACGAAAGACTGATATGACATCACTCGTCATTGCTGAACACGACAACGCCTCGCTGCGCGCGGCGACCCTCAACGCCATTACCGCAGCAGTTCAATGCGGCGGTGAGGTTCATGTGCTGGTGGCCGGCCTGAATGCCGGTGCCGCTGCTGCCGCCGCCGCCCAGGTGGCTGGCGTGGCCAAGGTGCTGCATGCCGAAGGCGAGGGTTTTGCCCACGGTTTGGCCGAAAACGTCGCCGCACAGGTGCTGGCGCTGGCGGGCAATTACAGCCACATCCTGTTTGCCGCTACCGCCTTTGGTAAAAACATTGCGCCCCGAGTGGCTGCTCGGCTTGACGTTGGACAGGTCTCCGACGTGACGCGGGTCGAATCGGCCGACACTTTTGAGCGCCCGATCTACGCTGGCAATGCCATTGCCACGGTGCAAAGTCTGGACGCCACCAAGGTCATCACGGTGCGCACCACTGGCTTTGACCCGGCGGCTGCCTCGGGCGGCAGCGCTGCCATCGAAGTGCTCAGCGCGGTTTCGGCCAGCGACAAGGTCAACTTTTTGCGGTCTGAAATTGCCAAGAACGACCGTCCGGAGCTGACCTCAGCCAAGATCATCGTCTCGGGCGGCCGGGCGCTGGGCTCGAACGAGAAGTTCATGGAGGTCATGACGCCATTGGCCGACAAGCTCGGCGCTGCCATGGGTGCTTCGCGCGCAGCGGTGGATGCCGGCTACGCCCCGAATGACTGGCAGGTTGGGCAGACCGGGAAGATTGTGGCGCCCCAGCTGTACGTGGCCTGTGGCATCAGTGGCGCGATCCAGCACTTGGCTGGCATGAAAGACTCCAAAGTCATCGTGGCCATCAACAAAGACGCCGAGGCACCGATCTTCTCGGTCGCTGATTACGGCCTGGAAGCTGATCTGTTTGACGCGGTGCCGGCTCTCACTGCCGCACTTTGACCGTTCCCCAAACCGCGGGGCTGCACCCACTGGAGCATTGCACATGAGTTATCGGGCCCCTTTGCAGGACATGCTGTTCAACATCCGGCATCTCGCCAATATTGAACAGATCGCGGCCATTCCTGGCTTTGAAGATGCCGGCTTTGACACCGCGCAGGCGGTGCTTGAAGAGGCCGCAAAGTTCAATGAGGGCGTTCTGTCGCCCCTGAACTGGGACGGCGATCGCAACCCGTCGAGCTGGCATCAGGGCGTGGTCACCGCGACGCCGGGCTTCAAGCAGGCCTTTGCTCAGTTTGCCGAGGCCGGCTGGCAGGGTTTGCAGCACCCGGTGGCCTTTGGCGGGCAGGGTCTGCCCAAGACCATTGGGGCCTCCTGCGGTGAAATGCAAAACTCGGCCAACATGAGTTTTGCCCTTTGCCCGCTGCTGACTGACGGCGCCATTGAGGCCTTGCTGACTGCCGGCTCGGACGATCTCAAAGCCGTTTACCTGGAAAAACTGGTCAGCGGCCAGTGGACCGGCACCATGAACCTGACCGAGCCGCAGGCCGGCTCAGACCTGGCGGCGGTGCGAACTCGGGCCGAGCCGCAACCGGACGGCAGCTACAAGGGGTTTGGCACCAAGATCTACATCACCTGGGGTGAGCACGACATGGCCGAGAACATCGTCCATCTGGTGCTGGCACGCGTGACTGGCGCGCCCGAAGGCGTCAAGGGCATCAGTCTGTTTGTTGTGCCCAAGTTTCTGGTCAACGCCGATGGTTCTCTGGGCGAACGCAACGACGTGCACTGCGTCAGCATCGAACACAAGCTGGGGATCAAAGCCAGCCCGACCGCGGTGCTGCAATACGGCGACCACGGCGGTGGCGTGGGATACCTGGTCGGTCAGGAAAACCGCGGCCTGGAGTACATGTTCATCATGATGAACGCTGCCCGCTTTGGCGTGGGTGTGCAGGGCATTGCGATTGCCGAGCGCGCCTACCAGAAGGCCGTGAGCTTTGCCCGCGAACGCGTGCAGAGCCGTCCCGTGGATGGCTCGCTGCCCAAGGCGGCGCCCATCATTCACCACCCCGACGTGCGGCGCATGCTGATGACCATGCGGGCCCTGACCGAGGGTTGCCGTGCCATGGCCACAGTGGCGGCGGCCGCCTTTGACGCTGGCCACCACCACCCGGATGCCGAGGTGCGGCGACAGAACCAAGCCTTTTATGAGTTCATGGTGCCGCTGGTCAAGGGCTACAGCACCGAGATGAGCCTGGAGGTCACCTCGGCCGCGGTGCAGGTGCATGGCGGCATGGGCTTCATCGAAGAAACCGGCGTGGCCCAGTACTACCGCGACGCCAAGATACTGACCATTTACGAAGGCACCACGGCCATCCAGGCCAATGACCTGGTCGGGCGCAAGACGTCGCGCGACGGCGGCCAGACAGCCCGCGCTATCGCAGCCCAGATTGAGGACACCGAAGCAGCCCTGAACGCCAATGGCAGTGCCGATGCCTTGGCCGTGGCCCGGCGACTGCAGGCGGCGCGCCTGGCCTTTCTCGAGGTGGTGGCCTTTGTGGCCGACCAGACCCGCGCCAGCCCGAATGCAGTGTTTGCCGGCAGCGTGCCCTACCTGATGCTGGCCGGTAACCTGATGGCTGGCTGGCAATTGGCGCGTGCCTGGGTGGTGGCGCAAGAGCAATTGGCGCAGGGGGTGGACGAGGCCTTCATGCGGGCCAAGCTTGTCACTGCGCGCTTTTATGCCGACCACCTGTTGACCCGGGCCCCCGGTCTGCGCGACGCCATCCTGGACGGCGCCGACTCGGTCACTGGCCTGGCGTTGGAATCTTTCTGAATTGCTATTAATTTAATAGCTGTAAACCTAGCTGCGACACGGGCTAGGGCCACTTTTATACATAAATTTCTCTGGAGACGGTATGTCCAAGCTTCCTGCAGCCCTGAGCCAGCTGCCTTTCCCGGTGATCGGTTCGCCGCTGTTCATCATCAGCAACCCCAAGCTGGTCATCGCCCAATGCATTGCCGGCGTGGTCGGCTCCATGCCGGCGCTCAACGCCCGCCCGGCCGAGCAACTGGAAGAGTGGCTGATCGAGATCACCGAGGCGCTGGCCGCTCACAACCTCGCCCACCCGGAGCAACCGGCCGCTCCCTATGCCATCAACCAGATCGTGCACAAGAGCAACGACCGGCTCGAGCATGACATGGCGATGTGCGTCAAATACAAGGTGCCCATCATCATCACCTCGCTCGGCGCGCGCGAAGACATCAATGCTGCCGCCCACTCCTACGGTGGTGTGGTTCTGCACGACATCATCAACAACAAGCACGCGCACAAGGCCATTGAAAAAGGTGCTGACGGCCTGATCGCCGTGGCTGCCGGTGCAGGCGGCCACGCGGGCGTGAAGAGCCCGTTTGCGTTGATTCAGGAAATCAGACAATGGTTTGATGGCCCGGTGGCGCTCAGCGGCTCGATCTCGACCGGTGACGCGGTGCTGGCCGCCCAGGCCATGGGCGCTGACTTTGCCTACATTGGCTCAGCCTTTATTGCCACGCAAGAGGCGCGCGCCGCAGAAGCCTACAAGCAATCCATCGTGGACAGCAATTCGGACGACATCGTCTACAGCAACCTGTTTACCGGCGTGCATGGCAACTACCTGGCCCCCAGCATCCGCAATGCCGGCATGGACCCCGACCACCTGCCGGTGAGCGACCCGAGCAAGATGGACTTTGGGGGTGACAAGTCCAAGGCCTGGAAAGACATTTGGGGCTGCGGCCAGGGCATTGGCGCCATCACCAAAATCCAGAGCACGGCCGATTACGTGGCTCAACTCAAGCGGGAGTACGCGGCGGCGCGCGCGCGCCTGGTCATTCCCGCCTAGGCCGGTCCGGCAACTGCGGCTTCAAGCTGCGTTGGGCGTAAATTGGCTTGGATCCCCGCTTTCGCGAGGATGACGGGGGGCTAAGGGCACCCCAATGTGGACCTGGCCGCGTGATTTGGCCAGTTCCCACTGCCGTTGCCGCTCACGCGCGCTATTTTTTTGCGCCTCGCTGGTGTGATCGGCGCATTTGGGGCAACTCACGCCGGCTTCGAACTGCGTCGAGGCCTGATCCGTTGCCGTGAGCGGTTGTCGGCAGGCCCGACACAGGCCGTGCGGTCCGGTCTGCAGGCCATGCCCCACCGAGACCCGCTCGTCAAATACAAAACACTCGCCTTGCCACAGGCTGTCCGCGGGTGGCATGGTTTCCAGGTATTTGAGGATGCCGCCTTCGAGGTGGTAGACCTCCTCATAGCCCTGGGCGCGTAGCAACGCGGTCGATTTTTCGCAGCGGATGCCGCCGGTACAGAACATCGCCACTTTGGGCTTTTTTCCGGCTGGGTTCAATGCGGCTGACTCCGCCACCCACTGGGGCAAGTCGGCAAAGCGGGTGATATGCGGGTCCAGCGCACCGACAAACGTGCCCAGGCCGACTTCGTAGTCGTTGCGCGTGTCCACCAGCACCACTTTCGGGTCGCTGATCAGGGCGTTCCAGTCTTGCGGCTTGACATAGGTACCCGCCATGTGGGTCGGGCTCACGCCTGGTACCCCTAGCGTGACGATTTCCTTTTTGATTCTGACCTTCATGCGGTAGAAAGGCGCGCGATGGGACCATGCCTCCTTGTGCCGCAGGTCTGCCAGGCGGGAGTCTTGCCGCAAATAGGCCAAAACGGCCCGCACGCCTTCGGCCGGGCCGGCAATGGTGCTGTTGATGCCCTCAGTCGCCAGCAGGATCAGCCCCTTGACGGCGTGCTGTTCACAACAAGCCAGCAACTGCGGCTTGAGCTGCTCAGCATCTGGCAGGTTGACAAATTTGTAGAAGGCGGCAGTCAGGTAGGCAGGCATGGCTCGATTTTAGGACCCACCCCACACCAAGGTGTCAGGCCGCGAGCATGTGCTCCACCGCGATAGCCCTGCAGTCCATCTCGAAGTCAATGCCCTGAACAGGCGGGCGGTTGAGGTGCCAGGTCAGGCCTTGGCGCAGGGCGCCACGCCGCCCGATCTCGTCGGCCAGAAAGGGGTAAAGGTCATGCACGGTGTAGGCCTGAACCGCTGTGGTGCTCTGCCAACTGCCGCCCAGCGCGGCCATTCGGCGTTCCATTTCGCCCAGCACCCACACCGCCTTGCGGCGCAGTCCATCGGGGCTGGTGTCGCCCAGTGCAATGATATGGTCACGGTAGTTGCCCATACCCTCCGGCGCTTCGCCGCTGCCCGCCACCACAAAACTGGGCGCTGCGTCAGTGGCTGGCACGGTGTAGCAAAAGGCATGAAATGCGGGCCCGTCCGGTGGCGCTACGGCTGGGCAGGTGTTGGCGCGGGCTACCGGGTTGACGCCCTGCTGGTAAATGCCCCAGCGCGCCAGTGTGCCGACATAGACCTCGTTAAACGCTTTGAAGCCATCTTCGGTAAAGGGCGCGGGCGACTGCAACTCGCAGGCGCAAAAAGCAGTCAAGGGCCGTCCGGCCTGTTGCAGCACGCTGGCAATTCGCTCAAAACCCTCCGCCAGCGGTACCGGCGTCATGAAGCGGGCGCGCTCAATGCGCCAGCCCGGCAGGGCAGCCACGCCGCCGGCATACTGAAACACACCGGGTATGTAGCGGTAGCCGCCGGGCAGAAAGTCAGTGGTCGTCGCGGTCAAGATGCTTCTCCTCATGGCCCCTGCAGGGCGCGGTCCAGTGTGCTCAGGAATTGGGTGATATTGGCCTCGGTGTTGTAAGCGTGCACCGCCACACGCAGGCGGCCGGCTTGGTGCATCACATGGATGTTCTCGGCTTGCAGGGCGGCGTGGATCGCGTCGCTGCGCGTATGCTGAAAGGCCACAATGCCGGAATCGGTGGCATGCCGTCGTGGTGCCATAGGTGTGATGCCTTGGGCCAGCAGGCCCGCGTGCAGCGCCTCGGTCAGCGGGTCGGCCAACCGCGTCACCGCCTCCAGGCCAATGGCCCCGAGGTAGCGCAGGCCTGCATTCAATGCGTAGATGGCCGCAAAGTTGGGCATGCCGACCGACCAGCTGGCAGCGCCGGGCTTGGTGCCGAGCCGCTCGAAACGGTCGGCGTCGAAGGCATTGTTGAGCTGAAACCAGCCGCCCGCCCGGGTTGTCAGTTGGGCGGCACGGGCCTCCGGAATTCCGACGATGCACCCGCCGTGCAGGCCGAGTACCCACTTGTGGGTGCTGGAAATGATGCAGTCTGCACCCAGGCAATCCAGCGCAACCCGCCCCAGCGCCTGGGTCACGTCGACCGAAATCAGGGCATGGGGCGCCAACTGCCGCACCGCGTCGTGAAAGGGCTGCCAGTCCAGCCGGAAGCCGTTGTAAAAACTGATCAGCGAGACCTGCACCAGGCGCGTCTTGGCATTGAGCAGCGGCAACAGGTCGGCGGCGTCCAAACCGCCTGAGCGCGATCGCCATACCTTGACCGCTGGTCGTGTGGGCGCCGCCAGCCAGGGCGTTGCGCCAGACGGAAAGTCAAGATCGCTGACGACCACCTCGTCCGCGTGTTGCAGATTCAGGGCGCTGGCCAGCAGGTTGTAGGCTTCGGCGCTGCAAGAGCAGAAAGACACCTCGTCAGGCGTGAGCCCCACCCAGTGCGCGCTGATCTCGCGGCACTGAGCCATGGCTGCGTAGTGACCATCTCGTCCGCGCATGCCCTGCTGCTTGTCACGCCAGTAGGCCTGCAGCGCGTCCTGCACGCACAGTGGCGGAATACTCTCCGCCGCGCTGTTGAGGTAGTGCATCCCAGCCAGGCTGGGGAAGTCGCGCGCGCGCGATTCAGCGGTTAGCATGGTCTAAAGCGGTGCGGCCACATCTTCAACCAATACCGCGAGGTTTTGTCCGGCCCGCACATGGCCAATAAGACCGTGGGCGTACAGCGTGCCGCCAGACTGGAAGTACACCGGCTCAGGCTCTAGATTGGGGCGGTTCAGGGCGTGCATCAGGCCGGCCAGTTGACCCGCCTCGATGCGTTCGCCCAGTGCAAAGCGGCGCTCAAAATAACCATCCATTGGGGCAAAGACATAGGCCTTGCCACCGTTGATGCGGGTCCAACGGGTTTTTTCGCCGGGCACGGTGGCGATGTGTGGCAGCACGCCGGTGTGCTTGAGCACCCGATGTGTGGCTTCACGCGTGGCACGCACCGAGTCGCCGGTGACCCAGCCGCCCATGCCCATTTCAGCGGCCAGCGTGGGGATGCCCTTCAGCGTGGCGTAGCCAGCCGAGGTACGGTAGTCGCCCATATTGCTGGTCTGCACCGTGATGCCGACGCCAAAGACCTCGGCCAGTTTAGCGTTAGCCTTGATCAGATCAGGCGCCATGCCGTCGGCCATCACCACGTGGGCGCTGGGCTGGATGAACAGCGTGCGTCCACCGGCATGCAGATCCAGATAGACATTGGCCCGGCTCAGGATGTGGTCAGTGACATACCTGGCGATTTGCTGTGTTGGCAAACCGTGGTCATCGCCGGGAAAGACGCGGTTAAGGTTCAGGTGGTCGATCGGCGAGGTGCGGCGGCCCACCTTCAGGGCCGGGGCGTTGAAGCTGGGCAGCAAAATCAATTGCCCAACCACGTCGCTTGCCTGGATCTGCCGCATCAACTCGGCGATGACGACGGGCCCCTCGTACTCATCGCCGTGAACGGCGCCCGAGACCACCACCACCGGCCCCTGGCCGTTTTTGATGGAGGCGGCGGGGAAGGGGATTACGCCCCAAGCGTCGTCATCGGGCGAGTGGGGCAGGTGCAGCGTGCCGACCTGTTTGCCGTCGTTGTCCCAGTCGATGTCGCTGAATACGGTTGTGCTCATTGGTATTACTTCATGGTCTAAATAGGGGCATCCCACAGCGCCGGCTCTGACAGGGCCTTTGCCACGTCACTGGCGATGGCTTTCAGCAGTTGCTGCCCTTTTTCAGGGCTGGCGGCCCAGGCTTCGCCGATCAGCCCCAGGGGTGAACGCGTACCCAGTTGCTGCCAACGGTAGATGCCCGGGTTGACACCGGCGATGGCCGACAAACCCGGGATCAGCGGTGTGCGGAATGACTTTTTGAGCGGCTTGACTGTCTCGGGCGAGAGGGCCTGCAGCATGGAGGTTTCGGCCTCGCAGGCGTGCAGCACCCGGTCCTGCTGCGTCAGGATGCTGGCGATGGACGCTTCGGCAATGTGCCAGTAGGTGCCGGCCGCCAGGGGCAGTTTCAGCTCCACCGTCAGCTCGGTGATGATGGTTTCCAGCGCCGCGATGTTGCCGCCGTGCCCGTTCATCACGAAAATACGCCGGAAGCCATGCCGGGCCACTGACTTCACAATGCAGCCGACCACCGCCGCCATGGCGGCATAGTTGAGGGTCAGCGTGCCGCCCAGCGACATATGGTGCTCAGACATACCGAAGGGAATCGCCGGCGTGACCAGGGCGCTGAACGGCTTATGCATTTGGCTCGCCGCACGCAGCGAGACCTCGTACGCGAGTCGCCAGTCGACCTGGGTCGGGAGATGGGGCCCGTGTTGCTCGGTGGCCCCCAACGGGATGATGACCACCGTTTTCTTGCGCGCAGCACGCGCCAGATCCGGGGCCGTCATCCGGTCCCAACGTACCTCTGTTGTCGCTAGCGTTTTCATCACAGGGCCGGCATCGCGTCCATCTTGCGGTTCAGCCATTTCTGGTGCAGCTTGTCGAGCTCAGTGTTCTGGGTGTTGAAGAACACAAAGGAGTCGAGCCAGCGCACCAGGTTGTGCTCACCCATTTTGACGCCCATGTGGGCCGGGCTGTTGCGGATGTTGAACTTCAGATCGAATTCCTTTTTAGGGTTCTTCTTGGCCAGATCAATGGCGACGATGCTGTTGGTCGAAAACAATTGAGCCTGGCCGGACAAGTAGGCAGAGGCGGCAGTGGCGTCATCTTCTGTGCGCATGATGTTGGCTTTGGGGTTGGCGGCTGACAGCGCCATTTCCTGGGTGGTGCCTTTGGCTGCGGCCACCTTGAATTTACCCAGGTCCATCGCCGACTTGACCACGATATTTTTGGGCCCGTAGACGGCCAGCGAGGTGTTGGCATAGGGCGCGCTGAACATGATTTGCTTGGCACGCTCCGGCGTCAGACCCATGACCGAGATCACCACGTCGACCTTGTCGGTCAGGAGGAAGGGCAGGCGGTTGGCGCCGGTGATCTGGGTCAGTTCAAGCTTCACGCCCATGGCTTTGGCCACCATATTGGCCATGTCAACGTCAAAGCCCTCCGCTTCACGGTTCGCGTTCTGTGAGCCAAAGGGTGGTACATCCAGCGGCACGCCAATGCGTATGACGCCCGCGGTCAAGATGTCCTGCAGGCGATCAGCCATGGCAGTGTTAACAAGGCCCAGCGAGAGCAGGGCGGCGGCCAGATTTCGGATCCATTTTTTCAACATGACTAGCTCCTATAAAAAACTAAAAGGCCTTCCTGCTTGTCCGTCCCGCCACGTGGGCATGACGGCTTTGCCGGGAAGTAACGGCAAATCTACGGTCATTCTTCAGTGCAGCACTGCGCTGAGAAAGCTCTTTAACTCAGGGGTCTTCGGGTCGGTAAAAAATTCTTTGGCCGGTGCCTGTTCCCAGACCTTGCCCTGGTGCATAAAGACCACCCGGTGCGCCACTCGGCGAGCGAAGCTCATTTCATGGGTGACCAGCAGCATGGTCATGCCTTCGCGGGCCATTTCTTCGAGCACCAGCAACACCTCGCCGACCAGTTCCGGGTCAAGCGCGGAGGTGATTTCATCAAACAGCATCAAGCTCGGTGCCATGGCCAAGGAGCGTGCAATGGCCACTCGCTGTTGCTGTCCTCCGGACAGTTCGTCAGCGTAAGCGCCGATCTTCTCCTCGAGGCCGACCTTGCGCAGCGCGGCGCGTGCCAAGGCGGCCGCCTCCGCGGCAGGCACGCCCTTGACGATCATGGGGCCCAGGGTGATGTTGCGTTCTACTGTGAGGTGCGGGAACAGGTTGAAGCTCTGAAACACGATGCCGACACGTGCGCGCAGCTCGCGCAAATTGGCGGCGGCATGATGCACGGCGACGCCATCGACCCAGACTTCGCCAGCCTGCACGGGCTCGAGGCCGTTGATGCAACGCAGCATGGTGCTCTTGCCGGAGCCAGAGCGGCCGATGACCGCAATGATTTCGCCTTTTTCGATGCTCAGGTCAACATCTTGCAAGACGGTGTTGTTGCCATAACGTTTGACCACCGATTTCAATTCAACGAAGGGCACGTCGTTTCCTTTCCAGTATTCGGCTGTACCGAGTGAGGGGGTAGCACAGGCTGAAATACATCAGGGCGACCAGCAGGTAGACCGAGAAGGGCTGGAAGGTGGACGCGGTGGTCAGCTGGCCTTCGCGCGTCAACTCAACGAAGCCGATGACCGCGCCTAAAGACGTGTTTTTAATCAGCTGAACAATGAAGCCCACTGTGGGCGGGATGGCGATCCGAACCGCCTGGGGAATGATCACGTGGCGCAATTGCTCCAGGTAGGTCAGCCCGATCGAAACGCCGGCTTCCCACTGTGTTTTGGGAATGGCGATGAGTGCGCCACGCCAGATCTCCCCGAGGAAGGCCCCGGCATAAATGGAGAAGCCAATGGTCGCTGCGGCCAATGGCGGCAGGTTATAGCCCACGATGGAGAGGCCGAAATAGAAAATGAACAGCCAACCCAACAGCGGAATCCCCTGCACAGTGCCCACATAGCCCAGAGCCAGGCCGCGCAGCACCTTGAACCTGGACGCGCCCAAGGCCGCAATAATCAATCCAATGGTGCCGCCGCCAAGCAGGGCCAATACGGTCAACCCGATGGTCCAGCGGATCGCCAGGACCAGGTAGTAGACATCCAGCAGGGCGAGTTCGCGAATCATCGTCTGCGAAAGATCAGGTGGAAGCACAGGCTAAATCCGCTGCGCATCAGCAGCGTCAGGCACAGGTACAGCAGTGAGATGACGGTGTAGACCTCGAAGTCGCGAAAGGTCCTGGACTGGATGATGGAGCCGGCGTGAAACAGGTCTGCCGCCGAGATCTGCGACACCACACTGGTGGCCAGCATCATGAGTACAAATTGACTCGACAGCGATGGGTAGACATTCTTTAGCGCGGGCATCAGCACAACGTGGCGGAAAATCTGCGGACCAGTCAGGCCCATCGACACTCCAGCTT
>CAMCZF010000001.1 GCA_945885775.1 Rhodoferax sp. OV413 | reverse complement strand
AGCTCCTCGCTCAGCCGGCTGATGTGCACCATGCACAGGCTGGCGGCGGCGGTGAATTCAATCGCAAAATCGCGGTCGCTCACCGCGTCCAGGCTGTTCTGGCAGACCTGCGGCTGGCCCTGCTCGTCCACCATGCCCAGGGTGCGCGCTACCCGGTCCCGGTCCAGCGGGTAAGTGGTGCCGGCCAGCGCGGCGCTGCCCAGCGGCAGGCGGTTGGTGCGCCGGCGCACGTCGGCCAGGCGCTCGGCATCGCGGCTGAACATCTCCACATAGGCCAGCAGGTGGTGGCCAAAGCTCACCGGCTGCGCCACCTGCAGATGGGTAAAGCCGGGCAGGATCACCGCCACATGGCGCTCGGCCACGTCCACCAGGGCCAGCTGCAGCTCGCGCAGCAGGGCATTGATCAGGTCGATCTCGCTGCGCAGCCATAGCCGCACGTCGGTCGCCACCTGGTCGTTGCGGCTGCGCCCGGTGTGCAGGCGTTTGCCGGCGTCACCCACCAGCTGGGTCAGGCGGGCCTCGATGTTCAGGTGCACGTCCTCCAGATCCAGCCGCCACTCAAATTGGCCGGCCTCGATCTCGGCGCTGATTTGCGCCATGCCGCGGGCAATGGCGGCCTGGTCGGCGGCGGACAGGATGCCCTGGTGGCACAGCATCTCGGCATGCGCCAGCGAGCCAGCAATGTCGGCTTGCCACAGCCGTTTGTCAAAAAACACGCTGGCGGTGTAGCGCTTGACCAGGTCACTCATGGGCTCGGAAAACAGCGCTGACCAGGCTTGCGATTTTTTATCAAATTGGGTTTGTGACATGCGGGGGCGGCGCGAGCAGCGCTGGACCAGGGTTGAAGGTTGTAAAAGTAGATCATCAATAATGCGGCTGAATCCCACGACCTGATGTCTAACCCCCAAATTTTATCGGTCTTGCCTGACGCGCCAGCGCCGGGTCGCACACTGCGCCCAGACGCGGTGCTGCTGTTTGATGCCTGCCACCTGGGTGTGGTGCTACGGGCAGTTCTGTTTGTCGAACTGGTGGCGGCGGTGGCGGCGCTGTTTGGCGCTGGCACCTTGGGCGAGTGGCTGATACGGTTCAGTGTGTTGACGGGGGCCGTTTTGCCCGGCGTTTTGGTGTGGCTGTTGGTCGCCTGCAGCCTGAAAACCCTGCTCGCGCGGCTGCCGCTGAGGTGGCAGCAGGCGATGGGGGTAGGCCTGGGCGGCTTGGCCGGGCTTTACGGTTGCGGCGTGCTGTGGCTGGCGGGCGGTCATGACCAACTGCCCTGGCTGGCCAGTGCCGCCAGTGGCGCGCTGCTGGCGGCCTTGCTGGTGGCCGCGCTGGCCTGGCGCGCCCGTGGCCAGATCCCGGCCACCACCCAGGCCCGTTTGGGTGAGCTGCAGGCGCGCATCCGGCCGCACTTTCTGTTCAATACCCTCAACACCGCCATAGCGCTGGTGCGGGCCGAACCGGCCCGTGCTGAGGCACTGCTGGAAGACCTGAGCGACCTGTTCCGCCATGCCCTGCGCGAGCCTGGCCCGGTGGTCACGCTTGGCCAAGAGATTGCGCTGGCCCAGCGTTACCTGGCGATCGAGCAGGTGCGGTTTGGCGAGCGCTTGCGCTTGAGTTGGCAGCTCGACCCGCGGGCTGGTGCCGCCCTGCTGCCGCCGCTGTTGTTACAGCCGCTGGTGGAGAACGCAGTTCGCCATGGGGTAGAGCCCAGCGCCGCAGGGGCTGAGGTCCGCATCAGCACCGAGCGTCGGGGCGAGCGCGTGGTGATCAAGGTCAGCAACACGCTGCCCGATGGCCCGGGTGCCCCTGGACAGGGCCTGGCGCTGGCCAACGTCCAGGACCGACTGAGGCTGCTGCACGATGTGCAGGGCCAGTGCCGCTTCGGTCTGCGCGACAACTGGTTTGTGGTGCGGCTTGAGGTGCCGGCATGAGCCGCCCGTTGACGGTGCTGGTCGTGGACGACGAGGCTTTGGCGCGCAGCCGGCTGCGCACACTGCTGGGCGACTGCACGCAGCCCGCTGCGCAGTGCTTGGGCGAGGCCACCAATGGGGCACAGGCGCTGGCCTGGCTGCAGCACCACCTCGCGGATGTGGTGCTGGTCGACATCCACATGCCTGGCGCCGATGGCCTGAGCCTGGCCCGCGCCCTGGCCGGTTTGACAGCCCCGCCCGTCGTGGTGTTCGTCACCGCCCATGCCGAGCACGCGCTGCAGGCCTTTGAGCTCGATGCCGTGGATTACCTGACCAAACCGGTCCGGCTGGAGCGACTCCAGTCAGCGCTACAAAAAGTAGAGCGGTTCCGTCAATCCCGACAGGCGCTAGAACCTGATTTGACCGATGAATTTTTGATAGTTCCGGGGCGTGGTCGGCTGGAGCGGCTGCCGCTGTCGCAGGTGCTTTACCTCAAGGCTGAGCTGAAGTACCTGACCGTTGGCACGGCCACGGCCACCCATCTGTTGGAGGGGTCGCTGAGCGAACAGGAGCAGCGCCATGGCAACCGCTTCATCCGCATTCACCGCAATGCCCTGGTGGCGCGCTCGGCGTTGCGTGCGCTCGATAGGCACGAGGTCGGCCCCGACGGCAGCGGATGGGCTGTGCGCTTGCACGGGCTTGCCGAGTCCCTGCCGGTTTCGCGCCGACAACTGGCCGCCGTGCGTGAGGCCTTCGGCACCTGAGCCCTTGACCCTGTGCCTTACCCGGTGTTGCGCAGACCGGCTGCGATGCCATTGATTGAAATGTGAATACCGCGCTGGACCCGCTCGTCCGCCTGGCCGGCGCGGTAGCGGCGCACCAGCTCCACCTGGAGGTGGTGCAGCGGGTCAATGTAAGGAAAGCGGTGGCGGATGGAGCGTTGCAGCGCGGTGTTGCTGGCCAGACGCTGGCGCTCGCCGGTGATTTGGCCCAGTGCCGTCACCGTGCGGTGCCATTCGGCCTCGATCATGCTGAAAATCTTTTTTCGCAGGCGCGCGTCGGTCACCAGCTCAGCGTAGCGCGAGGCCAGGGCCAGGTCACTCTTGGCGATCACCATGTCCATGTTGGACAGCAGGGTTTTGAAGAACGGCCATTGACGCTGCATTTGCTGAAGCAGCGCCAAGCGCTCTTTTTGCGGCTTGGTGCCCTCTGCGCGCAGGAACTGCTCCACCGCCGAACCAAACCCGTACCAGCCCGGCAGCGTCAACCGGCACTGGCCCCAGCTAAAGCCCCAGGGGATGGCCCTCAGGTCTTCGATCCGCTGGCTTGGTTTGCGCGAGGCTGGACGCGAGCCGATGTTGAGCTCGGCAATTTCACGGATCGGGGTCGAGTCAAAAAAATACTCGGTAAAGCCTGGGGTCTCATAGACCAGCTGGCGGTAGGCCGCCATGCTGGTGGCGGAGAGCTCGGCGGCAGCCTTGAGAAAGGGCGCGCTGGCGGGCTTGGTCGGCTGCAGCAGGGTCGCCTCCAGCGTGGCTGCCACCAGGGTTTCCAGGTTGCGCCGCCCAATCTCGGGGTTGGCGTATTTGGAGCCAATCACCTCGCCTTGTTCGGTCAGCCGAATTTGGCCCCGTACCGTGCCGGGCGGCTGGGCCAGGATAGCCTGGTAACTGGGGCCACCGCCGCGCCCGACCGTACCGCCGCGGCCGTGGAACATGCGCAGGCGAATGCCGCCCTCGGCGACGCCGCCGTTGAGCTCGTCAAAAATGGCCACCAGGGCGATTTCAGCGCGGTAGAGCTCCCAGTTGCTGGTGAAAATGCCGCCGTCTTTGTTGCTGTCGGAGTAGCCCAGCATGATGTCCTGCTCGGCGCCGCTGCGCCGCACCATGGCCTGCACGCCGGGCAGGGCGTAAAACTCGCGCATGATGGGTGCGGCATTGCGCAGGTCGTCAATGGTCTCAAACAGGGGCACCACAATCAGGTCGTTGGTGGCGCTGCCCTGCGCGCCATCCGCTAGCAGGCCGCGCATCAGGCCCACCTCTTTTTGCAGCAGCAGCACCTCCAGCAAGTCGCTCACCGTTTCTGTGTGGCTGATGATGTAGTGGCGGATCGCCTGGGCGCCGAAGTCCTGATGCAGTTGCCGGGCGGTCTCAAAAATGGCCAGTTCACTCAATGTGTGTTCGGAATAGCTGGCCCCAGGCACCCGCAGCGGCCGTGCATCGCGCAATTGCTGCATCAGAACGCTGCGTTTTGCAGCCTCATCGAGCTGGGCGTAGCCGCCCTCCAATTGGGCCTGGGCCAACAGCTCGGCCACCACCAGTTCGTGCTTGTCCGAGCTCTGACGCAGGTCAACGGTGGCCAGATGAAAGCCAAAGACTTCGACTGCCCGGATCAGCGGGTGCAGCCGTTGCACCGTCAAGGCGGCGCCATGGTGCGACTTCAGCGAGGTTTCGATGGTGCGCAGATCGGCCAGAAACTCGGCCGCACTGGCATAGGCATTTTGGGGCGCCACGGCGTGGCGTGCGGCGTCGCCGCCGGTCAGCGCCTTGAGCGAGGCTGCCAGCCGGGCGTACATGCCCGTCAGGGCCCGGCGGTAGGGTTCATCTTGCCGGTGGGCGTTGGTGTCCGGTGAGCGATCGGCCAGCGCCTGCATGGCCGGGGCGCACTGGACCAGCATCGCCGAGATCGAGAGTTCCCCCCCCAGGTAATGCACCTCGGTCAGGTAGTGGCGCAGCGCCACCTCGGCCTGGCGGCGCATGGCATGCACCAGGGTTTGGGCATTGACATTGGGGTTGCCGTCACGGTCGCCGCCAATCCACTGGCCCATGCGCAAAAAACTGTGCACCGGCTGCTGCCCCAGCTCGCGCTCCAGGTCCGCGTAGAGGCGCGGGATCTCGCGCAAAAACGTGGCCTCGTAATAGCTCAGGGCGTTTTCCACCTCGTCGGCCACGGTGAGCTTGGTAAAGCGCAGCAGCCGGGTTTGCCACAGCTGCAGCACCCGGGCTCGCATCTGAGCCTCATTGGCGGCCAGCTCGCGTGGGCTTAAGGCATCCTTGCGGGTGTTGTTGACCGCAGCCTTGGCCCGTATGTCGTCCCGGGCACTCAGAAGTTGGGCAATATCGCGCTCGGCATCCAGAATGCTCTTGCGCTGGACTTCGGTCGGGTGCGCGGTCAGCACCGGTGACACAAAGCTGGTGGCCAGGGTCTGGGCGATGGTTTTGGTCGAAATACCCGCCCAGCGCAGACGGGCCAGGGCAACGTCGATGCTGCCCTCCTGGGTGTCGCCGGCGCGCTCATGGATGGCACGGCGGCGGATATGGTGTCGGTCTTCGGCCAGGTTGGCCAGATGGCTGAAATAAGTGAAGGCGCGGATCACGCTCACCGTCTGGTCGCCGCTCAGGCCCTTGAGCAGCTTTTTAAGGGCGCGGTCGGCGTCGTGGTCGGCGTCGCGCCGGAACGCGACCGACAGCTTGCGAATCTGCTCGATCAGCTCAAACGCGGTTTCACCCTCTTGCTCCCGGATCACGTCGCCCAAAATGCGCCCCAGCAGCCGGATGTCCTCGACCAGCGGTCTTTCGTTGTCTTTGCTCTTGGCAGTCGGCGAGCGTTCAGACGGGGCAGGGGGGGCAGGTTTGTTCATGGCAGAGGCGTAGCAAGAGGCGGACCATGCTAGCATCGTCCGACCTTTAAAAATTACACGTCGGGTACGAGTTTGGGCCACCACGCATGAGCATTTTGACCATCGCAACAAGAGAAAGCCGATTGGCTTTATGGCAGGCCGAGCACGTGCGCGACCTGCTGATTGGGCTTGGCCACAAAGTCACGCTGCTGGGCATGACCACCCGTGGCGACCAGATCCTTGACCGCTCCCTCAGCAAGGTCGGTGGGAAGGGGCTGTTCGTGAAAGAACTTGAGGTGGCGCTCGAAGAGGGACGAGCCAACTTGGCAGTGCATTCGCTCAAAGACGTGCCGATGGAGTTGCCCGAAGGGTTCCAACTGGCCTGCGTTATGGCGCGGGAAGATCCGCACGATGCCCTGGTCTCCAACCGTTATGCCAGCCTGGCTGAGTTGCCGCAGGGGGCGGTGGTCGGCACCTCTAGCCTGCGCCGCATGGCGCTGCTGCGTGCCTTGCGGCCGGATTTGCGAATTGAACCGCTGCGGGGCAACCTCGACACCCGTTTGCGCAAACTCGATGATGGCGGCTTTGATGCCATCGTGTTGGCGGCAGCCGGTCTCAAACGTCTCGGCCTGGCCGAACGCATCCGCGCTCGCTTTGAGCCCGACGCCATGCTGCCCGCTGCAGGCCAAGGTGCGCTTGGGATCGAGGTGCGCAGTGATCTCCCTGATGTGATCGCCGCGCTGGCCCCGTTGGCGCACGCCCGCACCTGGGCTGCGGTAACCGCCGAGCGCGCGGTCAGCCGCTGCATGGGCGGCAGTTGTTCCATGCCACTGGCTGCCTTTGCCACTTTTGACGGCGACCTGCTGGGCCTGCGCGCAGCATGGGGCGACCCGGAAGGCCACCTGCCCTTGGTTCAGGTGCGCGCTCAGGCCACGGTTCTTGACCTGGCTGATGCCAACGCGCTGGGCGAGCGGGTCGCAGCCGAACTGCGCGCCGGCGTGTTGGCCCAGGGCGGAACGCTCGTGCTCGCCAGCGAGCAGCCTGACAACACCTGAGCCGCATGCGCGTGATCGTCACCCGGCCGCAGCGCGAAGCGCAGCGCTGGTGTCAGGATTTGAGGACACGGGGTCTGGATGTGGTGGCGCTGCCGCTGATCGAGGTGGCCGCCGTGACCGATACCGCACCCTTGCACCAGGCTTGGGAGCGGCTGGGCGACTGGGCTGCAGTGATGTTCGTCAGCGCCAATGCCGTTGGTCTATTTTTTGCAGAAAAACCGCCTCTAGCCCCCGTCCTTATTGGGTCTTCAGCTATAAAAACAAGAGCATGGGTGACCGGGCCAGGGACCCGGCAGGCGCTGCTGCAAGCCGGTGTATCTGCGGCTTGCATCGACATGCCGTCACCCGAGGCCGGCCAATTTGACTCCGAGTCACTGTGGCAGGTGGTGCGTGACCAACTGCAGACCGGCGACCGGGTATTGATTGTGCGTGGCGATGATGTTGATGGCGACAGTGAGGCGCAGCCGCCTGGGGGGGGCGGCGGGTCTGGCAGCGTGACCGAACACCAAACAGGTCGTGGACGTGACTGGCTGGCTGAGCAATTGGCCGCGCGTGGCCTGCAAGCACAGTTTTTGGTGGCCTACCAGCGCAGCGCGCCCCGTTGGGGCCGAGCTGAGCGCGACCTGGCGAGTCGGGCGGCCGATGATGGTTCGGTCTGGCTGTTCAGTAGTTCGCAAGCCATCGTAAATTTGCTGCACTTGCTGCCAGGGCAAAGCTGGCAGCAAGCCTGTGCGGTCGCGACCCATCCGCGCATTGCGTTGGCGGCCCGGGCGGCCGGTTTTGGCCAAGTGCACGAGTCACGGCCCGCCCTGTCAGACATCGTGGCCTCGATAGAATCAGTTGAATGACTGATACATATGCGCCAGCGCCGCAAGGTGAGGGGGGGAATGGCGTGGTCGGCGCCGCCGAGACCGCGGCGCCCCCCCCTGTGACGCGTCGCGCCTGGGGTTGGCTGGCGGCCTGCGGTGCTTTGGCCCTGCTGGCGCTGCTGGCCAACCTGTTGCTTTGGCAAAAACTCGACAACATTCAGCTGCAACTGGCGAGCCAAAGTGCCCAGACCGGCGAGCAAGCGCAAGAGGCCCGCGCCAGTGCCCGCCAGGCCCAGGAACTGGCGCGCGAGACAGCAGCCCGTGTGGCGGTGTTTGAGGCACGGCTGAGTGAGATTTCGCTGCAACGGACCCAGTTGCAAGAGCTGATGCAAAGCCTGTCACGCTCGCGCGACGAAAACCTGGTGGTGGACATTGAATCGGCGATCCGGTTGGCCCAGCAGCAGGCGCAATTGACGGGCAGTGTTGAGCCTTTGCTGGCCGCGCTGCGATCGGCGGACCAACGGGTGCTACGAGCAGCCCAGCCCAGGCTCAACGCTTTGCAGCGGGCCATTGTGCGCGACATCGAACGAATCAAGTCAGCGGCTGTGAGCGACACGCCAAGTTTGCTGGTCAAACTCGACGAGCTGGTGCGCCTGGCCGACGAACTGGTGCTGGCCAACGCGGTGGCACCGGTGGCGGCGATCGCGGCCGCCAAGCGGGCACTGCCTGAAGCCAAACCCAGTTGGTGGCAGCAGGCGCTGCAGTTGGTCTGGGACGAGGCCCGCGCGTTGGTGCGGCTCAGCCGTATCGAGGAGCCCGAGGCGGCCCTTTTGTCGCCTGAACAGTCGTTTTTCTTGCGAGAGAACTTTAAGCTTAGGCTCCTGAATGCCCGCCTGGGGCTACTGGCGCGGCAGATGGAGTCAGCGCGCGCCGATCTGGTCGCCGCCCGTTACGGCCTGGACAAGTACTTTGACCCGGCGTCGCGCAAGACGCAATCTGCGGCCGCTCTGCTGCTGCAGGTGCAACAACAACTGCAGCTGTTGCAGTTGCCCCGCGTGGACGATACCCTGGCCGCCCTGGCCACGGCGGCGGCAGGTCGCTGACCATGCGCGTCGCCTTATGGCTCTTGTCGCTGTTTGCCGTGGCCGTCGCGATAGCTTTGTTTGCGGGCGACAACCAGGGCACGATCACGCTTTTTTGGCCGCCCTATCGCCTGGACCTGTCACTGAACCTGATGCTGCTCTTGCTGGCTCTTCTGTTCGTCACCCTGCATCTGGCCCTGCGCTCGCTGGCGGCACTGTTTGCCATGCCGGGTCACGCCAGGCGCTGGCGCATTCAGCACCAGGAGCGCTCGGTCTACGCCGCGCTGCTCGATGCCTTGTCGCATTTGGTGGCCGGGCGCTTCATCCGGGCGCGCAAGGCCGCTGAAACGGTTCTGACCCGGGAAGATGCCATGACGCGTTTGGGCGAAACGCTGAACTATTCCGGTCGGCTGCGCGCCCTGGCGCATTTGCTCGCGGCGGAGAGCGCGCAGTCGCTGCAGGATCGGGCTGCCCGGTCCCATCATTTGCGGTTGGCGCTTGAGCATTCCACCCGACGGGACGCACAGGAAATGCGGGAGGGCGTCCAGTTCCGTGCGGCCCGCTGGGCGCTAGAGGACCGTGACCCTGAAGCGGCGCTGCAGGGCCTTGATGAATTGCCGCTCGGTGCGGCCCGCCGAACGATTGCCCTGCGCTTGCGCTTAAAGGCCGCTCGGATGGCGCAGCGGACCCGGTCGGCGCTGGACACGGCGCGCCTACTCGCCAAGCACAGGGCGTTCTCTGAATTGGCGGCACAGGGTATTTTGCGTGGCCTCGCTCTGGAGCTGTTACAGAGCGCCCATGACCCGGAGCAACTGCAGAGCGCCTGGCTCCAGCTCGATCCTGCGGAGCGTCAATTGCCCGAGGTGGCGACCGAGGCCGCGCGCCGTCTGCTGCAACTCGACGGCGACGTTGAACTGGCGCGCAGCTGGCTGTTGCCAGTCTGGGACAGCCTGGTCGCGCAGCCATCCACACTGACGCCGGTCCAGAGCTTGCAGTTGATCGATGCCTTGGAGCGTAGTTTTGCCTTGGCCGCAGGTGCGCCCGAACCAGCTTGGCTGACCCGTATTGAGCAGGCTCAGATGCGCAACCCTGGCGACGCGCTGTTGCAGTACTTGGCAGGCGTGACCTGCATGCGTTTGCAACTTTGGGGCAAAGCCCAGCAACTGATCAAGCAGTCGCTGCCGCGCCTGCAGGATGCCGGCTTGCAGCGTAACGCCTGGCGCGCCTTGGCAGAGCTGGCGGAACAACGTGGCGATACTGCCGCGGCGGCTCAGGCTTGGCGGGAAGCCGCCAAGCGCTGAGGCCTGCCTGTTCCCCTGATCAAGTCCCCGAGCTGTTGGTCTCGAAGGGCAGCTTAACGTTTCGCAGGTCTCGCTGCGTTTCCACCAGCACCAGCGGACCTTCATCGAGCACCGGGGCTGCCGGTCGTTGCCGGGGCACGTGGACCGGTTTCGGCTCTGCCGCTATCGCGGCTTGTACAGCCGCAATCTTGACAGCATCCGAATTGACCCAGTTCAAGCCTGAGCTTTCTGCGACAGCGGCCAACTCGCCCAAGGGCAAGACAAAGGCTTGGACCGAGGGCATGGCGGCGGCGGCCGTGGAGGCCACGGGCACTGCCGCGGGCATGTGAACTGGCGCCGTTGTCACCACAGAAACAACTGCTGGCGTTGCCGCCACTGGCGTTGGCTCTTGAGCCGGCGATGGCACAGGCTCGTTTACAACGGGTGCCAAGCTTGCCAAAGCCGCTGGTGCCTCGGCGGGCATGGGCGCTGGGCTCATCGGCTGATCAGTGCCCGGTGCAGCGTTTGGCGTGGCTGCGCTGGCTGTGAAGTAAGACTTGCGCGGCTCCGCGGAGGTCTCCTCGTTGGTCGCGGCTTCCTCGCGCCCTGCGGGTTCCGTGCGCTCGGTGCGTTCGCCGCGGTCGCTTCTCTCACCACGCTCCGGGCGTGGTCCACGGTCACGGTCGCGGCCACGGGGGCGTCGTTCGCGCGGTTCTTGCGATCGAGCGCCGCCCTCAGCCTGCTGCTCGCCAGATTCGACGCCGGGAGCCGCATCGGCACCAGCTGCCAGGGCATCAGCCCGTTGCACTTCAGGTGCGCCATGGGTGTCTGGCCTGGCGGGCTCGTCCGGGCGACGGCTGCGCTCGGGTCGACGCTCGCCCCGGCTACGCTCGCCCCGGTCATTGCGCTCACCACGTTCACTACGTTCACCGCTTCGGCCCGGTCGCTCTGTGCGTGCTTCTGCGGCCGGTGCGTCTGCAGCAGAAACCGCAGCCTCTGGCAGGTTCACGCCCTCGTTGCCGGTTGGCTTGCCGTCGGCGTCCATGCGGTCACGCTGGCCTGGTCCGGTGCGTTCGCCCCGGCCCCGTCCGCCCCGTCCGCCACGGCCTTCACCCCGGCCTTCACCGCGTCCCTCGCCGCGTCCACCCCGGCCATCGGCGCGGGGCTCACCCCGACCGTCAGCGCGCGGTTCGCCGCGGCGTGCGCCATCCCGGCCACGGCCGTCGCGCTTGTCGTCTTTGGCGGGCTCGATTGCAGGCTGCGGTGCGGCCACCGGTGCGGCAGCAGGTGCTGGCGCAAACAGTTGCTTGACCCAGCCAAAAAAGCCCTTTTCTGCCGTCGGCGCTGGTGCTGGCGTTGTAGGCCGCACAACCGGTGCCGGTGCCACGGGTGCGGTGGCTTGCACCACCGGCTTAGGCGCTTCCGCCCGCGGTGCGGCAGCGGGCGCTGGCGCGTCGGGCAGCACGCCCTTGATCACTGGCGTTTGCTTGTTAGTCGGCTCCTGCGAGCGGCGTGTGACCGAGGTGGCATCCTCGATCTCTTCCGCCATCTTGTAAGAGGCCTGGATGTTGTCCAGCCGCGGGTCGTCGTGCTTGAGGCGCTCGAGCTTGTAGTTCGGGGTTTCCAGTGCTTTGTTGGGCACCATCAGCACGTTGATGCGCTGTTTGAGCTCAATTTTGGCGATCTCGGTGCGCTTCTCATTGAGCAGGAACGAGGCCACCTCGACCGGCACCTGGCACAGCACCGAGGCTGTGTTGTCCTTGAGCGACTCTTCCTGGATGATGCGCAGGATTTGCAGCGCGCTCGATTCGGTGTCGCGGATATGGCCAGCACCGCCGCAGCGCGGGCAGGGGATGGAGGCACCTTCGCTCAGCGCAGGACGCAGTCGC
This sequence comes from Rhodoferax sp. OV413, assembly GCA_945885775.1. Classification (GTDB taxonomy): domain Bacteria; phylum Pseudomonadota; class Gammaproteobacteria; order Burkholderiales; family Burkholderiaceae_C; genus Rhodoferax. Next base: position 32,218 of record CAMCZF010000001.1, on the reverse strand, counting down.
TGGCGGCTCATTTCCATGAGGCCGAACTTACTGATCGTACCGAACTGCACCCGGGCGCGGTCCTGCCGCAGCGCGTCGCGCAGGCGGCTTTCTACTTCACGCCGGTTACGGCTTTCTTCCATGTCGATGACGTCGATCACGATCAGGCCACCCAAATCGCGCAGGCGCATCTGGCGCGCTACCTCGTCGGCAGCTTCCAGATTGGTGCGTGTGGCGGTCTCTTCGATGTCACCACCACGAATGGAGCGCGCTGAGTTCACGTCCACTGACACCAGGGCTTCCGTGTGGTCGATCACGATCGCGCCACCACTGGGCAGCTGTACGGTGCGGGCGTAAGCCGACTCGATCTGGTGCTCAATCTGGAAACGCGAGAACAGCGGCGCGTCATCGCGGTAGCGCTTGACCCTGGCTGCATGCTCGGGCATGACGTGCGCCATGAACTGCTGGGCCTGGTCATACACGTCGTCGGTGTCGATCAGGATGTCGCCAATGTCGTGGTTGAAGTAGTCGCGAATGGCGCGGATCACCAAGCTCGATTCCTGGTAAATCAAGAAGGCGCCTTTGCCACCCTTGGCCGCGCCGTCAATGGCGGTCCAGAGCTTGAGCAGGTAGTTCAGGTCCCACTGCAGCTCGGGCGCGCTGCGGCCGATACCGGCAGTGCGCGCAATGATGCTCATGCCGTTGGGGTACTCGAGCTGGTCGAGCGCTTCTTTCAGCTCGGTACGGTCTTCGCCCTCAATCCGGCGCGACACGCCACCGCCCCGCGGGTTGTTGGGCATCAGTACCACATAGCGGCCGGCCAATGACACAAAGGTCGTCAGCGCTGCACCCTTGTTGCCGCGCTCTTCTTTTTCCACCTGCACCAGCAGTTCTTGGCCTTCGCGGATGGCATCCTGGATGCGGGCCTGATTGGCGGCCACGCCGGGCTGGAAATACTGGCGCGAGATTTCCTTGAACGGCAAAAAGCCGTGCCGGTCTTCGCCGTAGTCGACAAAGCAGGCTTCGAGCGAGGGCTCGACCCGGGTCACTACGGCTTTGTAAATATTGCCCTTGCGCTGTTCGCGCCCCTCGATCTCGATTTCGTAATCGAGAAGTTTTTGTCCATCGACAATGGCCAAGCGGCGTTCTTCAGCCTGCGTGGCGTTGATCAGCATCCGTTTCATGGGTAGCGTTCCTTCAGTTCAATCATTCAACCGGCCCATAATGAGCCATTGATACCGGAACTGACGCTTTGAACTGAGGAGGAATTGCCGGAGAACCAGGACTCAAATGAGGAGTCCGGGCGTAGGCGCGTGGAGGGGAGCAAGTAGCCTGGGTTGTGGAAGTGCTATCGCTGAAATAGCGGGCTGCGTCCATCGGTCGGACGCTGATGGCCGCCCCATGCCAGTCGACGGCGCACTAACACGCCGCAGGCACAAGGGGTACAGGCTCATCAACACAAACATCTTGCTTCAATCCATCCGCAGGCGCTGTGGTCTGCGGATTTGGGGTATTCCGTATCAGTGGTTCAAGGCGTCGTCTTGACCGTATGTGGTGCAGGCCACCACAGGCAACTGGCTTGTGGTTTGCGCGCATCATGCTCGGCGGTATCGACCTGCTAGCGGGACTGTGGATGGCGTGTGGACTAAACTCCAGACAAATCAACCACTTACAGCTCGGCGCTAGTGAAACACATTATAGGGGCCAATCCGGCTCCGTCGTCGCCCCAGGCGAAAACCCTGAAGGTCGACGACGAAAGCGCCGGTCAGCGGCTGGACAACTACCTGATGCGGCACCTCAAGGGCGTGCCTAAAACCCATGTCTATCGCATCATCCGCAGTGGCGAGGTACGGGTCAACAAGGGCCGCGCCGGCGCCGATGCGCGGGTGCAAGCCGGTGATTTGGTGCGCCTGCCGCCGGTCCGGGTGTCGGAGCGCATGGCCGAGAAATCTCAGGAAATGGTTGCGGCCGCCCTGGTTGCACCGGCTCGCAGCTTTGTGGTGCTGTTTGAGGACGACCACTTACTGGCCATCGACAAACCGGCCGGCGTGGCGGTACATGGCGGCTCGGGCGTGAGTTTTGGTGTCATCGAGCAGCTGCGCATGGCGCGGCCGCAAGCGCCGTTCCTGGAACTGGTGCACCGACTGGACCGCGAGACCAGCGGCATTTTGCTGCTGGCCAAAAAGCGCTCAGCGCTGCGCCAACTGCAGGACCAGTTCCGTGAGCGCGAAACTGGCAAGACCTATCTGGCGCTGGTGGTTGGCCAGTGGCCCGTCAATCGCAAAGTGCTTGACAAATCGCTGCACAAGTACCTGCTGCCCGACGGCGAGCGTCGGGTGCGGGTGGTGGCCAAAGACGATCCCGACGCCATGGCTGCCTTGACCTTGGTCAAGGTCCGCTACAGTGGTGCGGGCTTTACTCTTCTGGAGGTCACAATTCGCACCGGCCGAACCCACCAGATCCGGGTGCATCTCGCCAGTGAAGGCTTTCCCATCGCTGGCGATGACAAGTACGGTGATTTTGAGCTGAACAAATCGCTGCAGCGCGCCTCGGCAACACCGCCACTTAAGCGCATGTTTTTGCATGCCTGGCGGCTGCAATTCAACCACCCCCTCCTTGGCGAACGCCAGACCCTGCTCGCCGAACTGCCCCCTGAACTGGAAGCCTTTTCCCATCATGTCACCCCTGTCCCAGCCTGAATCTGCCGCCCGCCGCCGTCAATATGATTTGATTGCTTTTGACTGGGACGGCACTCTGTTCGACTCCACCGCCATCATTGCGCGCAGCATCCAGTTGGCAGTGCGCGATGTGGGCGGAACCGTTCCTAGCGACCGAGATGCCGCTTTTGTAATTGGCATGGGCCTGAGGGCGGCCTTGGCCCATGCTGCGCCCGATGTGCCAGAGTCGCGCCACCCAGAGCTTGGCGAGCGCTACCGCCACCACTATATGGCCGATCAGCACCGCATCAGCCTGTTTGACGGTACCCTGGCGATGCTGGCTGAGCTCAAGGCGCGCCAGCACTGGCTGACGGTGGCAACGGGCAAAAGCCGCAGCGGCCTTGACGTCGCGCTGCAGGCGGTCGAGTTGCGTGGTCTGTTTGATGCCTCCCGCACTGCTGACGAGACGGCCGGGAAGCCGCACCCGCGCATGCTGCACGAGCTCATGGCCGAGTTCGGTGTCACGCCGGCGCGCACCTTGATGATCGGCGACACCACCCATGACCTTCAGATGGCGCGCAATGCCGGCTGCGCCAGTGTGGCTGTGAGCTATGGTGCGCACAGCCCGGAGGCTTTTGGCGAGCTCGGGCCGCTGTTTGTCGCGCACTCTGTGCCGCAATTGCACCAGTGGCTGCTGCACCATGGCTGATGCCGGGCTATGAGCATGCCGAACAACGAAGCGATTGCGCTGTGCGGCTCGGCCGATTTGACGAATGGCGGCCTGGCGGTGCCGTTTGACGTGGTGTTTGGCGGCCAGACCTGCCGCGCCTTTGCCATTCGCTACCAAGGCCAGGTGCACGGCTACCTGAACCGCTGTGCCCATGTGGCCATGGAGATGGATTTCCAGCCCAATCGTTTCTTTGACATCAGTGGCGACTGGCTGATCTGTGCTACCCACGGCGCGCTGTACCAACCGCAGATCGGCCAGTGCCGCAGCGGCCCTTGTCGGGGTGGCCTGATCAAAATCACCTTGTCCGAGGGCGACGGCGTCGTGCACTGGCATACTGCCCACAACCTGCAACCCCTTGAGTTTTGAATGAACGACCCTCTGAGCCCTGAGCCTGGTACCACGCCTTCTTCTGTATCCGATCCATCAAATCAGCCGCCAAGCCTTGCTGGTATTGACGCTAGCGCTATGAAAAATGAAGCGAAGTTCGGCCAGCCGGCAGCCCCAGGGTGGGAGCGCGCCACGCTGGAAAAACTGGCTTTTGCAGCGCTGGAAGAGCAGCGGGTGGCGCGACGCTGGCGCAACGGCGTGCGCCTGGCTTGGCTTGGTTTTTTGATGGTGGTGGCCTGGATTGGTTTTAGCCAAAATGGGCCAACCCGCGATGTCTCGCAGCCCCACACGGCGGTGGTCGAGATCAAGGGCGAGATCGCCTCAGGTGCTGAGGCCAGTGCCGACGCGATTGGCGCCTCGCTAAGGGCGGCCTTTGAGGACCAGGGCGCTTTGGCCGTGGTGCTATTGATCAATTCACCGGGCGGCAGTCCGGTCCAGGCCGGCATCATCAACGACGAGATTCGCCGTCTGAAAGCCAAGCACCAAAAGCCGGTCTATGCCGTGGTGGAAGAGTCTTGCGCCTCGGCCGCTTATTACATTGCCGTGGCAGCCGACAAGATTTTTGTCGACAAGGCCAGCATTGTGGGCAGCATTGGCGTGCTGATGGATGGCTTTGGCTTCACCGGGCTGATGGACAAGCTGGGCATTGAGCGCCGTCTGATGACCGCGGGTGAAAACAAAGGCTTTCTCGACCCGTTCAGCCCGCAGACCGACAAACAGAGGGTGTTTGCCCAATCCATGTTGGACCAAATTCATTTGCAATTCATTGCTGTGGTGAGGGCTGGACGCGGTGCGCGCCTGAAAGAGACGCCGGAGACCTTCAGCGGCCTGTTCTGGAGTGGCGAGCAGGCGGTGGCGCTCGGTCTGGCAGACCAGTTGGCCAACCTGGACTATGTGGCGCGAGAAGTCGTCAAAGCCGAGGACATCGTTGACTACACGCGTCACGAAAACGTGGCCGAGCGTCTGGTCAAGCGTTTTGGTGCCTCCATCGGCGAGGCCGCGGTGCGCACCCTCGGCCACAGCGCGGTGCTACGCTAAAAGCCGCGGTGGGCTCAGCGGCCCAAGGCAAATACCGCAGGTGTATGTTTGTCCAGCGCTGCACTTTGCTGGCGCCACTGTTTGACGGTGTGGCTGCGGCATTGCGCGGCGGCCAGCGTCAGGCCACTGCAGATGGCGAGCCGAGTGTTGTGCTGCAAAGTTTGTAGCAGAGCCTGCACCATGGCGGCATTGCGGTAGGGCGTCTCTATGAACAGCTGGGTTTGGCCCGTTTTGAGAGCCAGGGATTCGAGGTCGCGGATGCGTTGGGTTCGCTCGGCGGCATCCTGCGGCAGGTAGCCGACAAAGGCGAACTGCTGGCCGTTCAGGCCGCTGGCCGCCAGCGCCAGCAACAGAGATACCGGCCCGACCAAGGGCACCACCGTCAAGCCCAGGTCATGGGCCGCTCGCACCACCGACGAGCCCGGGTCAGCCACAGCCGGCATACCGGCCTCACTGACAAGTCCCATGTCATGACCGGCCAGAGCTGGCACCAGCAGGGGGCGGGCGTCAAAGTTGCCCTGATGGTCGCCTTTTTTGTGCACTTCGCGCGGTAATTCCTGCAAGTGCAAGGCTTGCACCGGCTGCAGCAGGGGGATCAGTTCGTCCACGCGCTTGAGGTATGCGCGCGTCGATTTGGCGTTTTCGCAAATCCAGTGGTTCAGCCGCGCCGCCACTTGCAAGGTGCCTAGGGGCAGGCTGTCCTGCAGCTGGGTTGGCAACTCGCAACCAAAATCGAGCGGCGCCGGCACCAGGTACAGCCTGCCGGGCACCACGGCGCTGCCGGGCAGTGGCGCAGCACTCATGCCGTCAGCAGTCGCACACCGGCGGCAGCCAGCATGCGGCAGGTGCGAATCAGCGGCAGCCCCACCAACGCGGTGGGATCGTCGTTGTCGATGCGCTCCAGCAGCGCAATGCCTAGCCCTTCGCTTTTAGCGCTGCCGGCGCAGTCATAGGGGGTCTCGGCCAGCAGATAAGTCTCGATCTCAGCGTCGCTCACATCCCGGAACAGCACCTTGACCTGTGCAATCTCCATCTGCGCAAAGCCGCTGGCTTGGCAGACCACCGCTACCGCCGTCTGAAAGATCACGGTCTGCCCCCGCATCTGCCGAAGCTGCGCCACCGCCCGTTCATGGTTGCCTGGCTTGCCCAGCGCTTGGCCAGCCAGGTCCGCCACTTGGTCCGAACCGATCACGACATGGTCTGGAAACCGCGCCGCCACGGTCATGGCCTTGGTCATGGCCAGCCGGCAGGCGAGTTGCTGTGGCGTCTCGTTGGGTTGGGCGGTTTCGTCAACGTCGGGCGCTGCTACCTCGAAAGGGATACGTAATCGGGCCAGTAACTCGCGCCGGTAGGGAGAGGTCGAGCCGAGCAACAGGCGGCGGTGTACGGTTTCAGTCATGCCGTGATTCTCTTACACTGAGGCCATGCAAAATGAAACCCGGGCACCCTCCCTTGACGTTCAAGCCTTTGCCGAATCGACACGGCCACGCTCAGGCCGTGATTTGCTATCGAATTACGATCGGCTGATCGAGGAAACACAAGGTCTCGGGGCCGATAACCCTGTTGATTGGTCGGTCCAGGGCGACTTGCGCGCGGACCAAACTGGCGCTACCCAGGCCTGGCTGCACCTGACACTGGCTGCCAAACTGCCACTGACTTGTCAGCGCTGCCTGGGCCCTGTCGAGCAGGCGCTTGCAGTTGACCGCTGGTTCCGATTTGTCGAGACCGAGGCCCTGGCCGAGGCTCAGGACGATGACGCTGAAGAGGACCTGCTGGTGACCAGTCGACAGTTTAATTTGGCCGGCTTGATTGAGGATGAACTGCTGATGGCGCTGCCGCTGGTGCCGCGCCACGAGGCCTGTCCGGCTGGCCTCAAAATGGCTGTGGCGGATCCGAATTTTGATGCGCAGGAGCCGGAAAAGGCCCACCCGTTTGCCGCCCTGGCCAAGTTGCGGCGCGGCAGCCCTGATTGAATGAGCGCCTAAGTTACGATATACTCTAGGGCTTCGCGCGGCCCGATGCCGTGCATTCCACTCACCCGCCGCTGCGCCAATCGCGCAGCGTACAGCGTACAGACGCAAGGAGCAGACCATGGCTGTCCAGCAAAATAAAAAATCGCCTTCAAAACGCGGTATGCATCGCTCGCACAACGCACTGGTTGTACCCGGCATTGCTGTCGAGCCGACCACGGGCGAAACCCATCTGCGTCATCACATCAGCCCGACCGGTTTTTACCGGGGGCGCAAAGTCCTCAAGACCAAGTCAGAAGCCTGATCGCAAGCACTCTATCCGGGCCCGATGCTACTGAACCTGTAGCCTCGGGCCTTTGTTTTGATGCTGCTCCTTCCCGGTTGCCTGCCTGCCAATAGCGTCGTTGTGCCATGATCACCATTGCCGTTGATTGCATGGGTGGCGATCATGGGCCACGGATCACGCTGCCGGCCTGCCGACAGTTTTTGTTGCGGCACCCTGATGCCCACCTGCTGCTGGTCGGGCTATCCGCGCCGCTTCAGTCTTTTGTCCATCCCCGAGCCACTGTGATCGCCGCCAGTGAGGTGGTCACGATGGACGACCCGCTTGAAGTCGCGCTGCGTCGCAAGAAAGACTCTTCGATGCGGGTGGCTATCCAGCAGGTGAAGGACCGTCGCGCCCAAGCTGCCGTTTCGGCTGGTAACACGGCGGCCTTGATGGCCATCTCCCGTTACCTGCTCAAGACCTTGGATGGTATTGACCGGCCGGCCATAGCCGGCCAGATTCCCAACGCAAAAGGTCGGGCCACCACGGTGCTCGACATGGGCGCCAATGTCGACTGCACTGCCGAGCACCTGCTGCAGTTTGCAGTGATGGGGGCTGCCCTGGTATCGGTGCTCAACGGCGAAGATAACCCGTCGGTCGGGCTGCTCAATATTGGCGAAGAGGCGATCAAGGGCAACGAAGTCATCAAAAAAGCGGGTGAACTGTTGCGTGCTGCAGCCCAGGCCGGCGATCTCAACTTTGTTGGCAATGTTGAGGGCAATGACATTTTCAAGGGCAAGGCCGACATTGTGGTCTGTGACGGTTTCGTTGGCAATGTCGCACTCAAGGCCAGCGAAGGCCTGGCCACCATGATTGTCGACTTCCTGAGGGCCGAGTTCTCGCGCAACTTGCTCACCAAAATGGCCGCTGTGGCCGCCTACCCGGTGATCGCAGCGCTGAAAAAGCGCATGGACCACCGCCGATACAACGGGGGCGCACTATTGGGTCTGCGGGGTTTGGTGTTCAAGAGCCACGGCTCCGCCGATGAACTTGGTTTTGGCTTTGCCCTGACCCGCGCCTACGACGCGGCGCGCAACGACTTGTTGCAACGGGTGCAAGCCCGTATCGCTCGTGCGGCACCGCTGTTGGCCAGCACCGAACCCATGGTCCTCCCCGAGTCCAGCCCCGCCTTGAGCGTCTGACCCATGACACTGTATTCCCGAATTACTGGCACCGGCAGCTATTTGCCGCAGCGGCGCCTGAGCAACGCTGATCTGGTGGCCGAATTAGCCTTACAGGGCGTGGAAAGTTCGGATGACTGGATTGTCGAGCGCACCGGCATTCACGCACGGCATTTTGCCTCCGCCGGCGTCTTCAGCAGTGACCTGGCCTTGCCTGCATGCCGTGCTGCGCTCGAGGCGGCGGGCTTGCAAGCCAGCGACATCGACCTGATCATCGTCGCCACGTCCACCCCCGACATGGTGTTCCCCTCTACCGCCTGCATCCTGCAGCACAAACTTGGAGCCGCCGGTGGTGCCGCGTTTGATGTGCAGGCCGTTTGTAGCGGTTTTGTGTATGCGCTGACCGTGGCCGACGCCATGATCCGTATTGGTGCGGCTCACAAGGCCTTGGTGGTGGGTACCGAAATTTTTTCTCGCATTCTCGATTTCAAGGACCGTACCACTTGCGTGCTGTTTGGTGATGGCGCTGGTGCCGTGGTCTTGGAGACCTCTGAGGTCCCCGGCATTCTGGCCAGCGACTTGCACGCCGACGGCAGCCATGTTGGCATCCTCTGTGTGCCCGGCCATGTGGCGGGGGGTCAGGTCTTGGGGGACCCGCTGCTGAAGATGGATGGGCAGGCGGTGTTCAAACTGGCTGTGGGCCTGTTGGAGGGTGCGGCGCGCGCCGTGCTGGCTAAGGCCGGCAAGACCGAGGCCGATATTGACTGGCTGGTCCCGCACCAGGCCAACATTCGTATCATTCAAAGCACGGCGCGCAAGCTCAAACTGTCGATGGACAAGGTGATCGTCACCCTGGACCAGCATGGCAATACGTCGGCTGCCTCAATCCCGCTGGCGCTTGATGTTGCGGTGCGCAGCGGCCGTATTCAGCCGGGCGACACGCTGATGCTCGAAGGCGTGGGTGGCGGCTTCACCTGGGGTGCTGTGCTCCTCGATTTATAGCGGTAAACCTAGGCTGTACAAGGCCTGGAGCCTATTTTCATCCATTATTTTTGAAATTTCCATGGCACCATTTGCCTTTGTTTTTCCCGGCCAGGGCTCGCAGTCAGTTGGCATGCTCGATGCCTGGGGTGCACACCCGGTGGTGCGTCAGGCGGTTCAGGAGGCCTCCGACGCGCTCGGGGAGGACCTGGGTGCCCTGATCGGGCAGGGCCCGAAAGAGGTGCTGGCCCTGACCACCAATACCCAACCCATCATGCTGCTGGCGGGTGTGGCGGCATACCGGGTCTGGATGGCTGAGGTCGGCATGGCGCCCTCCGCCGTGGCTGGCCACTCGTTGGGCGAGTATTCAGCTTTGGTGGCAGCCGGCGTGCTGTCATTGGCCGAGGCTGCGCCCCTGGTGCGCTTTCGAGCGCAGGCGATGCAGGATGCCGTGCCGGTGGGCGTCGGTGCTATGGCAGCGATCCTTGGCATGGAGTCGGCCAGCGTCATCGCTGGCTGCGCCGCGGTCACGGCTGAGTTTGGGGCGGGTTCGGGTGAGGTGGTGGAAGCCGCCAATTTCAATGACCCCGCGCAGACCGTGATTGCCGGTAGCAAGGCGGCGGTTGAGCGAGCCTGTGAGCAACTCAAGGCCGCTGGGGCAAAACGCGCCTTGCCTCTGCCGGTCTCCGCCCCGTTTCATTCCAGTTTGATGCGTCCGGCGGCCGAGCGCCTGCGCGAGCGCCTGGCCACACTGGCCTTGCGGGCGCCCAGCATCCCCTTGATCAATAACATCGATGTCACGGTGCAATCCGATCCGGTACAGATCCGCGATGCCTTGTACCGGCAGGCGTTTGGGCCGGTGCGCTGGGTCGAGTGTGTGCAGGCTATGAAAGCGCGGGGACTGAGCACTCTGATTGAGTGTGGTCCGGGTAAGGTGCTGGCTGGTTTGGTCAAGCGCATTGACCCTGAGCTCAATGGCTACGCTGTGAGCGACCCAGTTACCCTGTCAGACGTGAAGGCAGCACTGGCATGAGCGATCTTGAATTCAAAGGCCAGGTCGCCCTGGTCACTGGTGCTTCACGGGGCATTGGCGCCGCCATTGCACTCGAACTGGCGCAGCGTGGCCTGTCGGTGATCGGCACGGCCACGACCGATGAGGGCGCCGCGAGTATCAGTGACACCCTAGCCGGCTTTGTTGGCTGCGGCGGACGCACCCTCAACGTGAACGAGGCGCCAGCGGTTGAGGCGCTGATTGATGCCCTGCTCAAGTCGCACGGCGCGCTGCACATTCTGGTGAACAACGCAGGCATCACGCGCGACAACCTGGCCATGCGCATGAAGGACGAAGAGTGGGACGCGGTGCTGGACACCAACCTGAAGTCGGTGTTCCGCATGAGCCGTGCTGTGATGCGCACCATGATGAAGCAGCGCTATGGCCGCATCATCAACATCACCTCGGTCGTGGGCGCGTCGGGCAATGCCGGCCAGGCCAACTACGCTGCGGCCAAAGCCGGGGTGGCGGGCATGACGCGGGCCCTGGCGCGCGAACTTGGTTCGCGCAACATCACCGTCAATTGTGTGGCGCCCGGTTTCATAGCGACCGACATGACTGCCAAGCTGCCTCCTGAGCAACACAAAGCCCTGTTAACCCAAATCCCGCTGGGGCACCTGGGCCAGCCGTCTGATATTGCACATGCCGTGGCTTACCTGGCCTCGCCGCAAGCGGCCTATGTCACCGGGCAAGAGCTGCATGTCAATGGCGGCATGTTCATGTGAATCAGGCCAGATGGCATGAAAAGCCAATGGGCCCGAAGCACGGCTAAAATCATTGATCCATTCACAACCCTCCGAGGGAATCCATGAGCGATATCGAAGCACGCGTTAAAAAAATCATTGCCGAACAACTCGGTGTTGAAGAGTCACAGGTCACCAGTGAGAAAGCCTTCGTGGCCGATCTCGGCGCCGACTCGCTCGACACCGTGGAACTGGTGATGGCGCTGGAGGATGAGTTCGGCATCGAGATCCCTGATGAGGATGCTGAAAAAATCACCACGGTGCAAAACGCGATCGATTACGCCAACACGCACCAAAAAGCCTGAGGCCATGCGGCTTGTGCCGCCTCCGTTCAGTTGCCCTGAATTCGTGCCGTCGCCGGCGGCTTTTGTCAGATGAACTCCTGATTGCATACTTCAATGGCCCGTCGTCGCGTTGTTATCACTGGTTTGGGTTGTGTTAGCCCCGTAGGTAATACGGTGGCTCAGGCCTGGGCCCAAATCCTGGCCGGTAAGTCCGGTATCGGCCTGATCACCAAATTTGACGCCTCCACCTTTGCCTGCAAAATTGCCGGTGAAGTTAAAGGCTTCGACTTGGAGTCCTACATGAGCGCTAAAGAGGCGCGCACCATGGACACCTTCATCCATTTCGGCGTGGCAGCGGCCCACCAGGCGGTGGCCGACGCTGGTTTGCCCATAGGTGCGGCGCTGGATGATGACTTAGCCAACCGAATTGGTTGCGTACTGGGGTCGGGCATTGGCGGCTTGCAGATGATCGAAGAGGTGCATGGCGAGTTCATGCAGCGCGGAGCCCGGCGTATTTCGCCCTTTTTTGTGCCATCCACCATCGTCAACATGGTGGCCGGACAAGTGTCGATACGGTTTGGTTTCAAGGGCCCAAATATCTCAGTGGTCACGGCCTGCACCACGGGCCTGCATTGCATTGGCGAAGCGGGTCGCATGATCGAATACGGCGACGCTGATGTGATGGTCGCGGGTGGCGCCGAATCCACCGTGTCCCCTTTGGGGATTGGTGGTTTTGCCGCGATGCGGGCTCTAAGCACCCGTAACGATGATCCCGAGACGGCATCGAGGCCCTGGGACCGTGACCGCGATGGCTTTGTGTTGGGCGAAGGCGCGGGCGTGATGGTGCTCGAGGAGTACGAGCACGCCAAGGCGCGCGGCGCCAATATCTATGCCGAACTGGCCGGCTTTGGCATGAGCGCCGACGCCAGCCACATGACGGCGCCCAATATGGACGGGCCGCGCCGGGCGATGGTGGCCGCATTGCGTAATGCGGGTGTTAATGCGGACGACGTCCAGTATGTGAACGCCCATGGTACTTCCACGCCGCTCGGAGACCTGAACGAAACCCATGCCATCAAGGCTGCACTCGGCGCCCACGCCCAACAGGTGGTCGTTAATTCGACCAAATCCATGACGGGCCACCTGTTGGGTGGCGCCGGTGGCATTGAGTCGGTGTTCACGGTGTTGGCCTTGCACCATCAGATTAGTCCGCCGACGATCAACATCTTCAACCAGGATCCCGAATGCGACCTGGATTACTGTGCCAATACCGCGCGGGCCATGAAGATTGACGTCGCGCTGAAAAATAATTTTGGCTTTGGCGGCACCAATGGCTCGCTGGTGTTCAAGCGCCTGAGTTGATTCCCGTTCGCGCCTGACTTGCGTCGCCCAGACCGTCTGTCACCATGCATCAAGCCCCGGCGCTTGCCTTCCGAGTGGGGCGGTCGCGGATCCACGGGTATCTGTTGATTGCGTTGGCCAGTTTGGGCGTCCTGACGGGCGTTTCCTGGCTAAATCCTCTTGACGCGGCAGGGTGGCGGCAGGCGCTGTTTTTCATCACTTTCTCCATCGCTCTGGCAATCGCTGTCCGGCAGTGGCTGCGCTGGCCCAGTGGCGAATTGGCGTGGGATGGCCTTGTCTGGCGCTGGCGGGGCACGGGTCCTTGGGTTGTTGAACAGAGCCAAGGCGTGCTGCAGCATCACCTCGACTGGCAGTCTGGCCTGCTTTTGAGCCTGCGGTCCGAGACGGGCAAAAGGATCTGGCTGTGGGCGCAACGTGGCGACAATGCCCAACAATGGGCGGCCTTGCGGCGTGCCGTATTTGCACCGGCGCGGTGGGCAGAGCCAGCCGCCGACGGTGACGCTGCCCAGGCCGTGACCCGTTGAGCAATACCCCGCCTACCCCACCGCCTGACGACAGCGACGCGATGCTGGTACAGCGGGCCGTGGAAGGTGACCAGCGGGCCTTTGAACTGCTGGTGATCAAGTACCAGCGGCGGCTTCAACGTCTGATCGGCCGGATGGTGCGGGACAGTGATCTGGTCGAAGATATTGCCCAAGAGACTTTCATCAGGGCCTACCGTGCGCTGCCGAAATTTCGCGGAGAGTCTCAGTTTTACACCTGGCTGTACCGCATCGCCGTGAACACGGCGAAGAAGTTTTTGCAGGAACGCAAGCGGTCGCCGACCATGTCAGACCGGGCTTTTGCATCAAATGAGGACAAGGATGAAACTTTTTGGGCGGCGGGGGAACCAACTGATGATGAAACGCCCGAGTCGATTCTTGCCGCCAAGGAAGTCGCTGCTGCTGTCAACAGTGGTTTGGCGGCCCTGCCGCTTGATTTGCGCCAGGCGCTAAGCCTGCGTGAGATTGAGGGCTTGAGTTATGAAGAGATCGCCGCCGTGATGGACTGCCCGATGGGCACGGTGCGGTCACGTATTTTTAGGGCGCGAGAGCTGATTTCCGCCAAATTAAAACCGATGTTGGAGAGACAGACCGGCAAACGCTGGTAGACCACCATGACCATGACGCCCCAACATTCTGATCTCGATGCTGAACTGGCGTCGGCCTTGGCTGACGGGCAATTGGACGGTGCAGAGTTGGCCCAAGCCTTTGACTGGGTTAGCCAAACCGAGGACGGGCAACGGCATTGGCGGGCCTACCATGTACTGGGTGAGGTGTTGCGAGGGGATCAGGTCGGGGGGCTTGCCGAGGATGCGGCCTTCCTTGGTCGCCTGCGCGACCGGTTGCAGCAGGAGCCGACGCCCGCCGGAACCCTAGAAGCCGCCAACGACGCGCGGTTTCATTGGGCGCGACTGGCCGGTGTGATGTTGCTGGTGGCGGGATCTTTACTTGGCTGGCAAAACTGGCGGGATTCGGGTGGTGCGACGGGTCAAGAACAATTAGCGAAGGTGCCGACCGAGCCCCGCGTCGAGGCCTCGGCGGCCATGATTCGCGACCCCCAACTCGACGCCCTGCTAGCGGCTCACAAGCAGTTTGGGGGTGCCTCAGTCCTGCAAACACCGGCTGGTTTTTTACGTAATGCCACCTTCCAAGGGGGGGCACCTTGAGATTTTTTGCTTGGCTGCTCGCCGGCTGCTTGCTTGCCCTCACTGCTGGTGGGCAGACTAGGCAGGCGGCTGCTGCAGCAACCCCGGGGCCTGCCGAGGACCGGCGATTGGGCGAGTGGTTGCTGCGCATGCATGAGGCCTCGCGTAAGCGCACCTACATCGGTACGTTTGTCGTCTCGGTGGGCAGCAGCATGTCCAGTGCGCGAATTTGGCATGTGTGCGACGGTGAACAGCAAATGGAGCGGGTCGAGACACTGACCGGCGCCCCACGGTCGACCTTTCGCCGAAATGAGCAAGTGCTGACGTTTTTTCCTGACAGCCGCGTGGCGGTGTCCGAGCGGCGTGAATCTTTCGGCCTATTCCCGAATTTACTGCAGTCGGGCGATGCCTCGATTGCTCGGTTTTACAGCCTGCGGCCGGCTGGCCACGAACGCGTCGCCGGTTTTGAAACGGATGTGATTCAGCTTCGCCCGCGTGACAAGCTCCGCTTTGCCTATCAAGTCTGGACTGAAAAAAAGACCGGCTTGGTGGTGAAGTTGCAAACGCTGAATTTCGAAGGCCAGGTGCTGGAGCAGGCGGCATTCTCGGATCTGCAGCTTGATGCACCAGTCAGCATGGCGCGTCTGAGCCAGATGATGGGCAACACCGAGGGTTACCTGGTTGAGACGCCGGATTTGGTGAAGACGACGGCCGTAGCCGAGGGCTGGGCGCTCAAGGCTCCGGTGCCCGGCTTTCAGCCGATGAGTTGCTACCGGCGTCCGGGCGCCAGCGCCGCTGAGGGTCGCCACGACAACACCCTGCAATGGATTTTTTCTGACGGCCTGGCCACTGTCTCCCTGTTCCTCGAAGACTTTGACTCCCGGCGGCATAGCCAACCCGGCGCCCAGGCGCTTGGCGCCACCCATACCTTGACGCGCCGCCTAGGCGACTGGTGGCTGACCGTAGTCGGCGAGGTGCCACAACAAACCCTTTTGACATTTGCCCAGGCTCTTGAGCGGCGCAAATAGCACCCCATTTTTATTTTGTTTTTGTATGAAAGGTCGACCATGGCTTTAATCGATAAGAAAAAGCGGCAAGCGCTAGCGCTGACGCTGGTCCTGGCAATGACTGCGGCAGTGGGCATCCTGCCTGCAGCACCCGCGCTGGCTCAGACCCGCACACTGCCTGACTTCACCGACCTGGTGGAGCAGGTCGGGCCGTCGGTGGTGAATATCCGCACCGTCGAAAAAGTGGCTGCTCGCGGCGGGGCTGGCGGTACCGATGAGGAGATGCTGGAATTCTTCAAGCGCTTTGGCCTGCCCATGCCCAACGTACCGCGTCAGACGCCCAGGCCCAACCGGCCTCAACCCCAGGAGGAAGAGCAACCGCGCGGGGTCGGCTCCGGCTTCATCCTGTCGAGCGATGGCCTGATCATGACCAACGCCCATGTGGTGGAGGGCGCGGATGAGGTCATCGTCACGCTGACCGACAAGCGCGAGTTCAAGGCCAAACTCATCGGCGCCGACAAACGCAGCGACGTCGCCCTGGTCAAGATCGATGCAGTTGGACTGCCAGCCGTTAAGGTGGGGGACGTCAGTCGGCTCAAGGTGGGAGAGTGGGTGATGGCCATCGGCTCGCCGTTCGGCCTTGAAAATACTGTGACCGCAGGCATCGTCAGCGCCAAGCAGCGCGACACCGGCGATTACCTGCCCTTCATCCAGACCGACGTGGCCATCAATCCCGGTAACTCGGGCGGACCGCTGATCAACATGCGTGGCGAGGTGGTTGGCATCAACAGTCAGATCTATTCACGTTCAGGCGGCTCGATGGGGATTTCGTTCGCCATTCCGATGGATGAGGCAGTGCGCGTGAGTGAGCAATTGCGCGTCTCGGGTAGGGTCTCGCGTGGCCGAATTGGGGTGCAGATCGACCAGGTGACCAAAGAAGTGGCGGAGTCCATCGGTCTGGGCAAGGCGCAGGGTGCGTTGGTGCGGGCAGTTGAACCTGGTGCTCCGGCCGACAAGGCCGGCGTGGAGGCGGGCGACATCATCGTCAAGTTTGAAGGCAAGGCCGTCGAAAAGTCCAGTGATCTGCCGCGGATGGTGGGTGCGACCAAGCCCGGTACACGGAGTTCGTTGACGGTGTTTCGACGCGGCAGCTACAAGGATTTGTCGGTCACCATTGCGGAGATCGAAGCCGACAAGCCGGCGCGCAAAGCCAACGAGCCGGAAGAAAAGCCCAAAACCTCAAGTGCCGGTCAGGCGCTGGGGATGTCGGTCAGCGACCTGACCGAGGCGCAGAAGAAGGATCTCAAGCTCAAAGGTGGGGTGCGTGTCGATGCGGTGGTTGATGCCGCTGCGCGGGCAGGCATGCGCGAGGGTGATGTGCTGGTGGCGATTGCCAATATCGAGGTCAATACTGTCAAGGACTTCGAGGCAGCGGTGGCCAAGCTTGACAAGTCTAAGCCGATCAGCGTCCAGTTCCGTCGCGGCGAATGGGCCCAGTACGCGGTGATCCGTCCCACGCGCTAGCATTGCGCTCAGCAAAAAGACTTTAATCTCCCCAGGGACTTTGGGTCTTTTTGCGAAATACCGAGCCTGCGCTGATGCGCGGTTAATTTATTTCGGGTGTTCCCGATGTCTGCATAAGTGGGCATACACTAACTTTGGCGAAGGCTAAGTGCGATTCTGGTTAGAATGGGGGCCCGATGCCGAGGGTTACTGGCATAAAGGGTCGGCATAAATCCACGATACGAGATAGACCCCGGGATCCGGCGGTTGGTCAGCAGCTCGCCCACACCGCACTCCCTTGCTTCGTTAAATAATTGTGAATAAGCTGTGAACAATAAAGATGTTGCTGACATGCAACGTGTATCCCAAATTGTTGTTCGGCGGCCCGCCAGTGACTTTTTGCCTACAATGAAGTTCCAACTTTCGCAGTTGCCAAAGACTGTTGGTTCAGGGCGCGTCCAATTCCGACGCGCCCTTTTTTCTTGGTCAGACGCTTTTAATTCAATCACTTGAACGTTCCCGTTGATGAATCACATCAGAAATTTCTCGATCATTGCCCACATTGACCATGGTAAGTCGACCCTGGCTGACCGCCTGATCCAGCGTTGTGGCGGCTTGCAGGAACGCGAGATGGAGGCGCAGGTGCTGGACTCGATGGACATCGAGAAAGAGCGTGGGATAACCATCAAGGCACAGACCGCGGCGCTGCATTACAAGGCCCTTGACGGTCAGACCTATAACCTGAATTTGATTGACACACCTGGCCACGTAGACTTCTCATACGAAGTCAGTCGCTCCCTGTCGGCCTGCGAGGGCGCGCTGCTGGTGGTCGATGCCAGCCAGGGCGTTGAAGCGCAGACTGTGGCCAATTGCTACACCGCGCTGGACCTTGGGGTCGAGGTGGTGCCGGTGCTCAACAAGATGGATCTGCCCAACGCTGATCCGGAGAACGCCAAGATCGAAATCGAGGATGTCATCGGCATCGACGCCACGGACGCCATCCCCTGTTCGGCCAAGACCGGCATGGGCATTGACGAAATACTTGAGGCCGTGGTCGCCCGTATTCCAGCTCCCAAAGGCAACCCCAAAGGCGCGCTGCGCGCCATGATCATTGACAGCTGGTTTGACAGCTATGTGGGTGTTGTGATGTTGGTGCGTGTCGTTGACGGCCGGTTGGCCCGCGGCGAACGCATTAAGTTGATGGCCACCGGCGCCACCTACAACGCCGACACGCTGGGTGTCTTCACGCCGGGCAATGAGCCGCGGCCCTCGCTGGAGGCGGGCGAGGTCGGTTACATCATTGCCGGCATCCGCGAACTGCAGGCGGCCAAAGTGGGTGATACCGTCACCTTGATCAAACCAGGTACAGGCGGTGCGGCGCTCACAGCCACCGAGGCGCTGCCCGGGTTCAAGGAAATTCAGCCTCAGGTGTTTGCCGGGCTCTACCCGACTGAGGCCAACCAGTATGAGGGCTTGCGTGACAGCTTGGAAAAGCTCAAGCTCAACGACGCGTCGCTGCATTACGAGCCCGAAGTGTCACAGGCGCTGGGCTTTGGTTTTCGCTGCGGCTTTCTCGGCCTACTGCACATGGAGATCGTGCAGGAGCGGCTCGAGCGAGAGTTCGACCAAGACCTGATCACCACTGCGCCCAGTGTGGTGTACCAGGTGGTTCAGGCCGACGGCGAGGTGCGCATGGTGGAGAACCCGTCCAAGATGCCCGACCAGGGTCGGCTGGATGAAGTCCGCGAGCCCATTGTCACGGTGCACCTGTACATGCCCCAAGACTATGTGGGTGCGGTGATGACGCTGGCCAACCAAAAGCGCGGCATGCAGATGAACATGGCCTACCATGGTCGGCAGGTCATGCTCACCTATGAGATGCCGCTGGCTGAGATCGTCCTGGACTTTTTTGACAAGCTGAAATCGGTATCTCGCGGCTACGCTTCGATGGATTACGAGTTTAAGGAGTACCGCGCCGCCGACGTGGTTAAGGTCGATATCTTGCTCAATGGCGACAAGGTGGACGCGCTGTCCATCATCGTGCATCGGTCGCAGTCGCAATACCGCGGTCGAGCGGTGGTTGCCAAGATGCGAGAGATCATTTCGCGCCAGATGTATGACGTGGCGATCCAGGCCGCCATTGGGGCCAACATCATTGCGCGTGAGACAATCAAAGCCCTTCGCAAGAACGTGATCGCCAAGTGTTACGGCGGCGATATTTCGCGCAAACGCAAGCTCCTCGACAAACAAAAAGCAGGGAAAAAACGCATGAAGCAAATTGGCTCCGTAGAAGTGCCACAAGAGGCCTTTCTGGCAATTCTGCAGGTGGACGATTGATGCAGGCCCTCACAGCATTTGTGCTCGCAGCCTTTGCGGGCTATGCCGGCTCTTGGTACTTCGGTATGGTCGAGGGCAACTTCGCGCTGCTGTTGTTTTTGGCCACGCTTGTCGCGGGCGTCTACTGGCTTGCGGAACGCTTTCATTTTTTGCCGGCGAGGCAGAAGGCTGCGGCCCTGCTGGAGGCGCAGGCTGTGCAGCGTCGCCAAGAGTTGCTCAAAATGGGCATCACCCAAGTTGACACGGACACTGCGCCAGCCCGGGCGGCCGTTCTGGCGCAACCCTGGTGGCTTGACTGGACGGCGGGTTTATTCCCGGTAATCCTGGCCGTTTTCCTGCTGCGCTCTTTCCTTTTTGAGCCTTTCAAAATCCCCTCGGGCTCGATGATCCCGACGCTGTGGATCGGTGACCTGATCCTGGTCAACAAGTTTCACTACGGTTTGCGGCTGCCGGTGCTCAATACCAAGATCACCGAAGGCACGCCGCCCATGCGTGGCGACGTGATGGTCTTTCGCTACCCGCCCAAACCCAGCCTTGACTACATCAAGCGCGTGGTCGGCGTGCCCGGTGACGAGGTGGCCTACATCAACAAGCGACTCACCATTAATGGCCAAGCGATGCCCACCGCGGCAGTGCCTGAGTTTTTTGACGAAGACGTGATGCGCTACTTCAAGCAGTACGAGGAAACCTTTGGCGAGCGTCGGCACCGGGTGCTGAATGACGATGACCGGCCGGGTTTTGTGCCTGGCGCAGATGATTTTCCTTTCAAGGAAAACTGTCGTTACAGCGCCGAGGGCGTGGTGTGCAAGGTGCCAGCGGGTCACTACTTCATGATGGGCGACAACCGCGATAACTCGCTCGACTCGCGCTACTGGGGTTTCGTACCGGACAAAAACATCGTGGGGCGTGCGTTCTTTGTCTGGATGAATTTTGGCAACCTCAAGCGCATTGGGTCTTTCAATTGAGCCGAATGGTCCCAGTCAGACTTTGCCCGCGCCAAGGTCGTTGCGAGTGAACGACGGACTGGTCGCCTTGCAGCAGCGCTTGCAGCATGATTTCGCGACACCTCAACTGCTGACGCAGGCGCTGACGCACCGCAGTTTCTCCATTGACCACAACGAGAGGCTGGAGTTTTTGGGCGACTCGGTGCTGAACCTGGCGGTCGCCGACCTGCTGTATGCGCAGCTCAAGGCCCTGCCCGAAGGTGACCTGTCGCGTGTGCGCGCCAATTTGGTCAAGCAGGACACGCTGCATCAACTGGCACTGGCGCTGGGTTTGCCAGAGGTGTTGCGAGTGGGAGAGGGCGAGGCGCGTTCTGGTGGGCAAAAGCGACCTTCTATTCTGGCCGATGCACTCGAGGCCGTGATCGGCGCAGTGCACCTGGACGCCGGCTTTGCTGCTGCGCAAGCCCTGGTGCAACGTTTGTTCAAGGGGGTCGAGATCAATCCGCAGATGGAGGCGATCGGCAAGGACCCGAAAACCGAGTTGCAGGAATGGCTGCAGGGACGCAAGATGAAACTGCCCCTGTACCGGGTGGTCGGCACCCTGGGAGTGGCGCACAAGCAGACCTTTGATGTCGAATGTGAAATCACCGAATTCGGCCTGGCCGAGCGTGGCATTGGCGGCTCGCGCCGCGCCGCCGAGCAGGCTGCAGCTACGGCCATGCTGCAAACACTGAAAGCTGGGGCAAGCAAATGAACGCGACTGAATCGACCACTGACAACCAAGACGACACCGCCGAGCCCAGTGCCGATGACCAGGCTGCGGCCTTGGCCAGCATGCTCAAGGGCTTGCGTGCTGCGCCGGCGGGCGGGGTGCCTGTGCCAGGCCAGCGCTGTGGCTTGATCGCCATTGTTGGCAAGCCCAATGTGGGCAAGTCCACCCTGCTCAATGCGCTGGTAGGCCAGAAGATCAGCATCACTTCGCGCAAGGCGCAAACCACCCGACACCGGATTACCGGCATGCGCACCCAGGGTGCGACCCAGTTCGTGTTTGTTGACACCCCGGGCTTCCAGACCCGACACAACAACGCTTTGAACCGCTCGCTCAACAAGACGGTGCTGGGCGCGGTGGGCGATGTTGACCTGATCCTGTTTGTGGTGGAGGCTGGTCAGTTCAATCAGGCTGATGCCCGCGTGCTCGGCTTGCTGGGCAAAGATATTCCGACGCTGCTGGTGGCCAACAAGTTCGACCAGATCCACCGCCGCGGCGACATTGCGCCCTGGCTGCAAGAGATGCAACAACGCCATGCGTTTACCGAATTTGTCCCGATGTCGGCCAAGAATGCCCGGGATATCGAACGCCTGCTGGTCCTATGCGAGCGCTTTTTACCCGAGCAGTCCTGGTGGTACGCTGAAGATGAGCTGACCGATCGCAGTGAGAAATTTCTGGCCAGCGAGACGGTGCGTGAAAAGTTGTTTCGCCTGACTGGCGACGAGTTGCCCTACACCTCGACCGTGATCATCGACAAATTTGGCGAAGAGGCCGGGCGCGGCAAGCAAAAGCGCTTGCTGCGTATCGCCGCCACCATCGTTGTCGAGCGAGACACCCACAAGGCCATGGTGATTGGTGACAAGGGCGAGCGCATCAAGCGCATCGGCACCGAGACCCGGGTCGAACTGGAAAAACTGCTGGATGCCAAGGTGTTCATCGAGCTCTGGGTCAAAGTGCGCTCAGGCTGGGCCGACGACGAAGCGCGGGTGCGCAGCTTTGGCTACGAGTAACCGGTTTTCTGATGAGCCAGCCTATGTGCTGCACCGCTACGACTGGAGCGAGTCCAGCCTTATTCTTGAGGTGTTCACGCGGCACCATGGGCGTATCGCCTTGGTGGCCAAGGGAGCGAAGCGGCCCAGCTCCAACTTTCGGCCGATCTTGCTGCCATTGCAGCCGCTGCGTCTGAATTTTGGTGGCGACACTGAAATCCGCACCCTGAAGGCTGCAGAGTGGGTAGGTGGCCATGTCATGCCCACTGGCGACGCCTTGCTGTCGGGGTACTACCTCAATGAGTTGCTGCTCACGTTGCTGGCGCGGGATGACCCGCACCCGGCCCTGTTTGATCTATACGCGCAAGTGACAGCAGTCTTGGCCAGTGGCCACGCCGAACTGTTGCAGGCGGCGCTGCGGGCCTTTGAGCTGCTGTTGCTGCGCGAGATCGGCCTGCTGCCGCTGCTGGATGCCCAAACCATGACGCTTGGCGTGTTGGACCCTGACGCGCGCTACAGCCTGGTGCCCGAAGGCGGCCTGCGCCAGACGGCCGCGACGGATCGCGCCAGCCTGAGCGGTTCACAATGGGCCGAACTGCAGCAAGTGCTGGGCAATAACGCGCCGTTTGCCACCACCCTGCGCACTTGCGCTGCGGTGATGGCTGAGCTCAAGCCGCAACTGCGCGCCCTGCTGAATTACCATTGCGGCGTGGGCACCCTGCGTACCCGGCAAATGATGATCGACCTGCAATCCCTATGAACACCACCGCACTCTCCGTCAACGTCAACAAGGTTGCCACCCTGCGCAACACCCGTCACCTTGGCATCCCCAGCCTGACTCGCGCCGCCACACTGTGCCTTCAAGCCGGCGCCAAAGGCATCACCGTGCACCCGCGGCCCGACGAGCGGCACATTCGCGCCGCGGATGTACCGGAACTTGCAGCCCTTGTGCAGCAATGGCCTGGACGCGAATACAACATCGAGGGCAACCCATTCCACAACCTGATGGCGGTCGTGGCCGATGTGCGGGCGCGCCTCTTGCCGGTGCAGCAGGTCACCTTTGTGCCCGATGCAGAGGGCCAGTTCACCAGCGACCACGGCTGGAATTTCCCGACCGACGCCGAACGGCTGCGTCCGCTGATTGCACAGGCCCATGCCCTAGGGGCGCGGGTCAGCCTGTTCATGGACGCTGATGCCTCGGCCATGGCCGCAGCCCGCGCGGTCGGCGCTGACCGGGTGGAGCTTTACACCGAACCTTATGCCGCGGCCTGGGCCACGCCTGCGCGGGCCACGCAGTTGAAGCGTTTCGCCGAAGCCGCCCGTGCCGCCCGCGCCGCTGGCCTGGGCATCAACGCCGGGCACGACCTCAACCGCGACAACCTGACTGCCTTTTTGCGCGAGGTACCGGGCGTGCAAGAGGTGTCAATTGGCCATGCGCTGATCGCCGACGCGCTGGAGATGGGCTACAGCGCCGCCGTTGGTGACTACCTGCGTTGCATTGCCGACGCCCACGGCGCGGCCTGAAACCGCTGAGCTGCACGGCAGATGATTTACGGCATTGGCACCGACATTTGTGACGTGCGCCGCATCCGCGCCAGCTTAGAGCGCCATGGCGAGCGTTTCGCCCAAAAAATCCTCAGTGACGCCGAACTGGTCACCTGGCGCAGCCGCAGTGCCCGCTGGCCCGAACGCGGCCTCCGCTACCTGGCTACCCGCTTCAGCGCCAAGGAGGCTTTCAGCAAGGCAATTGGCCTGGGCATGCGCATGCCGATGAGCTGGCGCCTGTGCGAGGTGGGCAAGCTGCCGAGCGGCCAGCCTGTGATCGTGCTGCATGGCGGCCTGAAAACCTGGTTTGAGGGCCAAGGCCTTCGTGCCCATGTGACTGTGACGGATGAAACCGACTACGCCGCCAGCTTTGTGGTGGTAGAAAAAAATAATGATTAAATAGGCCTCTAGGCCCCGTCAAATATAGCGATATAGCTATAAAATATATAGCAAAATCCCTGGATATCTTCATGACCCAACACGCTCCCCTCATCATCGACATTGAAGGCGTGAGCCTAAATAAGCTTGACCGGCAGCGCCTCAAGCACCCACTGGTAGGTGGGCTGATTCTGTTTGCACGCAACTGGCAGGACCGGGCGCAACTCAGCGCCCTTTGCCGCAGCATCAAGAAACTGCGCGCTGACCTCTTGATTTGTGTGGACCACGAAGGTGGCCGGGTGCAGCGCTTCAAGACCGACGGTTTCACCCACCTGCCGCCAATGCGGGCACTGGGTGAGCTCTGGTTGCAAGACGGCCAGGGCGGGGAGGGCAGTGGTGCCATGCGCGCCACCAATGCCGCCACCGCCTGCGGTTACGTGCTGGGCGCCGAGCTGCGCGCCTGCGGCGTCGATTTGAGTTTCACGCCGGTGCTGGACCTGGACTATGGCGCCAGCGGCGTCATCGGCGACCGCGCTTTTGGCCGCGACCCGCGCGTGGTCAGCCTGCTGGCCAAAAGCCTGATGCACGGCCTGCTGCAAAGCGGCATGGCCAACTGCGGCAAGCATTTTCCGGGTCACGGCTTTGTACGCGCTGATTCCCACACCGATCTGCCGGTGGACCGACGCAGCCTTAAAGCCATCCTGTCTGAGGACGCTGCGCCCTATGGCTGGCTGAACACCACCCTGTCGTCAGTGATGCCAGCGCACGTGGTCTACCCCAAGGTTGATGCCCGAGCAGCCGGTTTTTCGCAGCGCTGGCTGGGCGACATCCTGCGCGGCCAGCTCGGTTTTGGCGGCGCGGTGTTCAGTGACGATCTGTCGATGGCCGGTGCCCGCGTGCTTGACGGTGCGCCGGTCAGCCACGCCCAGGCCGCCGTGGCCGCACTCAATGCCGGCTGCGACCTGGTGCTGCTGTGCAACCAGTCGCTGGGCGGCGGTGCGGTGTTGGATGCCCTGATCAGCGGCCTGACCGAGGCCCAGCTCAAAGAGGAGTGGCAACCCTGGGAGGGCAGCGAGGAACGCCGTCTGGCCCTGTTGCCGCGTGGCCCGGCGCTGGAATGGGGCGAATTGATGGTGCAGCCCGACTACATGCACGCGCTCGGGCTGCTGCCCTGAGCTGATCGGCATTTGGCACCCCGAGCGGCTCAGGGTGAGCGGTGCAGTCGTGGCGCGGACAGAGCCGCAATCTGGTCGGCGGTGGCCTGGTCGATCGCTGGGTGCTTGGCCAGCAGTTGGCCTTGGCCCAGCAGCTTGCGCAAATCCTGCAGGTCTTTCACACTGGGCGCTACCTTGATCTGTGCCAGTGCGGCGGCGCTGTTGCCGCCCTGGATCAGGCTGGCCACCTTGGGAGCCCAAAGGCTTGGACGTGACATTGGCGTGGTTCCTAGCGGATGTTTGATAGGACATGATTTTGGCACATAGCCCCCGTCGGTATTGGGGTTTCAGCTACAAATAGAATAGCTGCCCATGAAGTCTCGTTCCTCCTCTGGCGGCCTGGTCTACTCCACCGAGACCGGCCGTATGTGCCCGGTGTGCCGTCAGCCTCTGGCGCAGTGCGTTTGCCGCAGCGCCCGTCCCCAGCCGGTTGGCGATGGCGTGGTGCGCGTGTCACGCGAGACCAAGGGCCGGGCTGGCAAGGGCGTCACGCTGGTCAAGGGCCTGCCGCTGGCGCCCGCTGAACTGACCGCTTTGGGTAAGCAACTCAAGGCGGCTTGTGGCTCGGGTGGCACGGTCAAGGATGGGGTGATCGAGGTGCAGGGCGACCACGTGGAGCGGGTGATGGCATCCTTGGTGGCTCTTGGCTACGTGGTCAAGCGCTCGGGTGGCTGAGCTCTGGCGCTGACTTCTAGGATCAGGCCGGCGGGGCATTCGGCTCCGCGGCTGTCCCCCGCCCGTTGGGCTCCTCCTTGATGCCGCTGCGCCGAACGCCCCACCACCCTGATCTGGCGCGAGGGTTGGTGCGCGGCGCAGGTGTTCGTTCAACTACCGCTGTATTGTTCCCCCAGCTGCTCTCCAACCATGGTGCCCGCATTCCGCTGATGGATCTGATCAAGACCGGAGTGCCTCAAACCTCAGTCCGTTGGCCGCCCCTCCGCACTCGGCGCTACCCACAGCTTGGCACCACCGGACTCCAGGTGCGTCAGGTAAACCCGCAGGTCAAACTCGAGCTGGTGGTATTCGGTTGCCATGTGGGCGCAGAGCTGGTAGAAAGCGCGGTTGTGTTCGCGTTCCTTGAAGTGGGCCAGCTCGTGCACCGCGATCATGGTCAAAAATGGCAGGGGTGTGTCCTTGAACAGCGCCGCGACGCGGATTTCGCGTTTGGCTTTGAGGCGCGAGCCCTGCACCCGCGATACCGCGGTGTGGGTGCCCAGGGCGTGTGCCACGGTGTGCAGTTTGCTGTCAAAGCAGGCCCGGCTCAGCGGTTCGGCGCCGCGCAAAAACTCGGTTTTCAGGCCCTGGATGTAGTCGTACAGCGCGCGGTCGGTGCGCAGGCCGTGGGCCTTCGGGTAGCGCGCCAGCAGCCAGGCGCCCAGCTCGCCCTGGGTGAGCAGCCCCTGCACCCGCGCTTGCAGCTCGGGGGCGTAGTGGCCCAGGTAGTTCAAATGCGGCTCAGTGCCCGCCCTCGCGGCGCAGGGCAGGGAACAGGATCACGTCGCGGATGCTCGGGCTGTCGGTCAGCAGCATCATCAGCCGGTCGATGCCAATGCCGCAGCCGCCGGTGGGTGGCATGCCGTACTCCAGCGCCCGTACAAAGTCGTGGTCGAAGTACATGGCCTCGTCATCGCCACTGTCCTTGGCCTCGACCTGGGCATGAAACCGTGCCGCTTGTTCTTCGGCGTCGTTCAGCTCTGAAAAGCCGTTGCCGAACTCGCGCCCGGTGATGTAGAGCTCGAAGCGCTCGGTCACACCGGGTTTGTGGTCGCTCTCGCGCGCCAGCGGTGAGATTTCCACCGGATGCTCGCAAATAAAGGTGGGCTGCCAGAGCTTGTCTTCCACGGTTTCCTCAAAGTACAGCACTTGCAGGCTGGCCAGCGAGCGGCCCGAGAGCTTGTGTTTGGCTTCCGACAGGCCGAGCCTGCGTAAAGCGTTGATCAGCCAAGCCGGGTTGTCGACCCTCAGGCCACTGCCATCGTCAAGCGTCAGTGCCGCTTCGGTGTATTTGACGATGGCCTCGCGGATGGTGAGCCGCTCAAAGGGCAGGGCCAGGTCCACCGGTTTGCCGTCGTAGCTGAGCTGCAGCGTGTCCACGGCCTTGCGCGCGGCGTCGCGCACCAGGCTTTCGGTGAAAGTCATGAGGTCCTGGTAGTCCCAGTAGGCCGCGTAGAACTCCATCATGGTGAACTCGGGGTTGTGCCGCACCGAGATGCCTTCATTGCGGAAGTTACGGTTGATCTCGAACACCCGCTCAAAGCCTCCCACGATCAGCCGTTTGAGGTAGAGCTCAGGAGCGATGCGCAAAAACATTTGCTGGTCCAGCGCGTTATGGTGAGTGGTAAAGGGCCGGGCATTGGCGCCGCCGGGGATCGGGTGCAGCATGGGCGTCTCGACTTCCAAGAAGTTGTGCGCCACCATGAACTCGCGGATGCCGCTCACAGCCTTGCTGCGCGCCGTGAAGCGCTGGCGCGCCGTCTCGTCCATCATCAGGTCGACATAGCGCTGCCGGTACTTCACTTCCTGGTCGGCGATGCCGTGGAACTTGTCGGGCATGGGGCGCAGGCTTTTGGTCAGCAGGCGCACCTGGGTAGCGTGGATCGACAGCTCGCCGGTCTTGGTCTTGAACATCGTGCCTTCGGCTGCCACGATGTCGCCCAGATCCCAGTGTTTGAAGCTGGCATACACCGCCTCACCCACGTCCTCGCCCTTAATATAGATCTGGATGCGGCCAGTGCTGTCTTGCAGCGTGCAGAAGCTGGCCTTGCCCATCACCCGCTTAAGCATCATGCGACCGGCCACTTTGGCCACGCTGCCCTGGGCCAGTAGGCCCTCTGGAGTCTGGCCAGCATGCGCAGCGAAGAGTGCATCGGCACGGTCGGTCGGCTTGAAGTCATTGGGGAAAGCCACGCCATGACCCTGCGCCTGCAGTGCGCGGATGGCTTTGAGTTTGTCACGCCGCTCCAGCATGAGCTGGTTCTCGTCGTGGACGGGGGCGTGGGTCGTGGTTTCAGACATGGGGCTGGTGCTCGCATCGGGCGGTGGGACAACCATTGATTTTAGTTGGCTGGCGCCGGGTCGCTATGATTCGGGAAGTTTTACCCAACCTCATCATGCTCTATCAGATTATTTCCCTGCTGCTCGAAGTGGTGACCGGCGTGGTGGGCGGCAGCTGCCTGCTGCGGGTGTACATGCAGCACCAGCGCATCCCCATGTCAGCACGCTCGGGCAATCCGCTGGGTCGTTTTGTGTTCGCCCTGACCGACTGGCTGGTGCTGCCCTTGCGTCGGGTGCTGCCTGCGGTGGGCGCATTGGACACAGCCAGTCTGGCGGGGGCTTACCTGTTGCAGTTGGCGCAGTTCATGGTGTTGTGGCTGCTCGCCGGTGCCGACGATGGCCTGTTTGCTGTGCCTATCCTGGCTGGGTTTGGGGTGGTGCGTTTGGCGATTTCGGGTTTGACCGGGCTGCTGATTGTCTACGCCGTCCTGTCCTGGGTGCAGACCGCGTCCGTCATGGCAGACGTGGTGGAGCGCCTGTGTGCGCCGCCGTTAACGCCGATTCGGCGCCTGGTGCCGCTGGTCGGCGGTGTTGACCTGTCGCCCTTGGCGCTGCTGGTCTTGCTGCAGGTAGCTGCCATTGTGCTGGGCCACCTGCAGGGCCTGGTATTGCTGACCGTCTGATCAACCTACGGCCTCGGCGGGCTGGCGCTGCAGCATGGCCAGGGTGCTGGCCAGGGTTTTACGCAGTTCACGCCGGTCGCAGATGAAGTCGATCGCCCCCTTGGTTTGCAGAAACTCAGACCGCTGGAAGCCCTCAGGCAGCGTCACGCGCACCGTCGACTCGATCACACGCGGGCCGGCAAAGCCGATCAAGGCCTTGGGCTCGGCGACCACCACATCGCCCAAGAACGCAAAACCGGCGCTGACGCCTCCCATGGTGGGGTCGGTCAGCACACTGATATAGGGCAGGCCTTTTTTGGCCAGCCGCGTCAGCGAAGCGTTGGTCTTGGCCATTTGCATCAGGCTTAGCAAGCCCTCTTGCATGCGCGCACCACCGGTGGAGGTGAAGCAGATGAAGGGTACTTTTTGCTCGATGGCGGTGTGTACGCCGCGTACAAATCGCTCACCCACCACCGAACCCATGCTGCCACCCATGAACTCGAACTCAAAGCAGGCTGCCACCACGCCGATGCCCAGCACAGCGCCGCCCATCACCACCAGCGCGTCGGTCTCGCCGGTGTTCTCCAAAGCTTCCTTGAGCCGTTCCGGGTACTTGCGGCTGTCCTTGAACTTGAGGGCATCCACAGGCAGCACCTCCTGCCCGATCTCATAGCGCCCTTCATTGTCCAAAAACAGGTTAAGCCGGGCCCTCGCCCCGATGCGGTGGTGGTGGCTGCAGGTCGGGCAGACATTTTGGTTGTGCTCCAGGTCGGTCTTGTACAGCACTGTCTCGCAACTGGGACATTTGATCCACAGTCCTTCGGGCACGCTGCGCCGGTCTGCCGGATCGGTGTGTTGAATCTTCGGGGGCAGCAGTTTTTCAAGCCAGCTCATAGCGGTCTCCAGTTCGGTTCCCAAGGGCGTCCAACATCGAGGCATTATCCGACAACGGCGTGTTGCTCTCCAGTATTCCGGCGGCTTCGGCCAAAACCACCCGAGGCTGCGCTGCGCGCCACCCTAAGCCGCTGGTCGCTGTCGCGACTCCCCTGCGCTGCTCGCGCCCGGCGGGAGGCTCAGAAACTCGCCTTGCGGGCTCAAACATCTGAGCCTCTTGATCCGCCAGCCGCTGCGCTGCTCGGCAGCGTCAAAAGGGTGGCGCGCAGCGCAGCCTCGGGTGGTTTTTCTGGGGTGGTTGCTGATGCGATGCCAGTTTTTAACTGCAGGCTTGCCATAGCGGGTCCGGTTGAGCGAGGTGTTAGGCCTCGCTGGTGACATTTAACCCTGCCTTCTGGAGTACGAGTTTACAAAGCTGAATGAACTCGTGGTGTGTCAGGTCGTGCTTTGCGTCATTAGTTCGCCAGCCGCAGATGTGAAACCCTGAGTTCATGCGAGCAGACTCGATATGGTCGATCGTGGGGAGAAGCGCGAATCCCGCCTTGTAAGTGTGCTTGCCTGCGGCTGAATCTTCGTTGTTGTACTTGCTAAGAAGACTCCAATCGAGCTCTTCCCCTGTGTAGTAGTCCAGGCCTTCGCTCGCCAACACTGCATCGTGAATCTGATCGCGATACAGCGAGCCGGAAACGTCCTCATAGCCGCGCTTTTGGTCCCGTTTTAGGTGGGCGGCCGCCTTGCGGGAAAGCCACCTCTCATAAACCAGCTGGGAGACGCGACCGGTAAGAAACTGAGGAAGGGGGTGGCGCTTAGACGGCATGTATTGAAAGGCCTGACGTGTTTTAGTCCTCAAACCCTCGTGTGCTATTCAGGTCGAAGAAGCAATGAAAATCATCGTAACCCACTTGGATATTGCATAAGTCACTGATATAAAAATAGCAAAAAACCTTGCAATGTACTCACTTGGTATGGCGACTGTGGCCCACTCAATTGGCATTTTCTCCCCTTCCGTAAGCGCACTAACTGTACCTGGGGCATAGTGCATTTGCAAACCGTCAGCCCGCGTCCAACGCCAGGCGAATCTCGCTTAAAAACTTTTGCGCAGTGGCAGCCACCTTTTCACGCGGCTGGTCTTCCAGCAGCTGGATGATTTTGCTGCCAATCACCACGGCGTCGGCTACTTTGGAGATGGTCTTGGCGGTGGCAGCATCGCGGATGCCAAAGCCCACGCCCACCGGCACGCTGACAAACTGGCGGATGCGTGGCAGCATGGCCTCTACGGCGGCGGTGTCCAGAGTGCCGGCCCCAGTCACGCCCTTGAGCGACACGTAGTAAACGTAACCTGTGGCCACCCGTGCCACCTGGGCCATCCGCTCGTCGGTGCTGGTGGGCGCCAGCAGGAAGATCAGGTCCAGGCCGTGGCGGGCCAGCTCAGCGGCAAAGTCTTCGCACTCTTCGGGCGGGTAGTCCACCACCAGCACGCCGTCCACGCCCGCCGCTGCGGCGTCGTGCACAAAGGCGCTGGCACCATCGGCGCGGGCATGTTTCTGGTTGTAGCGTTCGACCGGGTTGGCGTAGCCCATCAGGACCACCGGCGTTGTGCTGTTGGTGGCGCGGAAGGCTCGGACCATGGCCAGCACCTGCACCATGCCGATGCCCAGCGCCAGCGCACGGTCGCCGGCCTTCTGGATTACCGGGCCATCGGCGCTGGGGTCGGAGAACGGGACGCCAAGTTCAATGATGTCGGCGCCGCCGGCCACCATGGCGTGCATCAGCTCCGGCGTGACGTCGGCAAACGGGTAGCCGGCGGTGACATAGG
Organism: Rhodoferax sp. OV413; assembly: GCA_945885775.1. Classification (GTDB taxonomy): domain Bacteria; phylum Pseudomonadota; class Gammaproteobacteria; order Burkholderiales; family Burkholderiaceae_C; genus Rhodoferax. Next base: position 851 of record CAMCZF010000001.1, on the reverse strand, counting down.
GGATCAGCGCCTTCTTGCCCTGCTGCTTGAGCGCCGCCAGCGTGCTGGCAATGCGGCTCATGCTTTGGCTCCCAAGGCCGCCAGTGACACCAATTGCACCCCGCCGCCCTTGACCGACTGGCCCTGGCAGCTGGGGCGGCAGTAAAAGTCGCCGTTGCTAAGGTCGGCCACCGTGCCGATGTCCTTGTCGCCCCGGCCTGACAGGTTGACCAGGATGGACTGGTCCGGGCGCATGGTCTTGGCCAGTTGCATGGCGTAGGCCACGGCGTGGCTGGACTCGAGCGCCGGGATGATGCCCTCGGTGCGGCACAGGTAGTGAAAGGCCGCCAGCGCTTCCGTGTCGGTGATGCCAACGTACTCGGCACGGCCGATGTCCTTGAGGAAGGCGTGTTCCGGGCCGACGCCGGGATAGTCCAGGCCGGCGCTGATGCTGTGGGTTTCGGTGACCTGACCATTGTCGTCCTGCAGCACATAGGTGCGGTTACCGTGCAGCACGCCTGGGCTGCCCCGCTGCAGCGAGGCCGAATGGCGGCCCGAATCCATGCCTTCGCCCGCCGCCTCCACGCCGATCAGGCGGGTGCCGTCGTGCGCGATGTAGGGGTGGAAAATGCCCATGGCATTGCTGCCGCCGCCGACGCAGGCGATCACCGCATCGGGCTGCGGCCCGCGACAACCCTGCTGGGCCAGCATCTCGGGCATTTGTACCAGGCATTCCTTGCCGATCACGCTCTGGAAATCGCGCACCATCATCGGGTAGGGGTGCGGCCCGGCCACGGTGCCGATGATGTAGAAGGTGTTGTCCACATTGGCGACCCAGTCGCGCATGGCCTCGTTGAGCGCGTCCTTGAGTG